>CAXTMN010000071.1:0-6847 GCA_964245395.1 uncultured Bryobacteraceae bacterium
CTGGGTGCCGAACGATCGGGAACTGATGTTCTCAATCGTGCCGACGCCGTGGTTCGGATAAACCACTTTTTCACCGACCTGGAAGGTCATGCGGGGACCTCTTTCCTAAAAAATCGTGTCTTTAGAGTAAGTACTGCAGGAATATTAAACCCGCCTTAACCTTTCGTCAAGAAGAAAAATAGAGATTCCACTCCTACAGGGGTAGTGTATGAGCTTTATCCAGTAAATTATTGATTTCGCGAGTTAATAAGGCGATCTGACACTCCGCGAGAGTGGTAGAAATGAAAAAGGCTCGCCAAAGCGGGCCTAAGTCCGGAGCGAGTAGCGGGAAGCCGATTACAGGATGTTGGCGGACCAATTTTCCAGTACTGACTTCACCTTCTGGCAGAACTGATCGGCAAGGGCGCCGTCGATCAGGCGGTGATCAAACGTTAGGGCCAAGTGAGCCTGGGAGCGAATGGCAATCGCATCGCCTTCAACCACCACTGGCAGTTTCTCGACCGCACCCACGCCCAGGATGGCGACCTGCGGCTGATTAATAACGGGAGTTGCGAAGATGCTGCCGAAGCTGCCGAAGTTCGTGATGGAGAAAGTTCCACCGGAAACTTCCTCGGGCTTCAGCTGGCGGGAGCGCGCGCGGGTAGCGAGATCCACAATCGAGCGCTGAAGGCCAGTGACGTTTTTCTCGTCGGCATTGCGAATGACCGGAACAATCAAACCATTTTCAAGGGCGACTGCTATGCCTAAGTTGATGTCACGGAAATAAACGATGTTTTTGCCGTCTATTGAGGCGTTGAAGATCGGGAACGCGCGAAGAGCTTCTACGGCAGCGGCGGTAACGAAGGGCAGAAAGGTAAGAGAGAAGCCGTTACGGGCGCTGAACTCAGTCTTCGACTTGTCGCGCAGCTTGGCCACTTTAGTCATATCGACCTTATGAACGGTGGTGACATGAGCCGAGGTTTTCTGGCTCATGACCATGTGCTCGGCAATCTTCTGCCGCATGGTGCTCATGGGTTCTATACGAGCTTTAGCGCTTTCGGCAAGCGGCAGCGGAGCAGGGGCAGCAACCGCCGGCTGTTTCGGCTGAGCCTCAGGACTTGGCGGGCTGGCATAGGTACGAGCAGCTTGGGACGACATGTGTAGTTCCACATCCTGCTTGGTAATCCGGCCGCCTGCTCCAGTACCTTTAACCTGCCCAAGATCAATGTTGTACTCACGGGCCATCTTGCGGACCAGGGGGGAAAGAGGGCCCTGTTCGTCTCCGTCGGCTTGAGAAACGGAAGCGGGAGGAGGCGCGGGCTGCGGAGCCGGAATGGGATACGGGCCAGCAGCAACCGGAGTGGGATCCGGAGGCGGCGGGGGTGGCGCCAGCGGCACAGTTGCTGTAGTAAGAGTCTCACGGGAAGCAGCGGAGGGGCCCACACCGACGTTTGGAGGTGTGGTCACGACCGTCGGCTTAGCTTCTTGCGACGCCGGTGCGGGCGATGGACTAGGAGGTGCTGGAGCTGGAGCTTGAGCAGGTGGAGCGGGCGACGGGGCAGCCGGAGCAGGTGAAGAAGCGCCGTCACCGATTCGGGCCACGACAGAATTGATGGAAACGGTAGTTCCTTCCTGAACTAAAACCTCGCTTAAAACACCTGCAATCGGCGACGGAATCTCGGTATCGACTTTGTCGGTTGAAATTTCAAACAGGGGCTCGTCGCGCTCTACCTTTTCGCCAGCTTTCTTCAGCCATCGTGTGAGGGTTCCTTCTACGATGCTCTCGCCCATTTGGGGCATGACTACGTCGGTCATCCAATCTCCTGTAGCTGTGTTGAATTCGAAGTGAAAGCGGGAAGCGCCTTCGGCGGTCTAAGCACTGGCTGATAGTCAAACGTTTCGATGAAGGCAGCAGTCACCGCATGCTGTACCTCATCACGAGTGGCCTGACACCCCAGACTGCGAAGCGAGCAGACGGGCTTCGCCAAGCCGCAGGGCACAATATAGCCGAAGTAGTTGAGATCTGTATCCACGTTCAGAGCAAAGCCATGAGAGGTGATCCAGCGGCTAATGTGAATGCCGATGGCAGCGAGCTTCGCACCTCCGACCCAAACCCCTTCATAACCTCGCTGGTTGATGCGTTCCGCCGCGACACCAAGGGCTGCGAGCGCATCGATCAAGCACTGCTCCACGCAATGAAAGTAGGCGTGGACATCGCGTTTCCATTCTCGCAAATCGAGGATCGAATATCCCACTAACTGGCCGGGACCATGATATGTCACATCACCTCCACGATCGGACTCGTGGAAATCGATTCCAGTGCGGGCCAGTATGTCGTCGCTGGCGAGCACGTGATGCTGCTTGCCGTTGCGGCCAATAGTGACAACATGAGGATGCTCGACAAACAGCAGAGTATCGACACCCTCGCCGAGCTTGCGAGCAGCAACGAGACTGCTCTGAACAGCGAGAGCATCAACGTAGCCCATTCGGCCGAGATCGATCAGCTCAAGCTGTCTCATAACGGCGCCCCACTCAGATATTAATGGCCAGCCCGTTGACGTTGTTAAAGGCTTCCCCGACAGCTTCGTAGATGGTGGGATGGGCGTGAATGGTGGACATCATCGTCTCGACTGTGGCTTCGGACTCCATGGCAGTGACCGCTTCGGAGATGAGCTCGTAAGCTTCGGGGCCGATAATGTGTACCCCGAGGATTTCTCCGATAGTCTCGTCGGCAATGACTTTCACAAAGCCTTCATGCTTGTCGAGGATGGTGGCTTTACTATTCCCCGCAAAGGGGAACTTGCCGATTTTGACTTTGAAGCCTTGCGCGCGCGCCTGAGCTTCCGTCATCCCGACGCTGCCGATGCCGGGATCGGTATAGGTCGCGCCAGGAATGCGGTTGCGGTTGATGGGTTGAGTTGGCTTTCCGGCGATATGAGCGACAGCGATCATACCCTCGGCAGTGGCCACATGCGCAAGTTGAGGTGTGCCTGCGACGATGTCCCCGATGGCGTAAAGGCCAGGCTCGGCGGTGCGCTGAGTGCCGTCGACTTTGACGAAGCCCCGGTCGATCTGAGCAGCGGTGTTTTCGAGTCCTACACCGTCCGTATTGGGCTTGCGGCCGACCGCAACGAGAAGCTTCTCGAACTCCATCTCCTCCCTGTTGCCGTTCGCGAGGGTGGCGGTCAGGCTGACGCTGTTTTGATTCCGGCGGATGTTCTCCGCCTTAGCTCCAGTCTCGATGCGGATGCCCGTTTTTTTGAAGTGCTTTTCGAGCTCTTTCGAGATCTCCTCCTCTTCGACCGGCACCAGGCGAGGCAGCATTTCGAGGATGGTGACCTTTGACCCGAAGCGGTTGAAGATGGACGCGAACTCGACCCCCACCGCACCGGCTCCGATGATGCCAAGCGACTTGGGAATAGCAGGCAAATCGAGGATCTCGATATTGGTGAGGATGTGGGTAGCATCAGATTGCAGACCAGGGAGCATGCGGGCTTCAGAGCCTGTCGCAAGGATGATGTTCTTGGTTTCAACCGGCTTACCGTCCACTTCCAAGCGCCCGCCGCCCAGGAGCCGGGCGTTGCCCTTAAGGACGTCGACCTTGTTCTTGCGCATCAGGAACTCGATGCCTTTGGAGTGCTTGGAGACAATCTTGTTCTTGCGGTCGAGGACTTGCGGGAAGTTCAATTGAGGGTCTTTACAGGCAATGCCCTCGGCTTCCGGTTTTTTGAAATAGTCCCAGACATCGGCGGTGTGAAGGAGTGACTTGGTAGGGATGCATCCGACAAGGAGACAGGTTCCACCGAGGCGCGGCTGCCGTTCCACAAGGGCTGTTTTGAGGCCGTATTGACCGGCTCTGACGGCTGCAGAATAGCCGCCAGGGCCGCTGCCAATTACCACCACATCGTATGCCATTTTCGACTCAAGTGTAGCATCGGGGTTTTGTTTTCAGGGGTTTCGGAGCGGTTGCGACGCTTCGATCCGTTCTTGCGAAACGAACGATTCGAGGCAGTTTGGAAGTGGCGGATTGTGCAGGCAACTCAGCGCTGTTCAGGCCGGTATGCTTCGGATGTACATTCAGTCATTGGAAGAGGTTGTCGCAGCTTTTACAACCAAGAATCTGGAGGCTCTTATCGGGCCGTCTCACCTCTGCGATGCCAATCGGGCGGATTTTCCAGGTGGACGTACCGTGTGCCCCGGTAGTCTTTCCCTCCACCCAGCAGGGCATGTATTCATAGGAGTTATGTAATTCCTCGCCAGTGATGGGTTTTGCTTTTTCGAAAAACTCTTGGGCTTGAGCCGCTGTTAGCCTAAAATCCTGACATATCGGATCGGGTTGATCGCTGCCGTGTCCAGTCACTACGATTTCAGTAGATGTAGATTCTGACGCTGGTTGGCAAACTGAGGAAAGGAAGCTTAGAAGTAAGACCGCAACGCAGTTCCAATTCCCGGGTTTCATTCCTATGTACCCAGAAACGCTATCACTGAACATGCTGAGCTTCGGTTGCATCTTTATAGGACACCTGGGGGTGACGATAAAATGTCGCTAGTTTTCAACCTTAGTGCATCCAGCAGTTCGGCAACCAGCCACTTGACGGAGACTTGCTGTTTGTCAGTCGGATCTTCGTAGACGCCATCGACTAGCTTGCTGGCAACTTCAATGCCAATCGAATCATTGTTGCTCGGGAACCGACTGGGGTATGCTTTGGCCTCTTCATGGTCGTTGCTCTCTTTAACTTTCTTGGAATACGGAACTTTCTTTGCTCCAAGAATGGTTTGGATCGCCGCCTGATCTTCAGGAGTGCAAGACTTCAGCTCCAGGCATTTGGATCGTATGCTGCCGACATGAAATGCCTTCTTGTCAATGCGCACCGTTCGATAAATCGTTCCATCCTGGTCGATCAGGAAATGCGCTCCTATCGACGCTGACTTATATCCGTCGAGAGTGCCCTTGGCATTGTCACCTCCGGTCTGGTGCATCACAAGAGCATCCACCTTTTTCAGATCGCCGTGTGCCAGATTCGAAATATCTTGAGGGTTACACGACCGTCGATTATCAGCCCATCCTTGATGGTGACCGCGGCTAACGTCTTCTTTTAAGCCATAAAGATCCTAAAGTCGTTCAAATCATACCGTAATCTTGGTTGTCTAATGACTCGATCTGTCATCATGCTACATTGCCGAACGTGGAACAAAGCCTCGACGCTCTCCAAGTTAATGGAGCACTAGCCAGCGGAGTTCCAGAACCTCAAGTCTCCGTCGTGATGCCTACGTTTAATCAGTCGGCATTCCTACGGCGGGCTCTAGCGAGCTTGCTGGCTCAGACATTTTCAAATTGGGAATTACTCATAATTGACGATGGGTCTTCTGACGAGACTCCTTCGTTGATCGCTCAATGCCGCACTGATCGCAGAATTCGCGATTGGCGAGTTGACGAAAACGGGGGATTGGGTCGAGCCTTAAACATCGGGCTCGGGGCCGCTCGGGCGCCTTATATCGCCTATCTTCCCTCAGACGATCTCTACTATCCTGACCATTTAGCATCTCTTTTTGCCTGCCTTGACGCGAGCCCAGACGCTTGCCTGGCTTACTCTGGAGTGCGTTTTCACCAAAGGCGAACCGAGGGTGGTCAGATACCCGGATTCCCGCTGCAGCTTGTGCAAGTGATGCACCGGAATGCTGAGGAACGCTGGATCGAGCGCCAGGAGTTGGTCAGCGACGATCTGGAGCGTTTGTACTGGTCCCGGCTTCGGCCAAAAAGCGCGTTCGTCGGCACGGGCGGGATTTCGTGCGAGTGGGTGGATCACCCTCAACAGCATCACAAGGCCATTCGCGAGCAAATGGGCGGCGGTCTCAACCCATATAGATCGCGCTATCAAGTCAAGCATCCGATTCGTTTCCACTCATCGGTCGGCAGCTACATCGATGAGAACGCGCTTTACGCACGATACCGTGAACGGCCCAGAACGCCTCCTGCAGCGGACGGTCTGAAGATTCTTCTTGTGGGCGAGCTGGCATTTAATCCAGATCGGGTACTTGCTTTGGAGGAGCGAGGACACCAGCTTTTTGGTTTATGGATGGAACATCCGTGGTGGCTGAATACGGTGGGTCCTCTGCCATTTGGCCATGTTCAGGACCTGCCCCGGTCTGACTGGCGCAATGCTGTTAGCCAGTTGCGGCCTGATGTCATTTACGCGCTGCTGAACTGGCAGACAGTGCCTTTCGTTCACGAAGTGTTTCAAGCGGACTTGGGTATACCGTTTGTGTGGCACTTCAAAGAGGGTCCGTGGCTGTGCCTCGAACACGGTACTTGGCCGCAAATGATTGATTTGCAAACGCGGACCGACGGGCAAATCTATAACACTCCGGAACAGCGCGACTGGTTCAACACGATCGTGCCTGGGTGCGCCGAACATGGTCGAACGATGGTGCTTGACGGCGATTTACCAAAGCGCGAATGGTTCGAGGGGATGCGCAGCCCCTTACTCTCAGAGGCAGACGGCGAATTCCACACCGTGGTGCCCGGCCGGCCTATTGGTCTGCATCCTGGATACCTAAAAGATCTTGCGGCCGAGCGAATCCATCTGCATTTCTACGGCGACTTACAGCACCGCGACTGGAAACCTTGGGTGGAAGAGGGACAACGGGTTGCGCCGGGCTATTTGCATCTCCATTCGCATGTTGGACCAGGCCAATGGGTTACCGAGCTGTCGCGCTATGACGCTGGTTGGTTGCATTTTCAGAAGAGCGACAACAACGGTAACCTGGCGTCGGCCTACTGGGATGACTTAAATATTCCAGCACGGCTAACGACTCTGATGGCCGCTGGTTTGCCATTGCTCCAGTACGACAATCGAGGCTGTATTGT
>CAXTMN010000071.1:6857-19490 GCA_964245395.1 uncultured Bryobacteraceae bacterium
GTTGCCACGCAGACGCTCGCCCGTAACCTGGATATTGGGATTTTTTGCCAGGATATGGCTCAGCTTGGCGCACAGTTCCGGGATGCCGGCCGCATGGCGCAATTACGGGCAAACGTGTGGCAGCAGCGTTTACGATTCACATTCGACGATCACGCGGACGAGTTGGTTGCCTTCTTCAAACGCGTGATCGCCGAGCGCACTCGCAGGCCGAGGTCTTACGCCGTTTCCGGGGCACCTGATTAGTTCTTAGAAATTTGCGCAGGAACTCTCTGGAATTAAGACGCGCCGCTGAGACTCTTTAATACGCTCCCGCCAGGTCGTCTCGATGTGTGTGTCGTACTCTGGCCAAGCGCCATTGGTGCAGAGAGCAATGAGCTCCAAAGGCGCTTTCGGCGTACGGTCTGCATATAGCAGGCCGTTAGTTTCCTGGTAGGTATCGGCGAATTGTGTGTAACAGAATCCCGCTAAGGCCGGCAGTGCACAGACGATCTCCAGGAGTTCGCGATAGCGTTCCAGTAACTGCGTGGGCGTGTCCGAGCGAGAGTAGCCCCAGGAGCCAAGCTTGTCTGATAGTGCGATGCCACCGAACTCGGTAAGCATGATCGGCTGACCGGTGCTCATCTTGCCGTCGATCACAAGCATGCGCCCTCCGGGACGTTCGCGCTGGAACAAACTCGATTCCACTTCATTCAATCCATAGCGTTTGGCAATGCGTCTTGGCTGGTTGTCGTAGTCGTGGATCCCGATGATGTCGCTCGCGACGCTTTCCCAGCCATCGTTCCCGATAACCGGTCGTGTTGGATCGAGAGTTTTAGTGAGGTGGTACAGGGCCTGAACATAGTTCCGCTGTGCGGAACTTTCCGGGAGGTCAGGGACACCCCACGATTCGTTGAAGGGAACCCAAGCCACAATGCAGGGATGGCTGTTGTCGCGGTTTAAAACCTCCGTCCACTGCTGCGTCAGGCGCTCGATCGATCTCCGGGTGTAGCGGTATGCGCTGGGCATTTCCTCCCAGACCAGGAGCCCCAGTCGATCGGCCCAGTAGAGATAACGCGGATCCTCAATCTTCTGATGTTTGCGGACGCCATTGAAGCCAAGCTCCTTTGCCAGAAGAACGTCCTGCCGGAGCGCTTCGTCATCCGGCGCAGTTAAGCCACTTTCAGGCCAATACCCCTGGTCGAGCACAAGTCTTAAATCGAGCGGCCGTCCGTTGAGAACAAAGCGGTCGCCCTGGATGGCGATGGTTCTTAAGGACGTGTAGCTTCGAACAGTATCAATTACCTGACCCTGCAGATCACGAAGTTCGAGGTCAACATCGAGTAGCGTGGGAGAGGACGGACTCCAGAGCAGGATGTTTCGGTAATCATCGATTCCTGGATCGGAGAGGGCGATCCGGCGGTTTACCTCTCCGCCCATCACCAGATAGGTGTCGTGAGCGAGCAACTGGTCACCCAGATGCAGCCGGACACTAAGATTTAGATTCTTGGCGGGAGGGCCACCGATATGGGCCTCCAACCCGATCTCCCAGCGTTCGAGGTTGGAAGTCCACCGTAAGCTCTCGATAAACGACCTGGGAACGATTTCAAGCCATACAGTCTGCCAGATGCCAGTCGTTCTGGGATACCAAATGGAGTGAGGTTCCGGTTTCCAATCCTGCTTGCCGCGAGGCTTAGCCAGATCGAGTGGATCGTCCTGGGCCCTGACAACAATCTGCTGAAGCGAATCCGGGAGAAGAGCGTCGGTGATGTCTGCTTTAAAAGGGGTATAGCCGCCTTCGTGCGAGCACACCTGCACCCCGTTCACCCAAACTGTGGCCGAGTAATCAACTGCCCCAAAATGAAGGAGAAGTCTCTGGCCAGGTTGCACGTCCGGCACGCTGAAGCTTCGCCGATACCAGACAGCGGCATAGAGTCCGGTTTCATTGACGCCGCTGGATAGAGTTTCAGGGCTGAAGGGAACGACAATCGTCCTCTGCCACTCCACTTCCAGGGGATCCGTCCACTGTGCCTCTGGATCGAGCGAAAAATCCCAACGGCCATTGAGAGAGACCCATCGGTCCCTTTGAAGCTGGGGGCGGGGGTAAGAATGGATATTGACGGTTTCTCCACTGTGCCCGATTGCCCTCAGGGGTGCGCCCGATTTCATTCCCGCAGGCGTCACTCGTTCTCTGAGTTCCATAGGAGTGGAGTGTCGATCCGGATCTTTTTATCGCTGTGATTTGGAATTGCCACAAATTGTTTTTGAAGAAATTCTTACTGGTCACTTCTTGTTTTGGATGATACTGATGGCTCCCTGCCGTTCGAGGATGGCGTACTTGATCCCGGAGAGATCCCGGCAACCTTTTGTACGAGCAGTTGCCATCACATCATCCTCCTCGAGCCGCATGTTTCGCATGATTTCTTTGTTCCACTTGCCGTTTTCGAGGAGCACCAGGGGGGTACCGTCGATCAGGACACCCAAACGGGGGAAGCGGATTTTCAGGCTGGCTACCAGGCGGTGGAGCAAACAGACGGTAATAACCGCACAAACACCGTTGGTCAAAGAGCGGTCGTCACTCATAGTCGCCAAGATAATGACCCCGCCGATCAGGAAGACAAGGACAAATTCGGAAGGCGTCATCTGACCACCGGGGCGACGGCTCAGAATGCGAACCGTAAGAATAAGAAAGACATAACCAAGAATCGCGTGAAGGATGGTGTACATGGTTGATCTCACCCTCTACGGCATGACGAAAATTTTCGCCTTCAGCGGCGCCGACCCTGCAACTCGCAAAATCAGCATCTGGCGTCCCATAGCTACCGGCTGGAGTGCAAATTCGACTGAAGCGGGACTGCCAGTCGCAGGGAACGTATATTCTACGCCGCCGGGCTGCATGACTGAAGTTGCTGGCTGCGGAATGATGCGCTGATTGCCGAGGGCCTTTACCAGACTTTCACTTACCCACAGCTTAACGGCTCCATCGCGAATGGCGCCCGGTCCGAACTGCACAGTGAAAATAGACGGGGTGCCGAGGCGCTCGATCCGTTCGTAGTTTAGCTCGACTTCGCCATCTTTGGTAGCCATGTGACCACGAGCCAGAGGTCCCTTCCCAAAGGCTCCGAGCAGATCCAGAATGATAACTATTGTGAACACAGACCAGACGATATGTTCAAAGCGCCACCAGCGACGCTGAAACTCTAAATCGGCGCCAACGGCGACCTCGCCGTTCACCTTTGCAATCGAGTCAGTTACGGGTTTTGTTTCGACAGTAGCGTTTGGCATCGGCTAAGTTATTCACCTTCAGAAGTTTTCAAGATGCTAATCTCTCCGTTTCTTTCAAGCACCGCATAATCAATCTCATCGAGATTTTTTATACCTTTGTCCCGGGCCCAAGCCATAACATCGTCGTCCTGGAGCATCGTTCTCCGCATGGTCTCGACGTTCCATTGGCCTTTCTTCATCAGAACCAACGGGGTTCCATCAACTATACGGCCGAAAGCAGGCGACCGTTGTTTGAGCCACGTAAGAGCGAAGTGGGTGAGAGCGACGGTCATGATGGCGCACAGCGCATTAGTAAGAGACCGGTCGTCACCGACCATTGAAGTAAGAGTGAGTCCTCCGATAAAGAAGATCAGCACGTACTCAAAGGGGGTCATCTGTTTGCCGGGCCGGCGGCCCACAATGCGAGTCATAAAGATGAGAAAGAAGTAACCGAAGAATGCCCGAAGAATAGCTGCCATAAAAGGGGTGTGCCGAGACTAGTTCTCCCATTTAGATGACAAAGCAAGCTAGCCTGGACGCGTATTATCAGCAGCGAAAAGCGCAAGCTCATTGACAAACTAGGGCCTTCTCACTAGAATCCAGAAATACCTGTTGCTGAAGCTGTGCCGAGCGACCCAGTTGGTCCGTGACATTTCCCTGTTCTGAAATAGTTGATCTTTTTCAGTGCTTCTGTTGAAGACGGCGCTGGTTTAAATCTGGTGTGTCTGAACGCACTGAAATAGTCCCGCATTCATATTTCAAATACGAGGTTAGTTCATGCTTAGACTTCTGGCCTTTCTGGCTAGTGAGGCATCGCTTTCTTTCAAAGTACTGCTACTTGCTGCAATCTCACTGTTTACGTGCGCCGGGGTTTGGGGGCAAAGCACTTCCTCGGGCACCATTTCAGGACAGGTCTCGGATGATCAGGGGGCAGCCATTCCCGGCGCTTCGGTGAGGTTAATCGACGAGGCGACGAAGACGCCGCGAACCGTACTCACGAACAGTGACGGCCGCTATGACGTGTTTAACCTCAATCCCGGCCTGTACGAAGTGTCGGTGGCAAAACCTGGGTTTGCCGAGACAAAGTTCCCGGGTCAAACGGTTGACGTCGGATTGGTGCTTACGCTGAACGTCACCCTGCGGGTCGGATCAACTTCGACAACCATCGAAGTAGCTGCCTCAGCCGGCGCAGAATTACAGACGACGAACGCGACGGTGGGTTCAACCATCTCCGGGGTACAGCTCCACAATCTGCCGAATCTGGGGCAGGATGCGAATTCGCTTTTCACGCTCCAGCCTGGAGTGTCGCCGAATGGCAACGTAGCCGGATCGGTCTCGGATCAGAACCAGTATCAGCTGGATGGTGGTAACAATTCGAGCGACATGGACGGGAACCAGGCGGTCTACACGCTGGCCAGTGGAACCATAAACGGCAACTCAACGGGAGGAACACCCTCGGGCGTGATTCCGACACCCATCGAAACCATCGAGGAGTTCAAGGTAGGCACCGCCAACCAAACCGCAGACTTCAACGGATCTGCCGGGGGGCAGGTGCAGATGGTAACCAAGCGGGGAACAAGCCAATTTCACGGTGCAGCTTACGAGTTTCTCCTAAGCAGCTATTTCTCGGCGAATACCTGGAAGAACGATCACACACCGTCACATGGCTTGCCGTACACTCCCCTGCCCAAAACACATCAGAATCGCTACGGCGTGTCGGCCGGCGGCCCTCTGACACCGAGAGTGTTGGGAGGCAAGACGTATTTCTTCTTCAACTACGAAGCGCGCCGGTTTCCGCAAGCGACCACCATCGAACGCCAGGTCCCGTCAGCCCTGCTGCGAGCAGGCATTATCCAGTTGCCAAACACGGCAGGAGTTTATCAGGCATATAACCTCAATAACCACCCGGTCACGGTAGGCGGTACGACCTACCAACCAGCAGCATGCCCAGCGGGGGCATGTGATCCTCGTGGCTTGGGACTAAACCCCATCGTGAGTAAGATCTGGAGCTTCATGCCACCTGCGAACGATCCACAGTTCGGGGATCTCTATAACACGCAAGGATATCTGGTCAACGTTGGCATTCCACAGCAATCCGACGAGTTTACCGGACGAGTCGACCACGACTTCGGTGACAAGTGGCACCTGATGACCAGTTACCGGTATTTCAAACTCAACCAGAACACAACCAACCAGACCGACATCGGCGGATTATTAGGTGGATCGCTGGGAACGGCGGTAGCTACTGCCCCGCGCGACCAGAAGCCGGGGTACTGGGTGGCGGGACTCACCACAACCATTACACCCACACTGACCAATGACGTGCACTACAGCTATCTGCGAAATTTCTGGCAATGGGGAACGGACGGAGCTCCGCCTCAGCTTCCAGGCTTAGGAGGCGCGGTCGAAATTGGAGGCGAAACGGCAGGAAACCTGAACGCGCTGATTCCTTACAACGTGAATTCTCAGAACGTACGCCAGCGGTTCTGGGATGGACAAGATCACCTGGTTAGAGACGATCTGAGCTGGGTTAAGGGAAATCATCTGTTGCAATTCGGCGGTTCTTTCCAGCACAACTTCAACTTTCACACCCGGGACGATAATGGAGCGGGCGTCTTCAACAACACGGTGTACCAGGTAGGCGGGGCGACTTCGGGCATTAACTTCCAATCGCAGTACATTCCGGCCAACCTTCCGGCCAACCAGATTGCGAACTGGAATAACTTCTACACAGAAGTGCTCGGCATTGTGAGCCAACCGCAAGTACTCTATACGCGCGCAGGCGCCAACTTGACCCTGCAGCCACTGGGTACAAACTTGTTCGATAAGGTCAATATCCCGTACTACAACGAATACTTCAGCGACACCTGGCGTATGCGAAAGAGCTTCACGCTCACCTATGGCCTGGGCTACCAGATCGAGATGCCGCCTACGGAGGAGACCGGCAGCCAGGTCATTCTGGTTGATTCCTCCGGGAAAGAGATCGACGCGCAGAGCTATTTGAATTCGAGAAAACAAGCCGCCCTGCAAGGCCAAGTTTATAACCCGATACTAGGTACGGCGCTGATCCACAACATTCCCGGGCAGGGTTATATTTTCAAGCCTTTTTACGGAGGGCTAAGCCCGCGCATTGCCGCTGCATGGAACCCCAATTTCTCGGATGGAATTTTAGGGAAGCTTTTCGGCGGTAGCAGCACAGTGATTCGCGGTGGTTACAGCCGCCTTTACGGCCGCTTAAACGGTGTGGGGCTGGTGCTGAATCCGATTTTAGGCGCCGGTCTGGCGCAGCCGGTGCAGTGCATCGGAGCCAGCAGTTCTGGAGCTTGTCTGGGTGGCGGCGGCGTGAATGCAAATACCGCTTTCCGGATTGGGACTGACGGCTTAACCGCACCGCTTCCGAGCGTTTCGCAAACTTTGGCGCAGCCTTTCTACCCGGGCGTTAACGGAAACGCAGCAGCAGGAGACGGTACGTATCTGGACCGCAACTTTAAGCCGAATCGCTCGGACGAATTCGATTTCACCATTCAGCGGCAGCTATCAAGCAAGCTATCGCTCGAGGCCGGCTACATCGGCCGCATTCTTAAGAACGAGTTTCAGTTGATCAATCTGGATGCGGTTCCCACGATGACCACGCTCAACGGCCAGAGTTATGCAAACGCGTTTGGGAACTTGTACACCGAACTCAGCCAAGGCCAGGCGATTCAGGCTCAGCCGTTCTTTGAAAGCGTCATGGGTGGCAGCGGCTCAGCATACTGTCGATCTGCAGCAAATTGCACAGCCGCAGTCGTCGCCAATCAGAAGAATCAAATTACCGGGACGCAGGCTTACAGTTTGTGGACGGCTCTTTCAAAATCTCCCAGTTGGACCTTCGGCCGCACCTTGCTGGATTCAGCTCCAGCACAGACTGCTTCTTTGTATGAGACAACAAGTCTTGGCTGGGGTAACTACAATGGCATTTTCCTTTCCTTTACCTTTCACGATTGGCACGGCTTAACCGCGCGTTCCAATTTCACGTATAGCCGGACCTTTGGGACCGTCGGCCTGTCGCAATCAACCAGCTCGACCACTGTGTTGAACCCGTGGGATCTGCATTCGATGTACGGTCCCCAACCGTTTGACATACCCTTGGTTTACAACCTAAGCCTGGTCTACTCACCAAAGATCTTCGAAAATAAGCGATTGCTGCACGCTTTTCTCGGTGGATGGACGCTTGCGCCACTGTTCACAGCTCAAAGCGGGACCCCGCTGGAGGTGAATATTAACGGCGGCGGCACCTACGATTGCCAGTCGTTCGGTGAATCGAATTGCAGCTCCGATAGCACCTATGAAAATGCAGTGCTGGTGAAACCATATACAGGTGGCACGTCGGCCCATGAAAACATCACGAGCGCAACAACCGTAGCATCGGCCGGCAACGCGTCCAAAGGCGGATCTGGTCTAAATATGTTCGCCGATCCCAATGCTGTTTATAGCGAGTTCGGACGCCTGGTACTGGGAGTCAACGAGAACGGCGGCGGCGCTGGCATTCTTAGAAACTTGCCAACCTGGAATCTCGATATGCAAGTCTCGAAAGACTTCGCGATCCCAGTCCGGGAAGGTATGGGCTTGACGTTTACAGCCCAGTTCAGCAACCTGATGAATCATTTTCAGCCGGGAAGCACTGCGCCGGCAAGTACGTTTCTGAGTATCGACAATCCGACGACATTCGGAGTGATTAACACACAGGCGAATACTCCGCGGCAGGTTGAGTTTGGCTTGCGGCTGCACTTCTAAGTGCCCGCTTGAATAAAGGAGTTTTCAGTATGAGCAAGCTTGGAGCAATCCTGTTATTAATGGCTTCGGTCGTTGCTGGACAGAGCCTGTCACCCCAAAGAATAGCGGCGATGAAAGCGGATGCAGGCGGCCAGATCGACGGGATGAAGAAGCAAGCGCAGGTGATGGTGGACACCGTATTCAGCTTCGGGGAGCTTGGCTTCCAGGAGTTTGAAACCTCTAAGTATCTGGCTGACACGTTGGAGAAGGCAGGCTTCAAAGTGGATCGCGGGGTGGCCGGTATTCCTACAGCATTCATGGCGACGTGGGGTGAGGGCAAGCCGGTTATTGCTTTGGGTTCGGACATCGACGATATCCCGCAGGCATCCCAAAAACCCGGAGTGGGATATCACGACCCGATCATCGAAGGCGCGCCGGGTCATGGGGAGGGACACAACTCAGGGATGCCGTTGAACGTTCTGGCCGCGCTTGCTGTAAAGAAAGTGATGGAGCGGGAACACTTAAAGGGAACTATCAAGCTATGGCCGGGCGTGGCCGAAGAGGAGCTTGGCAGCAAAGCGTTTTATGTAAAAGCCGGCCTGTTCAAAGACGTCGATGCCGTGTTGTTCTGCCATGTGGGCAGTAACTTTGGCGTGTCCTATGGACCGAGCCCAAGCAACGGACTGGTTTCAGTAGAATATTCGTTCCAAGGTGAGAGTGCGCATGCAGCAGGCGCGCCGTGGCGAGGCCGAAGTGCGCTGGATGCAGCAGAATTGATGGACGTCGGCTACAACTTTCGACGGGAGCACCTACGGTTAGCAACGCGCGTTCACAACGTAATTACAAACGGCGGCGATCAACCAAACGTTGTGCCCCCGAATGCGGCAGACTGGTATTACTTTCGTGAGGCCGATTACGACCATGTGATGAACCTATGGCAAATCGGCGACAACATGGCAAAAGGCGCCACGCTGATGACGAACACCAGCTACACGGAACGCTTGCTTGGGTCTGCCTGGCCCGGCTATTTCAATAAACCGATTGCACAGGACATGTACGAGAACATCAAGAAGGTCGGACTGCCACAGTGGTCTGCGGATGATCAGACGCTCGCCAAAGGTCTGCAGCACGAGCTGAAACAGAAAGAGCGCGGATTGGCGGCAAAGATCATGCCGCTTCGTGAACCGAAGGTACAAAACGACGACGAGGGCGAGATGGGCTCTTACTCGCAACCAACGGGAGGCGGATCGGACGACATCGGGGACATCTCATGGAACGTACCGACAATTGTGCTGATGTACCCGTCCAATATTCCAGGCGGCCCTGGCCACAACTGGGCAAACGGCGTTTCGATGGCGACTCCGATCGCACACAAGGGTGTTGTAGCTGGTGCGAAGGTACAGGCGATGACGATGCTGGACCTGCTGACCAATCCTCAGCTCGTAAGCCAATCTTGGGATTACTTCAGGACCGTACAGACCAAAGACGTGAAATATAAGAGCTTTGTTCGAGACGGAGACAAACCGGCTGTGTGGCTCAACCAGAAAATTATGGAAGTGTACCGGCCTCGGATGAAGGCCTTCTACTACGATCCGTCAAAGTACGACACATACCTGGAGCAATTAGGAATTAAATATCCGACGGTAAAACCGGTTTCAGCGACGGAACCAGCACCGGCCGTGACTCAATAACTGCATCCTAAAACGAGAAAGAGCCGAGGTTCCCAATGAGGGCCTCGGCTCTTACTTTCAGAGACGCTTTCATCTGCGGCGCTCGATCCGGAGCGGCGCTTCGAGACGGAAGGTGAGAAGAGTTTCGGAGGGAATCTTGACCTGTTGTCCGTGAGTGAACACGTTCACTCCCAATCCGGCACCTCCACCTGCAGCTGAACCGATAGCAGCACCCTTGCCGCCGCCAGCGAGCCCGCCGATTAGTGCGCCAGCAGCTGCGCCAATTCCTGTCCGTATTGCCGTTTGTTTACCGCGGGCTTTCCCCTGCTCCTCGTAGACGCTGCTATTCACCGGATATTGATGGCCTTGATAACCGATGCTGGTGACGCGAACAGCCAATTCGCTAGATCCCTTGATGCGTCCGGCGGCTCGAGAATTATCAAGCAGCACAGTGGCCGGGGAACCGGCGGGAACAATAACCCTATCATTGGCAATCAGAGGAGAATCGAGAGAGGCCCGGAAAGACTGGCCGGGCGCGTTGTTTTTTGTGTCAATGGCGTCGATCATGCGCACAGATAAGCGATCGCCGGCTGGAATGGTGACGAAAACAGGTTCCGGGGGGGCAACAGGACGAGTTGACTCCACGGCTACCGGCGGATTGTTAGAACCCGAAACTGGGGGCATGGGCGACACCGGCGGCGGTCCGGACGGGAGCGGAGTTGAGCTAACAGGCGGGTATGATGATGAACTCTCATTAGGAGCACTGGCGGATAAAGTTCGTTGTTGCTGGCTAGTTGTCTCAGTGGCGCCCACAGGCGGAAGCGGTGCTGCGGCGGCTGCAGCGTTCACCTTCATCTGGTCATTCACTCGCGTGACACCGGACGCGCCGTTCGCAATCTTCATAGCTTGCAGCTCGACATCAGACGTGGGTACGTCACCGCTTAACGTGACCTCTCCATTCTTTACGGCAACAACAACGTTTGAGCCTTTGGTGGTGTTGTCTGCGAATAACTTCGCTTGAATGTCAGTTGTGACCGTCTGGTCGCTTGCGCTACCTTTCGGGGCGCAGCTCACCGTGAGCATCCCGGAAAGGGTGGTAACGAGCAAGACTGCTCCCATGTGCCTGGTCATGTAAGTCCTCCTAGTTGTTGTAGGTCAGATTCGCTGAAATCTCATTATTTATCGTCCAGCGTCGCCCTTATCTCTTACTTAGAGCGAGGAGTGGCGTTCGAAAGATACAATTAAGATTGGCTGTGAATAACATACAAGAGACGGCAACCGTGAACCAAGCGGACCAGAGTATTGCCCTTAGGCGGGAGCCGCCTCGGAACAGCATTGCCGAATGGGCAGTGACGATTTTGCTGCTGCTGTTCGGGACAACCACGCTGGTTCAGGCTTTTGTCATCCCGACGGGATCAATGGAAGACACGCTGCTGATTGGAGACCACCTGCTGGTAGACAAACTAGCGTATGCGCCCGCCGGGCCGGTCAGTAAGTACCTGCTGCCGTATGAGGAACCAAAACACGGCGACATCATTGTATTTCGTTATCCGGTGGACATCTCGCAGACGTTTGTCAAGCGCGTGATTGGCTTGCCAGGCGATCACTTGAAGATGGTCGAAAGAATCGTTTACCGGAACGGCGTGCGGTTGAACGAACCGTATGTTTATCACAAGTTTCCGTACGATCCGGGCCGGGACAACATGCCGGGTGAACCATCTCCGTTTGCAGAAGGATTGCAGTCGCAACTGCAACGAGACATGCTGGATAATCACGTGACCAATGGCGAAATTGTCGTGCCGCCAAACTGCTTTTTTGCCATGGGCGATAACCGCGACAACTCATTGGACAGCCGCTACTGGGGCTTCGTGCCTCGTGACAACATCATTGGAAAACCGCTGGTCATCTACTGGTCGTATCGGGCGACGACAGAGGAGCTGGCGGGGACGTCGGTAGGCTCGACAATCGGTCACTTTGTAGACTTGGGCGAGCACTTTTTTTCGCGTACTCGCTGGAGCCGGACGTTTCGCGTTATTCGCGGGTTTCCCGATTCTGAGTTACGCGATCAGCCGTTGCCGTTAAAGACCGGGTTGGCCGTTCCCTAGCCTCGACAACTCGCTTAATATTTGCTGCGAGTAATCCGGGAATTCACACTTACCTAATGTATGAGTAACCACCGGTACGGCCTGATCATGGCAGGCGGTCGCGGCACGCGGTTTTGGCCGAAGAGCCGCAAGCGAAATGCGAAACAGGTACTGCGATTTTTCGGGGAGCGAAGTCTGATCCAGCAAACCGTCGATCGTTTGCGCGACGTAATTCCGCCCGAAAACATCTGGGTCGTTACCAATGATTTCTTACAAGCCGAGATCCGGCAGCAGCTACCCGAGGTGCCGGCGCAACAGATCATCGCAGAACCGTCGCAACGCAACACGGCACCGTGCATTGCCCTAGCAGCGGAGATCCTGGCGCAAACTGATCCAGAAGCGGTGCTGGGTGTGTTTCCGGCAGATCACCTGATTTTGAAAGAACAGCGGTTCCGAGCTTTTGTCGATGCAGCATTTGAAGCCGCAGAAGCAGGCGGCGTCGTGGTGCTGGGAATTCAGCCTCGGTGGGCGGAGACCGGCTACGGATACATCGAGTTTGGAGCAAACACGGAGCCGGGGAAAACAGAAGCTGTAGCTGTGGCCAGCTTTCGCGAGAAGCCCGATGAACAAACCGCTAAAAAGTTCGTCGAAGCGGGTCATTTCTTCTGGAATGCCGGCATGTTCTTCTGGAAAGCCGGAGTTGTTGGGGAGCTGATGAGGCGCTATCAGCCCAAAACGGCTACGCTTCTGGCCGGTTTACCCCCTTTTGACAATACTGATTTTGCAGCCAAGCTGGCCGAAGCCTATCCGCTTTGCGACAACATTTCCATCGATTACGCCGTAATTGAGAAGGCCCAGGGTGTGTCAGGGATTGCGCTCGATGATAT
>CAXTMN010000071.1:19500-25464 GCA_964245395.1 uncultured Bryobacteraceae bacterium
CGATGATATTGGCTGGAATGATGTGGGCAGCTGGGAAGCTGTTTACGATCTGGCCGAGAAAGATGCAGATGGGAATGCAAGCCGCGGAGATCTAATCGCGGAAGACAGCCACGGAAATTACGTAGACTCGGGGAAGACAGTGGCCCTGGTTGGCGTAAACAACCTGGTTATTGTAGACACACCGGACGCGCTGCTCGTGGCCAATCGGAGTCGTTCGCAGGATGTGAGTAAGCTGGTGAAGACTCTGGACGCGGCAAAACGGGAACAGCTACTGTAGGTAACGCTGCTGTTATCTATCTCTTTCCTCTTCCAAGTGTCTTAGCCGAGCGTCAAGTACACCTTCCACCCGCAAGAGTGCTTGATGAGCGGCGTCGAACCTTGCGTCCACAGCTTGGAACCGGGCATCCACCGCCTGGAATCGGGCATTCATCTCACCGCGTAAGCCCCCTATATCAGCTTTCAATTCGTTTTTGAGGCTTTCAAGCTGTCTACCGTTTACCAGCATGCCTACCAGGACAGCAAGGGTGGGAATTGTGACTGCTAACACCGTACCTTGATCCATTTGTTCCATTTTCTCCTTTGTGTTCTAAAAATGGAAGGGCTCTGCGGGCAGGTACATTCAACGGTCGCAGCAATAAGAAGCGGCAAGAGTGGCTGTAAGCGCTATTCTTCACCCCAGATCTCTGCGCTCGTAAAGGGCAGTTGTTCCGGAAACGTATTCAGCATCAGCCCCGTTTCGCGCATAGCTCGTAGCCGGGCGTAACCGTAGGCTTTGTCGACTAGTTCCGGCAAGACAGGTCGCAGGCTGGGACTATCTTCAACCAGATCACGCAATCGCGACCGCTGCTCCAGAACGGTTGCATCCCAGCTTCGGGAATGCCTCATTGGCTGGTACTGGCTCTTCAGCAGGTGCGAAAGCAAGACCGTCAGGCGACTGATGATCCTGTGCCGTTCCTGTTTGCCCAAACTCTCCACCTCGTCAATAAGCGCGGCTCGATCGATGTCGGACCAGCGGCCGTCGGCGATGGCCTTTGCTGTATCTTCTGCCCAACCTGCATAGTCAGCCTGATAGGACCTCATATTGATCGTTCCCGCCTGAAACAATTATCCCGTTCACTCGGCCTCAGGGCGGGCGCGGCTAAAGATCAGGTTGAGTGCAGCGGTAGCGTGATCGACATCCTGTTCGGTAAGGATGTACGGCGGCAGAAAGCGAAGCACCGTGTCGTGTGTGCAGTTAAAGAGCAGTCCTTCTTTGATGCCTTCGAGAACCAGGTGCTTGCACGAGAAGTCGGTTTCAACACCGATCATCAGTCCCTGGCCGCGAACGTCTTTGATGAAGGAGTAAGTCCGCATGAGCTCAGTCAAGCGCATACGGAAGTAGCTCCCGACGCTGTTGATGGAAGGCAATAGCTCGTCCAGGATGTCGAAAAATTCCAGGGCTACGCGGCAGGCGAGCGGGCCGCCGCCGTAAGTCGAGCCGTGCATCCCGGGCCTAATGGTAGAAGCTGCCTTCTCATTAACGATGATGACGCCCAGCGGTATGCCACAGGCCATAGGCTTAGCGGCAATAACGATGTCGGGCAATAGCACGGGATCAAGAAGCTGGTAAGCGAAGTACGCGCCGGGCCGGCCGACGCCGCACTGAATCTCATCAAACACGAGCAGAGCGTTATATCGCTGTGCGAGTTCGTGTGCTTTGCGGGCGAACGCTTCGGAGACGGGATTGATGCCTCCTTCACCCTGAATGAACTCGAGCACGATGCCGGCCGTCGTTTCACTGAACGCGGATTCCAGGGCTGCGATGTCGTTGCGTGGAACAAAGCGAGCTCCCGGCAGCAGCGGCTCAAAATCTTTCCTGTATTTAGGCTGCCCCGTGATAGAAATGGCCCCGAGCGTGCGGCCATGGAACGAGTTCTCAAGCGAGATGATTTCGTGCTTCTCAGGGCTGATGGAATTGCCATGCGAGCGAATCATCTTCAACGCGCCTTCCATCGATTCGGTGCCGGAATTACAGAAGAAGCTGCGTTGCAGTCCGCTGATTTTCGAGAGCCGTTCGGCCAAGCGGCCCTGGTACTCGTGATAATAAAGATTGGAAGTGTGCAGGAGAAGGCCAGCCTGCTGGCGGATCACTTTGGTAATTTGCGGGTGCGCGTAGCCGAGCGAGTTCACGCCAATGCCGCTAATCAGGTCGAGGTAACGATTCCCGTCGAGATCATAAAGGTAGCAGCCTTTTCCGCGATGAAAGGCGAGCGGATAACGACTGTAATTCTGTAGGAGATAATCGCGCTCCAGACCAACAATCTCTTCAAAGGAAGAGGAACTCACCTCAGGTTCGGGCGGCAGCGTTGTCGACATCCTTACATCATACGGATAGCGCGGCAGCTCAGTAGACGCGAATGCGATGATCGGTGAAACTCAGGTACGGCCAAGCGCGGACCGCTTCATGTGGCAATCAAGGCAGTTGGCATCTTGCGCGCGTCGAAGGCAGGCTTTCGGGCGAAGTGCATGGGCGCGATGGAAAGCCGTTTGCGTCTTAAACTCATCCCGGTGACACGTCACACAGGCGGCTGAGCCGACGTAATCGGCTGCATGACTAAATGGGAGGAGAGCAGAGGCAACCAGAAAACCGCCGAGCCAGCGAATCACTGCTTGGCTCCGGTCACATCGACACCAGTGTCTTTGGCGGCCTGTATTCGGCGGACTCGCTCCAACTCGACTTGAGCATCCGCTTTGCGACCCAAATCGCGGTAAACAGCAGCCAGGTGATAGTGGCCCGCTGACAGATCAGGCCTAAGTCGGACGGCTTCTTTTAGCTGGGCCAGAGCTTCGCGGTACTGTTTCTGCGCCTCTAAGGTCATGCCGAGGCGCAAATGAGTGTCGCTGCTTGAAGGATCACAAGTCAGGGAGCGACGGTACAGGGATTCGGCTTTAGGTAAATCTTGCTCTGAGCGGGCGATCTCACCAAGGTAGTAATTTGCCAGCCCGTGGCACCCTCTAGCGGCTTCCTTGGCCAACCATTCGCGAGCCGGTTCAGAGTCCTGTTGACGCCAGTAAATGTAACCGATCGCGAAGTCTACATTGGGGATCGTAGAATCTCTAGCCAGAGCTTGCTGGTACTCGTCGATGGCTTTGTCGAATTGCTCCTGATCCTCGTACGCGTTGGCCAGGAGGTAATGTGTCCAGGCGGAGTCAGGATACCGGCTAATCAGCTGGTGAAAGGCAGCTTTAGCTTCCTCCAGTTGACCACTACGTCGGCTGCTCTCTTCGAGTATGTAGAGAACGCGCTCACTATGAGGGGTGTTAGTAAGTCCGCGCAATTCGTTGATAGCCGGCTGATATTGCTTGTCTTCGAAGTAATTAGCGCCCAAGAGGAAATGAGCTTCGCCGGCGAGGAAGGGATCTTGTGCCGCCTTCTGCAAAGGATTGACGGCCTCCTTTAAGCGCCCCTTACGAGTTAGTGCCAGCCCTAAGTTGAACTGGAGATGTGAGTCGTTGGGAAAACGGCGGCACGCAGGTTGTAACTGTGAGAGAGCTAGGTCAATGTGTCCGGCCCCGAGAGATTGAGCAGCCTGCAGGTTTAGTTGCTCGGGCGTCTGGGCGTACGTGCCGATAAGACTGCCGAACAACGCCCAAACCACAAACAAACGAACAAGCCTAAAAATACAAGCGAAGTCCAAGCTGAATGGTCCGGGGATCCCTTGCGGAAGTCGCCTGCCCGAAATTTGGCGATCCGAATGTAGTGCCGTAGCCGTTGAAGTTAACGTGGTTGAAGATATTGTAAAACTCCGCACGGAACTGCAAGGAGCTCGTTTCAGCCTTCAGGATACCGGGAAAGTTTCGAAACAGCGATGCATCGGTGTTGTTGATGCCAGCCCCGCGAACGACGTTCCGGCCTGAGTCGCCGAATTGCCCGCGAGCCGGTTGCGAAAATG
The DNA here is from genome assembly GCA_964245395.1 of uncultured Bryobacteraceae bacterium. Lineage (GTDB taxonomy): Bacteria > Acidobacteriota > Terriglobia > Bryobacterales > Bryobacteraceae > Bog-105. The sequence continues at coordinate 23,433 of CAXTMN010000071.1, forward strand.
CGCTTGGATTGAACCAGACCAACTGAGAGCCTCCGCCGATGCTGGGATTGCCCACCACGTCTGGACGATACGGAGCACTTCCAATCCCGGCGTTGTCTCCGGGCAGGGTGATGTTGATCGGTGTGCCGCCCTGAAATGACGTGATTCCGGATAGCTCCCAATTACCAAGCAGTGCCCGAACAAAACGCTGCTGTGAAGGCGCGGGGATGTTGTAAAGGTAGCTCAGAATGAGTATCTGGCGGCGATCATAATCAGAACTGGCACGCTCGAGGTAGGCTGCGTAGGCGTTCTGGTGAGCGTTACCAGGTACATCTCCACTAACATCATCGATGGCGTGCGAGTAAGTGTAAGAGGCTTGGAGAGTTAAGCCATGGAACTGATCGCTCCGCAGACTCGCCTGTAGGGAGTTGTAGTCAGAGGTGCCGCCGTTATAATACTCGAGAATGTTGGAATAACCTGGGTAAGGACGCACTTGGTTGACATTCGCTGTCCCCGCTAACACTTGGGCTGCACCGGATGGGAAGGGCTGATTCAAGTTTCGGGTGTCTGAAAGGTGAGTTCCTTTCGTGCCAACGTATGAGATATCGGCTACGACGGCTTTTGCCAGACGCTGCTGAATGCCGAAGTTGTACTGCATGGTCTGTGAGGTCGGATATGCCGGATCGTACACCGTCAATTGCGGGGGCAGTATTGTATTTGCACCGCCGCCGGGGTTGCTCAAGCTCGTATTGTAGATTGTTGCGGTGCTGCTAAAGGGTGGATTAGGCGCGACATTGTATACATCATTGCCCTGAACACGTTCGTAGTACAGGCCATATCCTGCCCGTACGACTGTGTCGTTGCCGAAGGGTCGCCATGCAACGCCGAATCTTGGCTCAAAGAGATCCCAGTGATTTTGGACAATCCCGCGGGGGATGCCATTCTGCCCGGCAATGCCAATGCCATTCAACAAATTGCCGGTATTAGGTATGATTTGCCCAGCTCGGTTTACTTGCGGCGCGTCGGCCGGGTTGTAAAGCTTCAGAAAGAAAGAAGCGAGATCGTTCTTTTCGGTGTAAGCGTGCGGAAACGCATCCCAGCGCCCCCCCAGAGTGAGGGTCAAATTGGGAGTTACTTTCCAGCTGTCCGTTCCCCACACGGCCGCACTCCGGCTCAGATAGTTCGGCTTAGTTTGAGTTTGCAGCTCCTGATATTCGTAAGCGTAACCGAGCATGAAGTCAGCGATATCATTCCCGGTAGCACTTCCATCGAAGGTGAACGCACCCTGCGTCGGCCCAAACAGATCCTGCTGTTTGTTGAAGTGCATCCACATGCCGCCGACGGTCAGGGTATGATCACCGAACGTCTTAGTCAGGTTGTCCTGAATAGTCCAGGTTTCAAGTTCGTTCGACCAGGGCCAGGAAGCTAAATCGTAGTTGGTGCCCAGCTGCGAAAGATGGATCGTAGGAATGCGATTTGCGCGGTTTTCAGGGTAGATTTGAGGAATGTTAAGGCTGGCGGGACGCTGATAATTTCCATTCAGGGAAAGCTGGAGAGGCTGGTCGGTGTAGCCCAATGACACCTCATTGACCAGGCTGGGCGTCAGGGTGGAAGTCAGCTGTCCATAGTACAGCTTCGGACCATTCACCAGCAAAGTTGTCGTTGTTGGGTAACTACTACCAGACCACAAGTTATTGGTAAAGTTCTGCGAGTTGTTTTCCTGAATGTAACGGAAGAAAACCTGCTCTTTCTCTGAGAAGCTGTGATCAATCCGGACGATCTCTTCGCGAAGGTCCGTCGGCACACTGAACGACTGCGTAAAATTGCCGTTCGGGTTCGTCGGATTGGGAAAGATGAAGTTGGGAGCGGCCAAAATCAATGCATTGGGATCAAGGCGGCTGGTTGGAATGATGTTCCCCGAAAAAACTTGTCCCGGATTCAATGGATCTTTCAGCTGAACCTTTCCTAAAAGAGCACTGAAGTCGCCAGTACGTTCTGCCAGACTAATCGTCGGGACATTGAAAATGGATGCCTGGCGGAGCTTACGCCATTC
>CAXTMN010000072.1:0-8229 GCA_964245395.1 uncultured Bryobacteraceae bacterium
CCTAAGTTCATGATCTACTTCGTTTCGCGGAGGAGGACGGCGTGTAATCATTACAGCCCAGCAGCACATACTGACACAGCAACAGCAGGAGGCACATCTTCGTGACTGCTTTCCGGCATTACGCTCGCTGGTTGCGGACTTTCACCGGACCATTCTGAAAGGCGGGTATTTCTTTATCCCCCGACGATGGGTTACCCGGATGGCCAGTTGCGTCTGTTATACGAAGCTAACCCACTGGCCTTTGCTAAACAGGCAGGAGGGCTGGCCACGAACGGAAATCGGTGAGTTTTGGAAGTTGAGCCGAACGACATCCATCAGCGGACCCCGTTCATTTTGGGCAGCAGAGTGGAACTAGAAGCTTTCAAGAGCTAACACAGCGTCGTAAATCACTGCGCATTGCGGGGAGAGGTGTTCTCCTGCAATCATGAGACTCCTTCCGGTGTCAGGAACCCACGTTCACTATTTTTCCGATCCAGTTTGGTTCATCTGTCGCTGCACGAAGCAGGCAGTCGGCGCAATCGTCAAAGGAAAGCGGAACGAGTGGCGCGACCCGTGCTGAAGGACCTGCCGTATAGCGTCCCTTCGCCGGCTTATCAGCCAATACGACCGGTCGAACGATGACCCACTCGAGGTCTATCTTCTGCGTCATCCGCTCGGCGATCGCCTTGTCAATAATCGCGGCACTGAATATCCGGCGCGATACGCGGACGACAAAGCGGTTGGGACGGGAGAGCTCGCGTCCATCGCTCAGGCCGATACCACTTTGCATTATGAATCGCCGGACGTTTGCACGTTGACATTCGGCGAGAATACTGGCAACACCGATTGACATGAGCGTTCCTGGCGAGAGGTTCTTCTCCGGTCCGATGCAGCTAATGACGGCCTCCACGCCGTCAAAAGCACCTGTCAGGCTCCCTGGGGAAAGGACATCTCCTCGGACTAAGGACAGCCGGTCGGCAGATGACAATCGCTCCGGATGGCGAGCAACGGCCGTAACGAAGTGTCCTTGTGCAAGTGCATGCTCCACCACTTTGCGTCCGGTCGCACCCGTCGCTCCCACAACCGCTATCTTCATATCTCCTGAGATCGCGCAACCACCAGAAACTCCGCAATGTTCATCCGGGACAAAACAGCGAGCGAACCTTTCCCTCCCACGCGCAATGACTTATGACGCTGGGTTTAGTTCTTGAGGCGGAAGGGACGGGCAGGCAACTCCGCAATATCCACCCAGAAATGCATGAGCGATTTGATTTTTCCAAAAAATTCGTCCATGTCCATGGATTTGAGAATGAACGCATTAGCACCGGCTTCATAGGCCGGATGGGAATCATAGGAGCCGCTGAGGACAATAACGGGAATAGTCTTCCAACGTGGGTCCGAGCGGACCAGGTTGAGGAAGGTTTCGCCGCCAGGGGTGCGAATACTCATGTCAGAAAGAATGATGTCGATCAGTTGTGTCTGGAGGATCTCTAACCCTGAGCCTGTGGAAGCGACAAAATGCAGCACACAGTCAAATCCGGATTCGCGAAAGGCTTCCCGAATGAGGTGAGCATCACCCTCGTTGTCCTCTACAACGAGGAGATTATAGGGTCGCTTAGAATTTAGCACCGGTTCAGCTACAGAAACACTATCTCACACAGCACCAGCGGCTGGTATGTCTAAATAAACCAGCCTATTGTTGTTGTTGCTGAGCCATCTGCAGTTCAGCTTGCTGGTCTTTTTCAAGGAAGCGCGACCATTCCTCGTCCGAAGCGAATTCCTGATCTGGAGGAAGGATAGCTTCTGACGGAGTGACTCGGACGCGAACGTTGAGTTCGCTTTCCGCGGTGCCTTTCATCGTGCCTAACGTAGGAGGAACATCGGCGTAATCGCGACCGATAGCGGTACGGATATGCCGTCCACCGACGATCAAGTTGTTGGTGGGGTCAAAGCCAATCCATCCTAAGCCGGGCAGCAAAGCTTCCACCCAGGCGTGCGTAGCGCCGTCGGCGGAGCGATCGGTGTGCTGAGAGTCGTGGTGAAGATATCCGCTCACATAGCGGCAAGGAATTCGCAATTCGCGAACGACAGCAATCATGATGTGGGCGAAGTCCTGGCAAACGCCTTTGCGCGACCGGAGAGCCTCTTCGATGGGGGAGTCGACCGAGGTGCTCTTTTTTACATAGGAGAACAGTTCGTAAACTCCGCGGTTAACCGCCTGAAGCAGGTCGAGCGGATCGCGGGTACGAGGGGCTGACAGGTTCAACTCGCGAATGAGGCCGGTCAACTCAGGAGAGGGCCTGGCGAAGTGGCTGGGGCGCAACATGTCCCAATAGTCTTCGCGTTCGATCATGTCGTCGAGCTCGAGCCAGGCATCGGATCCGAGAAAGACAGGCAGCGGCTCTGGAGGATCAACGTCGACCAGAGCGTCCGCGATGATGGTGAGCTGCTTATGCGGAGCGGGTATGTCGAAATGATGAACGAGGTTACCCAGGTGATCGGTGGTTGGGAAGATGCGGGCGCGCGGACTAACTGAGAGCTGGAAGGTGAAGCAGCGCTGCATGTGCTCGCTGCGGGGATGCATGCGCACTTCCATGATGCTCTGTGAAACGGGACGGCTGTAGCGATAACGGGTGAAATGTCGGACGGCGTAGAACATCAGGCCTCGAAAGCGGACTCGATCGGGTACTCGATATAAACCTGGTGAACGGCGGAATGCAAACTATGGCATTGCTGAATGACGTTACTGAGATAGGAGTGGAAGTCGCGAGTCATGATTTCGTCGATTTGTCCGTAGGCCAGAGAGGAGCGAAGTTTTCCGACGATACGCTCGATCTGGGATGTTTTTCGGAGAGAAGTCATTTCGGAAATCGAATCGAGAGCTTTATTCATGCGCTCGGCTGAAAAGCGAATCGTATGCGGGAACTCGGAGTTCAGCAGCAGGAATTCGGCCACTCGATCGGCTGTCAGATCGGCGGTGTACACCTTGCGATACGCCTCAAAAGCGGAGCAGCTGGAAAGCAGACTGACCCAATCGAGATCGTCGGCGCCGGCTGGCACGGAGAAGTGGGCGTCGAGCAACACGGAAAGTCCGCAGGCACGCTCCATATATTTGCCGAGTTGAATGAACTGCCAACCCTCGCCATGGTTCATAGTGGAGTCGCAGACGCCTTGGAAGAGATAAGCACCTTCACGAAAGGCAGCGAGGATCGGGAGGGGCTCGGAGTCGGTAACGTGACGCATGCCGGCGTTGGTGGTTTCGTGATAGAGCTGGTTGATACGCTCCCACATCTCGGAACTGATCTGTTCGCGGGCCTGACTGGCATTATCGCGAGCGCTGCTGACGCACGCCGTGATCGAGAAGCGATTCCCCGGCTCACCGATAAGGCGCATGATACTCCGCTGTGGGTCGGACGCTTCAGATTCCAGGGCCAGACCAAGCGAGCCGATGATGCGTTTCCAGCGCTGCTCACGAGAAGGCCGGGATGGATTCAGCAGCAAATTGTAATTCGCTTCAAGCACGCGCGCGCAGTGGTCGGCGCGTTCAAAGTACCGGCTCATCCAGTAAAGGCTGTCGGCAACACGAGAAAGCATCGGCGCTTAGTGTTCCAGAACCCACGTGTCTTTCGATCCGCCGCCTTGCGAGGAGTTTACAACCAGAGATCCTTTGCGGAGAGCGACACGAGTGAGCCCGCCGGGGACTACGGTGACATCATCGCCGCCATAAAGAACGTAAGGGCGAAGGTCCACATGACGCGGTTCGAATCCGGTTTCGGTAAAGCAGGGGGCTGTGGAAAGCGAGATGGTGGGTTGAGCGATATAGTTGCGCGGATCGGCATTGATTCGCTCGCGAAAGTCGTCCCGCTGTTCAGCGGTACTGTGCGGTCCGATGAGCATTCCGTAGCCACCTGATTCACCAACGGCCTTGACGACGAACTTCTCGATGTTGGCGCAAACATGCTGGCGCTGCGAATCATTGCTCATCAGAAAGGTCTCGACGTTCTGCAGGATGGGCGTTTCGCCAAGATAATACTCGATTATCTGCGGTACGTATGCGTAGATGGCTTTATCATCAGCCACGCCGGTTCCAAGCGCATTCGCCAATACGACGTTGCCGGCGCGATAGGCATTGAAGAGGCCGGCTGCACCGAGGGCCGAGTCACCCCGAAAGGCGAGCGGGTCAAGGAAGTCGTCATCGACGCGGCGGTAGATGACGTCGACGCGCTGCAAACCGACGGTGGTGCGCATGTAGACGTAGTTGTCATGGACGACCAGATCGCGTCCTTCTACGAGCTCAATGCCCATTTGGCGGGCGAGATAAGTGTGCTCGAAGTAAGCCGAGTTGTACACACCGGGCGTAAGCAGAACAATGGTGGGACTGGAGCGGCCCTCGGGCGCAAGTGAGCGAAGCGTGGAGAGCAGAGCTTGCCCATACTGTTCGATGGGTCGCACGCCGCACTTGCGGAACAGACTGGGGAAAATCTGTTTCATCACTTTGCGGCTGGTGAGCATGTAGGAGACGCCACTCGGAACACGGAGATTGTCTTCAAGAACGACGAACTGTCCGTCGGGCATACGAATGAGATCGGTTCCGCAGATGCTGACGTAGACGTCACGAGGGACTTTGACTCCGCGCATCTGACGGCGGAAATGTTTGCAGGTGTAAATGACCTCGCCCGGGATGACACCGTCCTTCACAATCCGGCGTTCGTGATAAACGTCTTTTAAAAAGAGGTTCAGGGCGAGTATTCGCTGCTTCAGACCGCGCTCGATGGTGGTCCATTCAGCAGCTGAAATGATGCGGGGCAGCAGGTCATAAGGGAAAATACGCTCAGTGCCTTCGCTGCGGCCGTACACGTTGAAGGTGATGCCCTGATTGAAAAAGGAGAGATCGGCTTCCTGCTTACTGCGGCGAAGTTCTTCCGCCGGCAAATTCAAAAGACGCGTGTAAAGAGGACGGTAATGGGAGCGCGGGCGACCGGCCGACCGGAACATCTCGTCGTAAGCCGTTGCGAGCTCGTACTGAGCAAACGGAGCAGACGGCAATGATTCCGGAAATGGGGAAAGAGTCGCCATGATTCCTTTTGAGCTTTAGAATCCGACCGGAGGCTCTTCTAACACGGAACAGTGCCGGAGGTAAGTATCGAGTATAACGCTGAGCTCTGGAAGCGACTTGATAATGCTTATCATTAGCCACACAGCATCAGCGTCTTCGATTACGAATGGGAAATCGGGAAAAAATCACGCCAAGGATAAGAATGGAGAGCCAGGGAAGCGGTGTCAGATATCGGGGATTTGCAATTTCAACCGGGATGTTAGCGGTTAAAAGGATAACGAGTGCCATTGACAGAAGCGCCAGATCGTAGCGGAATGGGCGACTCTTATGAATCCCAATTTCGAGGCCATAAAGCATCGGTAATGTAACCATAAGCCAGCACCATGGCACGGCAATTCCTTCCCATCGTTTCGTTAGGGAGTTGAATCCACGATCGCGTGCATCGATGTCAAACCAACGTTTGATCATTGCAACATCGTTCGGGGTTGGTGAAACATAGTGGCCTTGGTCCAGCTTCAGTGCCCACTCCATCTTTCCGTAATCGAGGAACTCCCGGTATGTCCCCGCAGCCAAGCGAACTACCCCAAGCGGATCTCGCCACATCGCTCGTAACGCAGTTGTTTTAGCGACCCGATTTGCAAGATCCTCATCCGAGTGGCAGACTCGCAGGACGGCTTCACAGATCCCACCTGGTACCCACCGATGGAACCTACGCTCGTCGATGCTTGTTAGAGGAATGGTTATGTACTGGAAGAGTTGCCTTCGTTTTGCTGTGATCGGAAAGTCTATTGGCTGAATCAGCGGCACCATATCGGCAAGCAGAAAATCGCCATCACGGGACAGATATGCTGCCTTGGTCTGCGCGAGAGCGCCATATAGATGGCGATAACCCAAGAGAAGAGCTTGGCTGATAGTAATTGCGAGCGCAAGCCTGATCAGTAGGGGCTTAAAGCTCGACTTGAATCTTATTTGTACTGACAAGATTGGCAGCAAGATCGATAACACCAAGATCAAAGGAAGAAAGCTGAACCGAAGGCTTACCAGGATGACCCCGATCACTTGCACTGAAACCAGAACTGCCAGACTTCCACTTTCGAGAAATGCCAGGCAGCACCAAACAAAAAAGGCAAACGCAAACGTTGCCGCAGCCTCAGTCATCACAAATCTTTCCGACATAAGCTGAAGCGGCTCAATGGCACACAGAGCCGCCATCAAAGTAGCGAGCTTGTAACTTACTCCTAAATATCGAATCAAGAGCAGACCGGTAACTATGCTGGCGATAGCCGACATAGCGGTTTGCAGCAGGAGGACAGGCATCAGCGAATGGCTTTCAAGATCCAAAGGTCGTAGCAAAAATCCATAAGTGAAGCTCCGGTCTGGTGGGATCCACTTAGAAAGTGCCGTTGCCAGGTAAGCTCCCGAATCTCCGAAGTGAAAAGCCGGTTTCGGATCTAGAATCAGCAGGAGGGTTTTGATCGATACAATTAGCAGGGATAACCAGAAGAAATAGTAGGAAGCACCTCTGTAAGGGTTTTCCGTGAAAGAGGTGTGCACTTCTTCTCCCGCCTGCTTGTTAAGACAGGCACTTCAAGATACGGATTATTCCCATTTTCGCCTGTTGTTTGTGCGCAGATACGTTTACCCGACTCTGTATCTCACTCTGATTACGCTCATAGTACTCATAAGCCCGCCAGAGCATCTCTTCGTTCGTTAGGGTAGGCTGCCAAGCTAGTTCATTCTTGATTTTCGCGGTGTCAAAGATGAAGTCCTCTGCAATCATTTTGTAATGGTACGGGCCAAGCGGAGATAGTCTTAGAAGATGTGCAAGACGCATTGTTGCCAAGCTGAGCCGTTTCGGCAATCGTCCTATACGGGAAGTGCTATTTGCCTTATCGATTACGTAGCTATAGATCTCGCGCAAAGATTTGACGTTATCCGAACCTATGTTGAAGATGTCCGACCTGGAGTGATTGATTGATCGAACGGCAGCTTCCGCCAGATCCTGAGCGTAAATAAACTGATATCGGTTGTCACCAGCACCCACGGTCCAAACCCAACGATTCTCCTTGATAAATTCAAAAAGAATTGCGAGAAGTCCGAGCCGGCCGGAATCAATGATGGTAGGGCAGCGAATTGAGACCACATTCATATCGGCCTGATATTGAAAGAGAACTTTTTCACCTTCCCACTTCGACAACCCATAGAGTTCAACCGGAGCAGGGTTGTCGTTTTCGGTAACTGGGCGTGAGAAAGCTCGTCCCCACAGGCAATTTGACGATGTGAAAACGAGATTCGGAACTTGGTACTTGCGCGTCAGGTCGGCCACTACTTGTGTCCCCCGCACATTACTGTTCCACAGTTGCTGTTTGCTCTCGACCGCATGGGCCAGCATGGCGGCAACGTGGAACACTCCGTCGAATTTATGCCTCCGGTAGATGTCCTCCATCACTTCGCGTTTGGCAAGGTCTGCTTGAACGACCTCCAGATTTGGATGCTGATCGTCATCAGAATGCAAGTCGGCATTTACAACGCGGTGGCCATCCGCTAAGAGACGCCGCTTCAAAATCGATCCAAAAAAGCCGGATCCGCCAGTGACAAGATAGGTCTTCATGCTTGTTGCTGACGGAGATATTTGCCGTCATTTAGGCCTACTGTTGATTGCGCCCTCATCCGACTTACCTCAGCGCGATAGCAGGCCAAAATCTTACGATGCTCTTCGTCACCAAGAAGTCCGAGCACTGCGCATGCGGTTGCAGTGTCCGCCGACTACTGCTCAGATTCTCAGAAGGTACAATTGCTACAGAAAACGGTTGAGGTGGTTGCGAATAAGCTGGTCGCTGAGGAATTGCCTTCGACTTTCTGTTAGCCGATCCGGTTATGGCGCTATCAACCCCAGAAACAGCCAGCAGGATTGGCGAAACAGCCATATCTCGATTGCACCAGATTAACAGAACGAAATGAGCCGGTACTTTGACTTAGTATAGATGCTAACCATTTCATCTCGACAGCCGGTTCTCGTTTTTACCTTTGAGGAGCGGCAGGTATACAATAGTTGGCCGGGCACAGCACCGATTGAAGACCGGTTCATTTAGATCGCTTTCGGGTTTTTGCGTTTTGGTTCTGATGTGCAGCTCCTGTCACCAGAAAGCCGTCCCTTTCTCAACAGTCATCAAAGTAGCTGACCCGTCTATCAC
>CAXTMN010000072.1:8239-25172 GCA_964245395.1 uncultured Bryobacteraceae bacterium
CGCCAGCTCGTGTCAGGTTTTTATGAAGTGAGTGACAACCGCTGGCGATGGACTGCTCCGAAATTTACGGTCCTGTTCAATCCACTCATTGGCAGTAAGCAGCAGGATCATGGTCCCAAACCGGCTAAATTGATTGTTGAATTGTATTTTCCAAAAGGAGAAATCGATCAACTTGGCCCCATAACGCTGAGCGCGGGAAGCCCCGGATCTGATTTCGGTTCCGTGACATATGAAAAGGCCGGATCTCATACATTCACCGTTCAAGTGCCACCCGCGGCATTATGCACTAACATCTTGCCCGTAAGTTTCTCGCTCGACAAATATCTACCAGCTTCCAGGGCAGACGCAAGAAACCTGGGGACAGTTGTAACGTCGATCAGTCTTCTCTCGAGCAATTAGTTGTCAGGACTCGCGACAGCCCAAAGGCAAAGTTCCCGAGATCTACTCACGCACCCGGGTGGCTCGTGGTGGCCTGAGCTGTGGGTTGGGCTCTCATATGGCGCAATAGCCGGCCTAGCCAACAGTCGGCATGAGCCTTGGGCGGATGAAGCGCAAGCTTGGCTTCTGGCGCGGGACGCCGGTCTAGTTGAACTCTGGACCAGGCTGCTACGACTGGAAGGGTCGCCTGGTCTCTGGCATTCCTTGCTACACGGACTGATCCTGCTTGGTATGCCTTACAAAGGCCTCAACATATTATCGGGGTTGCTTGGCTTGGCCAGCTCACTCCTTTTCGTACGCTATTCACCTTTCCCACTTGCAATCCGAGTGGCTGTACCGTTTACCTATTTTCTGTGTTTTCAATATGCTGTTGTGGCTCGCAGTTATTCTCTGGCCCCTTTGCTGTTGTTTGGATTAGCTACCGTCAGTCGAAAAGGATTCCAGCGGATAGGTGCTACTACCATCTTGTTGATTCTGCTCGCATTGGTGAGCGCACAGGCCTTTTTGCTATCCATATCAATTGCGATTGCCTTCGCGGCCCGACTTGCTCTTGTTTCCAAACAACAAGAACAATATACCCGCCGCGGTCTGATTTGGGCTGCGCTTTCTTATCTGCTTGCTGTTTTGTTGATCATCTATTCGGTTTGGCCAAGTAACCAGGCGAGTTTTGTCGTATCTCCGAATTGGTCACTTGCGAATTTTATTGGCATGTCTCGGTATTCCTTTCAGCAGGCTTTTGGCGAGGGTTACTGGCCGCTGGTTCTCATTAGCCTATCCTTACCTCTTCTGTGGCGAGGGCGCGGCTTGTTCTTTTTCGTCGTAGCAAGTCTCCTCCTGTGCATCTTCGGATCCGTGATCTACTCAAATGTCTGGCACCACGGATTCCTAATCCTCGCGTGGCTCTTCGCGCTGTGGATTTCCTGTGAATCACGCGAAGCCGGCTGGTCGGTTTTGCTGGCTCTGTCGATCTTTGTAGTTATGCAGTGCTCCTGGACCTGGCAGGCTATTCGATACGACTTTGATCGGCCCTACTCGGGCAGTAAGACTATGGCGAGTTATCTCAAAAATAAATTGCTCAGTCAATCAAAGCTATTTGGTATTGGATATCCAACAGTTGCTCTTCAACCCTACTTTGTTAAGAACCTTTATCGGAATTATGATGCTGCTCGCGGCGGTGGTCAAGCATTCTGGCGTTGGTCGAAAAGCAACGATGTGAATTCTTACTCCGAACAACTTGGTTCTACACGCCCGGACCTGGTTTTACTTGGCTATTCGAGCGAAGCAGATAGAAAACTCTGGTCGAACTTAATAACACGGAGCGGGTATCGGATTGTCACTACTTCTGAAGGCCACCTATTCTGGAGAAATGATATCTATCAACCGGAGAATTATGAACTTTATCAGTCCGGTTCGCACCTGACGGACTGCCGGCTGGCGAGTGAAATCAAGTTGGGTGATTTCCAAACACAGGATCAGCTCTTATGGGGATTTCTGGAATCTGCAAACGGCCAGGACCGTTGGACTTCTGATATCTTCGAGTTCGCGCTCCAACGCCCGCCCACTGTGCTCAGCAGGCAGGGCGCGCGGCTCCACTTGGACTTCCGTGTTCCTGATGATCTGTTTCAAAGAAGCGGATCGATCAAGATTACCGGCTATGTCTCCGGCCGCCAACTTCCGCCCATGGTCCTCAGCAGAGGTGGGCAATATCGTTACGTTCGGGATGTTTCAGCGGGCGATCTCTATTGGGCTGTTGTGCCGGTTGCTTTTCGATTTGAGAAAAGCGGCTTAGCCACAAAGCGGTTAGAGCAGCAGCGAGTGGCCATCGTTAGTAGCGTGGGGTTAGTGTCGCCATGACCTTCCCGCAGAGCATTCACTTTATCGTCTCCGAGGCGGTTCGCTTTGTTTCGCCCATAGAAATCGCCATGGAGTGGATACTTGTTGCGTTCGTCGCAGCACTTGTTACTACTCTTGGTCGTTTTTTTGCACGCCCTCTCTCGTTTATCGTCCGTGGCTTTCGAACCATTGCGGGACCCCCGCGAGTAACCATGCTAACTTGCGCGGTCCTTCCGGTTGTCCTTCGTCTGCTTCTCCTTCCATTCGTGCCGGTACCCGAGCCAAGCATTCATGACGAATTCAGTCATCTTCTGCTAGCAGACACGCTGGCGCATGGCCGCATTACGAATCGGACACCAGCAATGTGGACCCACTTTGAAACGATACACGTCATCCAGAAGCCCACGTACAACTCGATGTACCCTCCCGCCCAAGGTGTCTTTCTTGCCGTCGGAGAGGTTCTGTTTCATGAGCCCTGGGCGGGAGTCGAACTGGGCATCGCTTTAATGTGTGCCGCTATGTATTGGATGTTTCTCGGTTGGCTTCCCCGAAGGTGGGCTTTTTTTGGGGTGCTACTCGCCATCGTGAGACTTGCCTTAGTCGGCTTTTGGGTCAACAGCTATATGGGAGGGTCCGTCCCCGCCATAGGCGGTGCATTGGTGGTAGGGTCAATGCCACGGCTACGGGCGGACACCGGTGAACGACTTCACGCTTTTCTCTTCGGTCTGGGCGCGGTTATCTTAATGAATAGCCGTCCTTTTGAAGGCGGGGTGTTAACAGCGGTGGTTCTCGCGTTGCTGCTGCCTTCTCTGATCGGTAAGTTCAGGACGGCTCCCGGTGAGTTCTTCCGGAGTCTCGTTACTCCCGCCCTGGTTGTTTTGATTCTCGGAGCCGGATGCCTGGGTTACTATTGTTGGCGGGTTACCGGACAGGTTACGCAGATGCCCTATCAGGTAAATCGTGCTTCTTATGGGTGGCCTGAGAATCTTGCCTTCTTACCATCGGTAAACGTAACTTTGAAGGACCCTGTGCTTCACGCCATGCACGATGTGGAGATCGCTCATCACGGCATATACAATACGATTCCAGGACTAATCGACAACTTGGTCACCCGGCTGTTCGATAACTGGGCTTATTTGATCGGCCCCGTACTCACCATTCCGTTCCTTGTACCCCTGTTCTCCTTTGACCGTAAGTTTCGATCATTGATTTACCTTTTGCTGGCCGCGGCAACTTTAAACCTGTTCCAACTGCTGCTCTATCCTTACCATCTTGCTCCGGTTATTCCGGTCATATTCTGTTTGATTGCCATAGGTAGTCAGCGTATATTCGCCTGGTTGACTCGCTTGGGGGCGGCACAGGCGCGCTGTTTTGCCATCCTTCTACCGTTAGCATTGCTATTTGCAACCACTGTTAAGCAGTTCGGAGATGAATTAGATATCCCAACTTCCTCCTACTGGGAGCGTGGATACGAGTGGCATCGGGATGCCAGAGCGGCCATTGTTAATTGGCTCCGTATGCGGCCCGGTAATCATTTAGTCATTGTTCGATACGCACCGGGTCATCCCGTGAATCAAGAGTGGGTCTATAACGGCACACGTCTGGATAAAAGTAAGATCATATGGGCACGTGAAATGGATAAGGCATCCGATCTCGAGCTTCTTAAGTATTACAACGATCGCAAGGCATGGCTCGTAGAAGCCGACGTTTATCCTCAGCGTGTAGTACCGTACAGGTTTTTAGATGAGGGTTTAGCACCGGAAAAGCGCTGCTCCCCTTGTTCGAACTGCCCTCAGGAGTTCAGCAAGTAACGCGTCGGGTCAGCGACTCCTGTAAGAACCGGTGTGGTGCTTTTTAACTGTAAGCTTGATCTATAAAGCCGGTAGACAAAGAACATCCAAAGAATGAGAACCGGGTACAGCTTTGCGGATATCAGCAGGGTTAACCAGCCCTGTGTGATGTCTCGACTTCCCAGCGGCAACTTCCAGGCCATCAGGACCAGACCCGCTACTACGATGGTAGCTGCACCAGAAGAGGTTGCATTGCTGAAAATCAAGCTGATGACCACCGCCACCGCGGGCAGGATGTAAATCAGGTGATGATCCCAGGACAGAGGAGCGATGAGGAAGATCAAGAGCAGATAAGCTGAGATCTCGTCATCTTTGCTGGCCTCGGTATGCGCCTTTGCAATGCGAAAAGAGCAAAGCGCAGTTCCACCCACAAGTATGTAAACCGCTGTCAGTATCACTGGTTTCGTAAAGGACGGATGAAACAAAGGAGCTTTGCTGAAGTAGTTTTCCTGGAAAAGCCGCATTACAAAGGCATTCAAGCTTTGATTCCAAGCGATCGCTAAAGGAAGGCGGGTGTTGATGTATCCAGTTAAAGGAAGGAAATCCGTGTACCAGCTACGCCAGATGTTGCCGGGCAGTACTAAACTCGCAATCACGACGGACATGCCCAAGTAAGTGACAGTCAAGCCAATCGCTCGGTATTGCTTCCGGAAAAAAAGCGGCAAAAGCAGAAAAGCGGGATAGGTCTTCAACAAAATTGCCAGGGCTAAAGGAAGAGCAATGCGCCAGGCAGGAGAGTCATCCCTAAGTGCCACGAGTGCCAGACAGATGAGAAACAAAGTCACAAAGCTCGCCTCTCCCGTCCCTAGGGTGCTGAGGGCTGGATCGAAGCGCAGCATGTAAACCAGGCAGAAACAAAGCGTGACCTTATGCAGGCGGCTGTCGCGATATGAAGGAGTGAGTTTCAAGAGGATGAGCCAAACTGAACCGGCGTAGCAGAGCTGACTCACCAGAAGATACAAAGCGCGTGCGCCAGCAGGTGAGAGGCGGGCCAAGGGCCAGAAGACAAGCAGGGAAGGCGGTGAAGAGAGATAGGGCTGAACCGTCTCGGTCATAAATCCAGGCAGTCCCTTAAAGGCATGAAGTCCGTACGGGCTTTTCCCCTCTAAGAACACCAGTCGCGCTGCTTGGTAGTAAGTGGGAAAATCAATTCCAATGCTGGGCGGAAGAAGCCATCCGTAGTAATAGCAAGTCGGGACGTAAAGAAGCAGAAGAAGTCCCAACAGGCTCTGCCATGCAAGGGGATCCAATGCCATTGCCCGACGTATATGAACACCCCCCGGACACTGCCTGTCTGTTGCTTAGCAATACCCGCTCTCCACCGATTTGAGCACACTAAGGTTCCGAGATGCTCCACCTGAAGAGACCGGATTGGCACAGCTATTACTTAGTCTTCTAATAAAAAACAACCACAATAAGACTACCGGATATAACTTAGCGGACATTAGTAACGTCCACCACCCCGCCACGATATCCAGCCGGTCTACCGGAAACCGCCAGGCAATTAACAGTAGAGCGGCAATGACAGTAACCGCCATGCTGGGAGGGACGGCCTTATTCATAATCAAGCTTATAGCTAGCGCTGCAGCGGGCAGAATGTAGACCAAGTGATGATCCCACGACAAAGGCGCAACAAGGTAAGTCATTAGTAGAAACGCTGCCATGTCGTCATCTCCGCCTGCTTCCGCATCGAGCGCCCGCGATGCTCTATAAGAAAAGAGCATTGTTATTCCAATAACTAGCAACGCGAGCCCAGTTGCAACCGGCTTTGCCAAGCTTGGATAGTACAAAGGCGCTCTACTAAAGTAGTTCTCCTGGAATAGCCGCATCACGAAAGCGTTGATGCTCTGATTCCAGCAAAACGCGGCAGGGAACCGGTTGTTCGCGTAACCACCTAAAGGCACTACCTCCACAAACCAGGTGAGCCAGACACTTCGGGGCAAAACAGCATAGGCGACCGCAGTGAAGGCAGCTAAGAATCCACAGGTAAACAGAATCACTTTGTATCGCCTTCGGAATAGAAGCGGTAACAAAAGAAAAACTGGGTAAATCTTCAGTAGAATAGCTATCGATAGGGGAAGCGCAATGAGCCAGGCAGAAGAACCTTTTCGGAATGCGGCGATTGCGAGACAGATGAAAAACAATACTATGAAGTTCACCTGTCCGTTCCCAAATGTGTCAGGAACTGCATTCACCGATAGGATGTAAATCAAAAAAACACCAAGCGTCAGTTCACGGACTTGCTGGTCTTTCGGTAGCGGGGTAAGCCGGAAAAGGATTAGCCAAACCGAGCCGAGGAAACAAAGATGACTAAGCACGATAAAAGCGGTTCGTGCGTCCGCAAGCTGAAGCTTCGCCAGGGGCCAGAATGCAAGCAGAGAAGGAGGCGGATAGATATAGGGCTGAACTTTTCCACCTGCAAATCCTGCTATTCCATTGAAGGCATCCAACCCGAAAGGGGTTTTCCCCTGTAAGAAAACCATCCTCGCCGCCTGGAGGTAGGAAGGATAATCGATTCCGATATCAAAAGGCAGCGTCCATCCGCGGTAGTACAGGATCGGAAGATAAAGAAGGAGAAACAGGGCCCAGAGAAGCCGATTAGAAAGTTGCCCTGTAACTACGCGCTTATTGGCTAAGGCACCAGTGTCCGTCACCGATCTGTCACCTGGCGATTTCAGGGGGAGGGCTGTGGAAGCGGATTTCGGGGAGATGCTCGACCGCATGACGGAGCGAGGTTTCCCACGAGGCATGGATCACGGTCAGATCCTGATCCGAACTGGAAAAGCGGCGGTATTGAGAGAGCTCGAAGGAGTCCTTGCGATACAGGACAATTTCGATGGGCGGACCGACAGTGACGTTGGACCGAATGGTGGCATCGAAGGAGAGAAGGGCGTATTTAGCGGCAATTTCCAGCGAGGTGTTGCACTCGACGCCGCGGTCGAGGATAGGGCGGCCGTACTTACACTCTCCCAGCTGGAGATAGGGCGAGTCTTCGGTAGCTCGAAGGGGGTTGCCCTGAGGATAAATAAGGTACAAGCTGGGTGGTTCAGCGCCTAGCACCTGGCCTCCGAGCAGCAGGTGGACGTTGAACGAATACTGATCGCGCTCGAGAGCTACCCGGTCGATGTCCGACACTCGCCGGACACAATCGCCGACAATACGGGCGGCTTCATACATGGAGTCAGCTTTGGCCAGGCCGAGGCCCGCATCGAAGTCGCTCTTCAGGATAGTGATAACGGACTGGCTGATCGAGAGACTTCCGCTCGCCAGCGTAACAAACACGCGCTTTCCGGGCTGCACAAAACTGTGCATCTTGCGGCATACATTCACCTGATCGAAACCAGCATTGGTACGCGAATCGGAAGCCATTACCAGGCCGTCATCGGTCACGATGCCCAAACAATAAGTCATGTCACTCCGTGGATCCCTATCTACTTCAGGAAGTTTCATTGTTGCAGCCGGTGATTACGAGGTGGGATGTGCCGTCGGATACACTGGCTTTTGCTCGCTGATGTGAACTTCGACCTTGTTCACTCGCCCCGTAGGCCGATCGGCAGCAACCAACCTTTTCAGGAGCTATGAGCTAATATGCTGATCCGCTTGGGTTACGACATTTCGTTCGACATTCCAGAACCGGTGCCGATTGTGGCCTTGCTGAATGTGTATGCATCGCGAACGAATGACCTGCGAGAACCGGATCTGTTGAGGGCGGATCCTGCCATCCCCATTCACACTTATATCGATGGTTTCGGCAATCTTTGCTCCCGGATCATGGCGCCTTCAGGTGCATTGCGGCTTTGGAACTCAACATTAATAGAGGATTCAGGCAAGCCGGATTCTCAAGCTCCGGACGCAGAGGAAGTGCCGGTCGACAGTTTGCCATCAGAGGTTTTGCAGTTTCTGCTGGCAAGCCGATATTGCGAAGTGGATTTATTGTCGAATACAGCAGTTGAATTATTCGGGAACGCGCCGCGGGGTTGGCAGAGAGTTCAGGCGATCTGCGACTGGGTGTATGACAAAGTGACGTTCGGATACAGCTTTGCCCGATCGACCAAAACGGCTCTGGATGTTTATACCGAGCGTGTGGGAGTCTGTCGGGATTTTCAACACCTGGCAGTCACGTTTTGCCGCTGTTTAAATATTCCAGCGCGTTACGTGACGGGGTATTTGGGCGATATTGGAGTTCCTGTGTCACCCTCGCCGATGGATTTCAGCGCCTGGTTTGAAGCCTATCTGGGCGGACGCTGGTGGACGTTCGACGCGAGGCACAATCAACCGAGGATTGGGCGTGTGTTGATGGCTGTCGGCCGCGATGCGGCGGATGTGGCGCTGACAACCTCCTTCGGCAGCGCCAGGCTGACGCAATTCAACGTGGTCTCGGACGTGGTAGCGGAAGCGGCGAACGGGTGAAGAGTGCAGAGTGAGGAGTGAGCGGTGGACCCGCTATTTGTTCGCATCCATGCGCTGGACAACGTAGCGATCGTTGTGCCACCGGAAGGAGCGATGGCGGGAGCCGTCCATGCTGATGGATTCACGGTGCGGGAGCGGATACCGCAGTCGCACAAAGTCGCATTAAGGCAGATTGCCGAGCGCGAGCCCGTGATGCGCTACGGACAGGTAATTGGTTACGCAACACAAACCATTGAGTCCGGCTTCTGGGTGCGGGAGGAACACATCGAGTTGCCAGCTGCTCCTTCTCTGGAGGAGATGTCGATTGCCACGGCAGTACCTGAGCCGCAAGCTCCTTTGATGGACGTGGCTTTCGAAGGATACGGGAATCGGGATGGCAGCACCGGCACGAAGAATATCTTGGGCATCACCACGACAGTTCAGTGCGTTGCGCCGACCGTAGAGTATGCGGTCCGGCGGATCAAGACGGAGATGATGCCGCGGTTCGCGCATGTCGATGACGTTATAGCCATCACGCATAGCTATGGGTGCGGGGTGGCGATCGAAGCAGCGGGAGCAGCCATCCCGATTCAGACGCTGAAGAACATCAGTCTGCATCCGAATGTCGGGGGACAGCCGATGGTGGTGAGCCTGGGATGCGAGAAGCTGCAACCCGAGCGACTGTTTCGATCGGAGCTGCCGATTTTGGAAGAACTGGATGTGATCCGTTTGCAGGATCAGCGCGGGTTCAGCGAGACGGTGAGCACCATCATGCAGGCAGCAGAGAAGAGGCTCGCACTGCTGGATCGCCGGCGGCGCGAGCGACGCCCTGCTTCGGAGCTGATCGTGGGGCTCCAATGCGGCGGAAGTGACGGGTTTTCAGGTGTCACGTGCAATCCGGCAGTCGGGTACGCAGCTGATCTGCTCGTGCGGGCTGGCGCTACGGTACTGTTTTCTGAAGTGACGGAGGTGCGCGATGCCGTTCATCTTCTGACTCCGCGAGCAAGCAATCAAGAGGTGGGGAAGGCGCTGATTCGGGAGATGCGCTGGTATGACGACTATCTGGCCAAGGGCGGGGCGGACCGGAGCGCGAATCCAACGCCGGGAAATAAGCGTGGCGGATTGTCGAACGTGATTGAGAAGGCGCTCGGGTCGATCGCCAAGGCGGGAACCAGCGCCATTCGGGCCGTCGCGGGTCAGGGAGAAAAGGTCAGTGCGAAAGGATTGGTGTTTGCTGCGACGCCTGCAAATGACTTCATTTGTGGCACCCAGCAGTTAGCTTCGATGAATATGCACGTTTTTACCACAGGCGAAGGCAGTCCCTACGGGCTGGCCATGGTTCCTGTCGTGAAGGTCTCGTCGCGCACGGCACTGGCTGAAAAATGGCACGACCTGATCGATATCGACGCGGGCCGGATTGCGACGGGAACTGCGACCATTGAGAGTGTGGGCAGAGAGATTTTCGATTTTATTCTGGATGTGGCCAGCGGACGCAAGCAGACCTGGGCTGAGCACTGGGGATTAGGAAACGCACTGTCGCCCTTCAATCCCGGGCCAATTACCTGAGGAGATTTGCTGCCTGGGGGAGAGGCTGACTACTCAGCGAGTGCGGAAGCCGTTTTTGTACGCGTCCGGTTAGCGGGGAAGGGCAATTCCAGTCGAACCTGCATTTCGATGCAGAGGCGTGCTGCTTCAATGCGCTCCGCGACCCAGCTGGCAGGAAGAGAAAATTCGCGAGCGAGTTCATTCACTGTTGATCCACCTTTGTGATCGGCGTAGAGACGAAAAGGAAGATACTCGTCGAACAGGTTGCTGAGCAGAGCGTCAGTGGGCATACCCAGTAGTGCGGGCACGGTCCAATAACTCTCAGGCTGACAAAGCGAGGCGAAAAGGATTGGTCGCGACGTTATGGACGGCGACGTTTAAGATGGGACGATGTCAGGTCCTGTGAGCCCGGAAGTAGCGTTGGTGCTGGGGGGCGCTGGATTTATCGGGAGCCACCTGGTGGATCGGCTGCTCAGCGAAGGGCTCGCCGTTGTCTGTATTGACAACCTGTCGCGCGGCACCCGCGAGAATCTGTCCGAAGCCCAGCAAGATCGTAACTTTCATCTGGTCCAGGCCGATATCTGTGATCTGGAGGCCTTGCGCAGAGCAGCCTCCCGCTTCTCAATCTCTACGGTCTGGCATATGGCTGCCAACAGCGATATTGCTGCCGGAATTGCGGACCCGAACGTGGATATTAAGGATACCCTTCAGACCACTTTTAACGCCTTGATACTCATGCGGGAGCAGAAGATTCCGCGGCTGGCGTTTGCATCAAGTTCCGCTGTTTATGGAGTTCATAAGGAAACGCTCACCGAGAACACGGGGCCGCTTTTCCCGATATCGAACTATGGCGCGATGAAGTTGGCGTCCGAAGCGTTGATCAGTGCGGCAGTCGAGAGCTTCCTCGAGCGGGCTTGGATTTTTCGTTTCCCGAATGTCATCGGGCCTCGCGCTACGCACGGCATTATCTTCGACCTGTTTAAGAAATTGCGAAAGGACAGGAGGGAATTGGAGGTCTTGGGCGATGGAACACAACAAAAGCCTTACTTGCACGTGTCGGAGTTACTGGACGCGATGAGTCTGATATGCAAGCGCGCATCTGACCGGTTGAACTGGTACAACATTGGACCGCCGGATGAAGGCGCGACCGTTCGTGACATAGCCGAAGCCGTGTTGCGGCAGGCTGCTCCCTCTACTCCGATTCACTGGACGGGCGGCAATCGGGGATGGGTCGGTGATGTGCCGAAATTCAGGTACTCGATCGAGAAGATTCGTGAGCTGGGGTGGTCGCCGAAGCTGAGTTCCGGGCAGGCTGTTGAAAGGGCGGTAGGGGAGATTTATCGGGAGTTTTTCACCGAAGTGGTTGCGCAGTAGATGCAGGCGGTGATCATTGCTGGAGGGAAGGGAACGCGGCTAAGAGAACGATTGGGCGATGTGCCAAAGCCCCTGGCCCCTGTGGGAGGAAAGCCGCTACTCGAGCATCAGATTTCGCTGGCAAAGAAGCATGGAGTGGAAAAGGTGCTGCTTCTGACTGGTCACGGTGCCGAGCATATCGAGAAGTACTTTGGGGATGGGTCCCGCTGGGGTGTTGCCTTGCAGTACCAACGGGAGACCAGGCCCTTGGGAACGGCGGGGGCTGTGCTGGAAGCGTTCGAGGAGCTGGACGAAACATTCTTCGTCCTGTACGGGGACACCATGTTGAATGTGGACCTCGGCCGAATGCTGGGCGCGCACCGTTCCGGGACGGCGGCAACGCTCTTTCTTCATCCGAACAATCACCCGCAGGACTCAGATCTGGCCGAACTGGATGAGCTGGGAATCGTTCGGAAGTTTCATCCGTATCCGCACACGGCCGGTGAGTTCTTTGCGAATCTGGTGAATGCTGCGCTTTATGTAATGGAAAAAAAGGCGTTGGCCCGGTGGCATTCTAAGCGTGATGCGCTACGGTATCCGCTGGACTTCGCAAAAGACCTGTTTCCGGAGATGTTACGCCAGGGAGCAGTCATTCAGGGCTACAAAAGCAGGGAATACATCAAAGATGCCGGTACTCCGGCGCGGTTGGATCAAGTAGAGGGAGATTACCTGCGCGGGCGAATACAGAGGGGTTCGCTCGAAAGTGCGGTTCCGGCAGTGTTTTTCGATCGGGACGGAACGTTGAACTATGATCGGGGTTGGTTGAATACAGCCAGCGGGATGGAATTGTTGCCGGGGGCGGCGGACGCCGTGCGGAGTGTGAATGAGTCGGGTCGGCTGGCGGTGATCATAACCAACCAGCCGGTCATCGCGCGGGGCGAGTGTTCGGAGCAAGATCTACATGCCATTCACAATAAGCTGGAATGGCTGCTGGGTGATGCGCATGCCTACCTCAATATGATTTATTACTGCCCTCATCATCCAGACGCCGGGTTTGCGGGTGAGCGCGTAGAATTGAAGCGGACCTGCACGTGCCGCAAGCCAGCGACCGGATTATTTGAACTCGCCCAACGGGAGTTGAATATCGATCTCAGTCAGTCGTGGATGATCGGAGACCGGGCCGGAGATGTGCAGGCAGCAATGAGCCATGGCATGGGATCGATTCTCGTGAATAGAAATGCCGAACCCGTCCTTACAGGGGAAGAGTGCGAGCCGGCATTCCGCTGTAACTCAGTGCTAGAGGCGACTAAGTTCCTGTTGAGTGAACGCGGGAGCCGAGCGTGATTATTACTCAGACCCCACTCCGGATGAGTTTTGCCGGAGGGGGGAGCGACTTACCCGCTTACTACCGGCAGTTTGGAGGAGCGGTTGTCAGCACGACCATTGACAAATATATCTATGTCAACGTAAATAAGAAGTTCGACGATTGGATACGTCTGAGTTACTCGCGAACCGAGGAAGTGCAGTCAGTTCAAGAGATAGAGCATCCTGTGGTTCGGGCTTCTTTGACGAAACTCGGAATTTGCGGCGGGCTGGAAATTACGTCTATCGCTGATATTCCTTCGCGGGGAACGGGGCTTGGTTCCTCGAGTTCTTTCACTGCAGGCTTACTGCTCGCGCTTCACGCCTACCATTCACGTTACATTTCACCGGGAGATCTTGCCGAAGAGAGCTGTCAAGTGGAGATCGACTTGTGCGGAGAGCGGATCGGGAAGCAGGATCAGTATGCGGCCGCGCACGGCGGATTCAACTTCATGCGGTTCATGCCCGACGGCAGTGTAGTCGTCGAGCCGATACTCTGCTGCGGCGAAGACCTGATGCGTTTGCAAAACTCGCTGATCACCTTTTACACCGGGCAGACGAGAAGTGCTTCCTCTATCCTGAGTGAACAAAGCCAGCAGGCTGAATCAAGTTTAGTCACCCAGCGATTGCTGCACCGGATGGTCAAGCTTGCACATGAATTACGTACAGAGTTGAATGGAGGCAACGTGGATGCGCTGGGAGAGATTTTAGATGAGGGTTGGCGCCTCAAGCGGGAGATCCATCCCGGTGTCAGCAGTTCTGTTATTGATCAGTGCTATGCGGCAGCCAAGGCGGCCGGCGCGGTGGGAGGAAAATTGCTCGGAGCAGGAGGAGGCGGATTCCTTACCTTCTTCGCGCCACCCGAGCGGCACCGCGCAATTCAAAAAGCTGTTCAGTTGCGACGGATCGACATTTGTCTGGAGCCGTCGGGAAGCCGGGTGCTGCTCTATCATAAACCTCTGCCGCGCAATGCTCAAAGCCAGGCGGCTGCAGGTGCTTAGTAAGCACTTACATGATCTAGGAGAGAAAGAAATTGCCCATGGAACTAACTCAGTCACTGAGTGGTAAGTCGGCGCTGGTTGTAGGAGCGAGTCGGGGTATTGGTTTGGCCATCGCGCGCGACTTAGCCCGGGCTGGCGCACGAACGACGCTGGCTTCGCGAGACTTAGCGGCCCTCGAAAGCGAAGCGAAGGCGCTTACAGCCGAAGGCTTGACGGCCAATGCCATGCAGCTGGACGTGAATCAGCTCGACGCAGTGAAGTTTCCGGAAGCGGACATTCTTGTGAATGTGTCGGGAACCAACAACCGCAAGCCGTTCGAACTGTATACGAAGGAGGAATTTGCTTCACTGATGCAGACGAACCTCAATGGGCTCGTGGAAGTAACGCAGCGTGTGGGCGGTCGAATGGTCGTGCGCAAGACGGGCGGAAAGATTGTGTTTATCGGGAGCTTGATGTCGGTTCTCGGGTTACCTTATCTGACCGCTTACGCGATGAGTAAGAGCGCGCTCGCTGGGCTGACCCGCTCGCTCGCCGCCGAGTGGGGACGATATAACATTCAGGTAAACTGCATTGCCCCGGGGTTTATCCTGACAGATCTGAATCGGAAGATGTGGCAGGAGGAGAAAATGAAGAACTGGCTAACCGGGTCGCAGGCCAACCCGCGCATGGGTTCTCCCGACGATATTGCGCCGCTATCGACTTTTCTTTGTGGTGCCGGAGCCGATTACATAACTGGGCAGGTGATTGCGGTAGATGGCGGGTTTACCACCACCGCAGTTTGGCCCTTCGAACCTTGAAAGGTCTCGTTCGGCAAACAGTCGCGTCGACGCGCAGCTCCTTTTAAGTTCTGATTCCTGTAAGTTAAAGGTATGCCGATTTACGAATATGCTTGCGACGATTGTGGGACGAAGTTCGAGAAACTGGTCCGGCGGACTGCCGATGCCGACGCGATAGCGTGTCCCTCCTGCGGTGAAAAACATCTGACGACACAGTATTCGACCTTTGCTGCACGCGCCGGTAGTTCGGTCGGATCTGGGGAAGCACTCAGCGCCGGTTGCGACGCTGGCATGTGCGGGGCAGGGATGTGCGGCGGAGGAATGTGCGGTTCTAATTTCAACTAGCGACCTGAAGGGGCTGGTTGTACAAGTCTTGTCTTACGAGGCAAGCTATATGGCAGAGGCTTGTAAGCTGCTACAAGCAGACGCGAATCGGTCAAGTAATCCGGAATCGGATGTCAAACAGCCGCGTGCAGCACTGGTAGAGCAAACCATCTACTCGGATATATCCCCTCAGCGCACGTATACTTAGCTAGTGGTGACTCTTCTTGTGAATCTGATGCTCACGACGTCTTTGACGAAATGAAGTGGGTCAAGCCTGAACATGGACCGGCGCGCGTTGATGCAGCGGGAAAAGTTATAGCAATTCGCCGTAATCCGAACGAGCGGATGAATATGGACGAGGCCCTGAGCATCACTGGTAACTTGCGATCTTGGCATGCCTATCCGCTACACGCGCTATGTGTCATCCTTCGAGATCGAGCAAAACGTATTGATCCCGAAGCAATGGTAGTTCAGCGCCTAAAGCGAATGCCATCTATCGTCTCGAAGCTAAGACGGTTCGAGCGCATGCAGCTTTCTCAAATGCAGGATCTCGGCGGGTGTCGCGCCATTATGAGTACTGTCGAGGAAGTCACCCGACTAGTGGCACTATACGAAAGTAGCCCTTGCACCAGCGCGGTATTCTGTCGCAAGAACGACTATATCAGCCAACCAAAAGGCTCGGGCTATCGTGGCGTGCACCTCATTTATGAGTACCAGAGTACTCACAATCATCGCTCGTTTTACAACGGTTAAAGGATTGAGATTCAGATTCGCTCCAAAACTCAACATGTTTGGGCAACCGCTGTTGAAACAGTTGATACGTTTACCAAGCAGAGTCTCAAGTCCGGCATGGGTAATCCAGAATGGGAGCGGTTCTTTGCCCTGATTGCGTCCTTTCTGGCCGTAGGTGATCATCGAGACCTTGGACAACTAGAAGTTGCCCCTATTGGACCCGTTGACCTGCTGGATTTGATTTTGGAGGTGGATAGTCTTAGTCAGAAGCTGAACGTTTCCAAGATCCTCAAGAACTTAGTGGTCGCGACATATGGAATCAAACGGGAACCACGGTTTAACGAGTTCCAGGCTGAGACATATATCTTGACGCTCTATCTAAAGACTACAGAGATACACATAGAAGCTTTTAAAGACAACGTGGATGCATCCCAGGAATACATAAATCTCGAGAAGGCTCACATCGACGATTCATCGATACAGGTGGTCCTTGTAGCTGCTGATTCATTGAATGCGTTACGCAAAGGCTACCCGAACTATTTTCAGGACAGTAGCGAATTCATTAGATGTGTAGACGACATCCACGAAATGGCAGCTGAGATTATCGCGCAACAAGGCGGCGGGAACTAGGGAGTCAAGAAAAGGATAAGCCATGAAAATAACAGCAGTTAGAATAAGCAACAGCCCGATGCGAGATGGTCGAATCGTGCGATGCTTGATTTATGAATACAGCTGTGGAAACTGATGAAGGGTACAAGGTCAACCCGGTTTACAGCTACACTCCCAACCAGCATCTAGTCGTAGGCCTTCACGACCAATACAGAACGGCCCTGATGAACTCTAAGTACTACGCCAGTGGCCTAGAAACTTTTAAAGGGTTGGAGCTTTGGGGCGACGTTGTTTCGGCGTTGGCTGGCTCTTACGGATTTCTTTCTCTCGCAATATGGCAGCATCCCTTAGGGAGGAATGTATCGTCTTGCCTTTTGGCTTTCGCCGTCATTATCACCGCCTTACGGCCAGTGATACGCTTGCCTGAACGTATTGACCGCTACTCCAAGCTTGCGTACGGCTACCTTGAACTCTATTACCGAATAGGCGGTCTTGTCTCTGGTATTCGCAGCATTGGCCACGTAACAGACGAAGATCGACATAAAGCCGTTGAACTCGCTGATAGGCTAAGGGCTTTAGAGCTGGAGGGTGATGCTTACCAAAACACGAAAAAGCTTCTTAAAACCCAAGACGAAATCGAGCGCACTTTACCGGCTGATCGACTCTGGCTCCCCCAAGAATAAACTGCACACCGCGGCCTCGCCCAGTCCTCCTCCACGAC
>CAXTMN010000073.1:0-24639 GCA_964245395.1 uncultured Bryobacteraceae bacterium
GGAGTTTCGGTGGCCAGTTCGGAGACTTGAATAACGATGGCTTCCTTGATCTCTACCAGGTAAACGGAAACATCTCCCTTGATCCCGACCATAGCTATTGGTACGACTACTCCAAGGTTGCCGGCGGCAATCGCACAATCATTGCCGATGCTGAAAACTGGCCACCCCTGAAAGGCCGCAGCCTCTCCGGCTATCAGCAGAAGCGCGTCTGGATAAACGACGGCGCCGGTCAATTCAAGGAGGTTTCTCAGGTGGTAGGCGTTACGGACCGGTTCGATGGCCGGTCCGTTGCTCTTGCTGACTTCAGTAATACCGGTGCTCTCGATGTCATAGTGGCGAACGAAAAGGGGCCTGTTTTGCTATACAAGAACCGGGTAAATACAGAAAACAAGTGGATCGAATTTAGCTTAGCCGGCCGCCGCAGCAATCACAGTGCAATCGGCGCAGAGGTCCGCTTGTTCTGGAATGGGCAGCAACAATTACAGGAAGTCTCAGGCGGTAGCGGCTTTTGTTCGCAGAATCAGCGCCGGTTGCACTTCGGTTTGGGGAAGACAGCGACGATAGATCGCGTCGAGATTCGCTGGCCCTCGGGTTGCGTACAGAAGATAAGCTCGCCGGAGTTGAATCGGGTTCACAGGGTTGAGGAACCATCATGAGTATCGGAGCCGGTACCGTCATCGCAGCGCCCCCTCATCCCCCAGCGCCGCTTCGCTCCTTCGGACGTTTCTTCAGCGGCGAAAACCGCTATTTGCCGCCCATCTTTATCACGTTGATTTTGTTGGCCGGAAATCTGTCGTTTGGCTTGCTTGAGAGCTTCTCGAGAACTGCGCTGGCCATCGCGACAAGCATGCTATTCGAGATTGCTTTAACTCTGCTGGTTTACCGCAAATTTCCCCATCTCGCGAGTGCTTACATTTCAGGGATAAGTGTCGGCATACTGGTTCGCTCGCCAGCCTTTTGGCCGTACGCTCTTTGCAGTGCCATTGCCATCACTTCCAAATACGTAGTTCGCTGGCGTGGCCGTCACCTGTGGAATCCCTCGAACTTTGCTATCAGCGCCATGCTGCTCCTTGTTCCCGAATTTGTAGCGACTCTGAGCATTCAGTGGGGGAACTCAGTCTGGCCCATGCTGACTGTTTGGATCCTTGGCGCCGTGATCGTCTATCGCGTGAAGCGTTTCCACATTACAGCAACCTACGTTGTATCGTTTCTTGTATTTTCGTTCATCCGGACGTTCATCACCGGACATTCTTTTTTGGCTGAAGTCGCGCCAATTACAGGGCCGATGTATCAGCTTTTCATCTTTTTCATGATCACGGATCCAAAAACCACGGTAAGGTCTCGTCGGGCCCAGTGTCTGGTGGCCTTCCTTGTGGCCTCTGCAGAGATGATCCTCCGGCTCTTTGAAAACGTGCACGCGCCCTATTACGCTTTGGCATTGGTCGGACCAGCAGCCCTCGTGATTCAAATTTACTTGAGCGGAAAGCGGGGACAGCAACTCACAAACGAGCCTCGCGTTCATGTCGGCCGGGTTTAGCTTCCGGTTTGGCTCCTTCAACTGCTGCCACGTGTCGAGCCATTTACAGTCGCTACTCTTTACCTTGCAGGCACGTCCCGCAAGATGAGTGGCAGGATTCTGCGCATGTATTCTGACACGCCTACTGGTGTAACCGCCATGATCCTAGGCGCTGTACTTTTCCGGTTCGAGCACGTAAATGGAGGTGTGCCCATGACCGTCGCAGGCTAGACGAAACTATCTTGAAGCGAACCTCATAATCTGAAACTTGCCGATGCTCTCGGTCTCACGTTGCAGCCAACCGCTGTGCGAAAGCTCCCGCAGCTTGTCAGTTCTCCTTTCGTTTGACGAGTACGGATCGACTACCAACGCCAGGTAGCGACTGTGTTCCGAGCTGCAAGCATGCGACTTCAATCCCGGCTCGAAATAATCGAAGTACACAAGTTGCCCTGCACTTACCCCTTCAATGCAATTGCCTAACTGCCCGAGTTGGACGAGGCGTTTCGCCACCAATTCCCAATCTTCATGCGGACGAATTTCTTCGGCAATGATAAACCCGGTTGAGATGACAATTAACGCAGCCGAGCAGACAAAACTGACTGACTTGCCCCAGTGTGCCTCTGATTCAAATGCAGTTGAGGCCAGGAGTACCGCCGTAGGAAGAGTGAATATGAGGTGCCGGGCTGCAAAGAAGTAATGCAGACGATCCTCTGCTAGTAAGATAACCACCAGTCCTCCTAAGGTCCCCGACAGCAAAATCGAGGGCATTCGCCTCCTTCCGCCCTTCATCAGAGCAAGAATGATCAACACGATCAGAAGGCCGCCCACGAAGTAGCCTCCACCGGTCCACTCGCGAATAATGCGCAGAACGATCCTGTTATCGAAAACGGTTTTTCCTGGCTGCACACTGCCGGAAGCCGCACCCCCGTTCCACGTCTTGACCGCGACGAGGTACCAAGGCAGATACACGACAACAGCCGCGATGAGTGGAGCTAGCTGAAAGCGCGCGGCTATCCGCCGCTCGGCCGCACTAAGAACACTTGCACAAACAACCGAAGCAAGGGGCAGCAGCACGAAAGGTTGCGAGTACAAGCCACCCGTCACCGCTGCGAAAAGCAAGAAACTCTGCTTCAAACTTGGTTTTACATCAATCCTGAATAGCAGCAACAGCGCCCAAGAGCAGAAAAACACCGCCTGTGAATAGGGCCGAGCCTCAGTCGTGTAGCGAAAGTTAATGGGAAGCAGAGCGAATACCACCGAAGCGAGTACTGGATATCGAAGCCCTACTTCCCGGGCCAGCAACCAGAAACAAAGGCAGCTTGCTACCCCGAACAGAACGGCAGGTACTCGAGCCAGCTCTCGGCTATGTCCCAGGTGGAGAACCAGCCACCCCAGTATGTTCGGTAACAGGCTCGCTCCTGGGTTCCGAGCCGCATCTACCATGGCCGAGAACCCGATATCACTTGTCTCTTGAAGCTGGATTATTTCATCAAGCCACAGCGGCTTGACCCCCAGCAACGCCACCGCTAGGGCTGAATATGCGGCCAGAAGGATAACGGGTAGTCGGTTAGAGCGGTTTTGGATAACAATCCGGGAATATCTATTTGCAAACGGGATCAAGCATCAGAGTAAGCCGGGAATTATCTTGCCTACAAAAACGAAACGCGACTCTGAACCCCTAGGTTCAAAGCCGCGTTGATAAAACGCCGTTTATAGGCTAGATTCTGGAAACTTACTTGCTGGTCGAAGTTGAAGTCGAGCCAGTCATGGTGGTGTCGCTGCCCTTCGACTTCTTGTGCTTCTTCTTGGTCATTGTCGACTTCATGCTGCCGGTATCTGTACCAGTGCTGCCGGTGGTGGTGTTTTGTGCGAAAAGAGTGGCGGTACCGGACAGAAGCGAAACGCTCAGGGCGGCGATCATGATCTTGTTCATTGCGGGATATCTCCTATTGAGTTCAGTGATAGCACTAGGTGCTCTCATGAGTATATTCGCAGACTAAGGTGAAAGAGTTCTGAAGTTCACATTAAAATCACCTTAATGTAGCAAATTCGCTGGGCTCACGCGCCTCGGAATAACCCTGACATTCCTGGTACCAAAAGTGCGTGCAAATACCGTAGCAACCCACTAAAATCGGTGAGTCAGGGACTGTCTGCATGATCGAGTCAAAATCCATAAATGGCAGGTATGAAATCAAAGATCCTGCTATTGGGAAAGGCGGAATGGGGGTCGTTTACAAGGCCTACGACTCCGTAACCAGGCGCTACGTTGCGCTGAAAACCCTGTCCGCTCACTCCGATCCTGGCGCCATCGAGCTTTTCGAGCGCGAATGGACGGTTCTAGCGAGAATTAGCCACCCCAATATCGTAGATATTCTCGATACCGGTGAATACCGGGAGGACAACGGAGATCGCCGTCCTTATTTCGTAATGCCTTTGCTGCGAGGGTTCACCCTCGACCAGCTGATCAAAGAGGCGAGTGCGCGGCTAAGCGTTGAAAATGTTGTCGAGATTATGGCCCAAGCATGTAGGGGCCTTCAGGCTGCTCATGAACAAGGACTGATTCATCGCGACATAAAGCCCAGCAATCTATTCATCATGGATGACGACACGGTCAAAATCATCGACTTTGGTGTTGTTCATCTAGCCGATACGCGCTCGGTCACGGGGTTTAAGGGAACTTTGCAGTACATGGCGCCTGAGCAGATTGAGCTCAAGCCGGCTACCCCCAACTCTGACATTTTTTCGCTGGCGGTGGTTTGCTACGAGGCGCTCACCGGCCGCAAACCATTCTGGCGCAGGACGGACTCCGAGATCATCGAAGCGATCCGGACGCAGATTCCCCCTCCGGCCTCGCAAATCAACGCCACCGTCAACCAACTCGTCAGCCGAACTGTTCACAAGGGCATGGCAAAGCAGCCGTGGCATCGCTACTCGAATGCCCGGGAGTTCGGCGATACTCTTCAAAAGGCTCTTCGCAATGAAGTAATTGAGCGCTTCGACCGGAGCAAAATACAGCCGCGCATTGATCGCGTAAAGAAGGCGCAGGTTGAAGGTGATTTTCAGTTCGCCATGGAGATCCTCACCGAACTGGAATCCGAAGGCCACATCGATCCTGAGATGTCCGCCATGCGCACTCAAATCGAACAGACGGTTCGCCAGAAGACGATCCGGCAGCTTTTGGAGAGTGCGCGTACTCGAATCGAAGAAGACGAGTATCCGCTTGCTCTGCAGAAGATTCAGGATGTCCTCAACCTTGATTCGACCAATGCCGATGCCCATAGCCTGAAGTCTCAGATCGAACGTCATCGCAGCGAGAAACAGATTGCTAACTGGTTTCGCCTGGTTCATCAGCACCTTGATAACCAGGACTATGCCCAGGCTCGTCAGGGTATTCAGGAAATCCTCAAAATAGATGCAAGTGACACTCGTGCGCGCGGGCTGCTTTCAAGCATCGATCGAACCGAAAAGGAAACAATAAAGTCACAGGAGGATAAAGAAAAGCTGTATGAAGCGGCTGTAGCTTCCTACCAGAACGGGGAAATCAGCACAGCTTTGAGTAAGTTGGAGCGCGTGCTGGAAATCAACCGCACTGGTCCGAAGTCTCCCAACCCGGAGCGTGATGCTCAATACCAGAGCCTCTACAATCAAGTTCGTTCCGAGCGGGATGCCGCCCGCAATGCGTATGCTGAGGGACGCACACAGCTAAACGACCGGAATTTTGCGCGGACTCTCGAAATCTGCAGTGAGTTCCTGCAGAAACATCCTGGCGATCCCCTCTTCCAGGCCTTAAAGATCGAGACGGAGGAAACACAGCGTCAGGAACAATCCGCTGCGGTTGCTGAGATCAATCGCCGAGTGGAAGCTGAACCCGATCTCGACAAAAAGCTGAACATCGTGAAAGATGCGGTCGAAAAGCATCCGAACGAGCCGCACTTCAAGTCGTCTTTAAAGCTTGTAAAGGAACGCCGAGACCTCATCAACTCGATCGTAGTCCGCGCCCGCCAGTACGAAGAGGCGGCCCAGTTGAACGATGCTGCCGGTCAATGGGACATCCTGCGCAATATCTATCCGGTTTACCCCGGTCTCGACTTCGAGATCCAACGTCTGGCAAGACGCCGCGAGGAGCAGGTTCGCGATGAAACCAAGGCCCGCTGGATCGAGAAAGTTGACCGGCATCTCGGCGTCGGAGAACACGAGAAAGCACGCGAGACTGTCGCTGAAGCGTTGCTTGAATTTTCTAACGATAAAGAGCTTCAGGGTCTTCAGTCGCTCACCGAGCAAGCCATAAAGCGAAGCGGTGAAGCGACAAGTTGCCTTCGGGACGGTCAGGCTCTTTGCGCGGCCAAGAATTACGACGAAGGCATCAAGGCTTTGCGTAAAGCCGAACGTCTCGATGAACGAAACGACGTGATCCGGTCAGCACTCGTGGGAGCGCTGTTGCAACAGGCGCGCGAGCTGATGGTGCGCGACTGGCATCTGGCGGAGCCCCTCGTGGCCGAAGTTCTTGACCTTGATCGGAGCGATCCGGTGGCTCGCAGTCTTTCTTCGTTTATTGAGGATCACAAACGCCAGGAAGCTGTAGACAAACTGGTTTTGGATGCGCGGAACTTGCAGGCCTCAGGCGACCTCAATGGCGCTCTTAAGAAAATCGAAGACGGTCTTGCTATCTACCCCTCTGAGATTCGCCTGTCACATCTTCACAACACCTTTCGCGCGGCTCATTCAGAAGCTCGGCGAAAAGAATCTCCCGCGGCCCCACGACCAGTCGACCAGCCGCTATCAGTTCGTTCAGAGTTTCCCTCGGCGACAAGCTTTTCTCCCGCGGCCGTCGAAGAAGGCTATTCTCCTGCCCCTGTTGCCACTCCGGCGTTAGTTCATTCCTCCTTTCCACCGGTCGCGAACGGTTTGCACAACCTTGCTGAGAGTGACGCGCCAACGAACGCCACCGTCATCCCCTCACCTGTATTTGACTCGCCTATCGATCAGACGTCTGTAACAAAACAGGGTTCACCGAACCGGTCGCGAATGGTCTTCGGCGTGCTCGCCGCGGCCATTCTGCTTATTGCTGCCGCCTTGCTTTTGAAGAAGTCTCCTCCGCCGCACAAAACTGTTCCGGCCTCCGATCTGCGTTTGACCGTCCAGTCAAATGCGCCCGATTCCAGCTACACCTTAGACGGAAGGAGTTTCAAATCCGGAGACACCGTATCATTGGGATCTCACGCAGTCGTGGCTGCAGCTCCCGGATTCGCGAGCGAGACAGAGCAGCTTACCGTTACAAAGGGCGTCGACCACCTGCCTTCACTCGTTTTTAACTTGCTCCCGATTCAACCCACCTTCCGTATTACGTCAGGTCTGAAAGCAGGGGCAGGGAAGTACATTCTGGACAACGGCAAGCCTGTCGACTTGCAGGATGGTAGCCTCGCTCAGGGTGAAATTAAGCCCGGTGATCACACGGTCAAAATATTGGACGGCAGCAAGGAGGTTGTGTCCCTCTCCTTTCACATCGGACCGAAGCAGGCACCCGTCTTGACTTCACCTCTGGTGACGAAGGGTGCGCCTGCGGTTGTTGCTTGCACCTTCGGCAGATCAGCCAAGCTGTACGCAACAGCCAATATGAAGGGTGGCTTGGAAGGCCAGGCCTTGCAGCCTATGGCGCCAGGTGGCGTCGATTTGACTCTGGATCAGGAAAAGAGCACCCGCTTCGCGCTCGATGATGGCAAAGGCAAACCGCGTGTGCTGCCCATTTCCTTCAGCGCTTCTCCGTTGCTAGATATCGTTTTAAGTGGTGCGTCTGACCGCGTTCCCCTCAGTGTCGCCGCAAATGTACAGGACGCCATTGTCGTGATTAATGGTATCGCTAACAAGCGGGCAATGACCAACGGCGCTCGTACTATGTTTCTCCCGCCCGGAAACTACAAAGTCACGGTGACTCATGACGGCTATCAGCCGGTAGCCGAACAGCAGGTCGTAATCAAACAAGGCGACACAAGCGCCGGTCCGGTTCTATTCTCGCTCGTGCCGGTTCCGAGTATGTCTACTCTCGCGATTACGTCAGCTCCGATTGGCGCCGAGGTTCTGATTGACGATAAGAATAGCGGAGCGGTCGGCTCGGACTCGACTTTCTCGAGAGAAGTGACTCCAGGGCAGCATCGCATTTCCATCAAAAAGCTGAACTACGAAGACTTCGGGCAGCAACTTGACTTCAGGGTCGGCCAGACTTCCAGATTAAACGCAGAGAGTATGAAAGGCCCTGGCACGGTCACCGTAAGGGTGAAGCCGGCAGAGGCTACTGTTAGATTTCGCCGTCTCAAGGATTCCACCGACGCTGAAGTGGCTGACGGACAGAGTATCCCACTTGCGGCAGGAACCTACGAATTCTCAGCCGAGGCCGACAATTATCAGCCTGCCAAGCAGTCCGTCACGATTGTTTCAGGGCAGCCCACTACGGTTGAATTCGGCCTTAAAGCAAACGTAGAACCCCCCAAGCCCGTTGTCACGCCCGCTACGTACTTCGGAAAAGATAGCGGCTGGCGAGAACAAGGGGGTTGGTGGGTTCATGATGCGAAGGGGTTCACATTCCTGCCTCGCTCAGGGGTGTTCAGCCTCGCGATACTGAATCCCAAAGAAGGTAAGGCGGTATTCAAAAACAAGATCAAGCGCATCACACTGCTGGCGGACTTCTCGCCGGACGGGAACGGAGTCGTCTACACTCTCGATCCCAAAAACTTGTCCCGGCGAACCTCGATAGACGGGCACCTGAAAGATGAAAACAAGCTCGATTCCGGTTTAGGCTCTGACCAGTTTTATCGGTTGACCGTCGAGATCACTCCTGAGACAATCATCCTCAAAAACGCAGGTGGCCGTGTCGTTGACACGATCCACCGGACTAATGCATCCGGGCGCGTCGGCTTCCAGGACGAGGTCGCCATCAGACCCTTGAAGTAACAAGCATTGTCTTCTGAGTCCGCCCACATTAACCGGCTTGGAATCAACTCGCTGGCTTTCTCTGCCGGCGGATTGAGTAGCCGATAACACCTGACGCGCAGATCAACGCGGTCAAGAGTAAAACATTGATCTGAAGACTGCCGAACGCTATCTGCTCGTCAACCGTTGCAAAGGAAGTCCAGCAAACCACCAGGGTGGGAGCGAGGCTCAGTCCAATGACGCCAGCCAGTTTTCCGGGAATCCGATATGGGCGAGGCAACGAAGGCTCGCGAATCCGTAGTGCAATCAGTGCGGCGAACTCTAGAACCAGGCTTAACCCATACAGAAGAACGTCGACGTCGATGAGCCGTTCAAAACTAAGACCACACACACAGAAAACGGCAACGGAGCAAGCGAGAACGCCCACATAGGGAACGCCATAGCGATTATGGCGGGCGAAAACCGCGGGCAGGGAACCATGTGCTGACATTGCAGCAGGAACGCGGGCGTAGGAAAGGGTCAAGGCATTCAGCATGGCAATCCCGGTGAGAGCGCCGCCCACGACAACCGTCAGACTGAGCAGTCGGAAGACTGAACCGGATCCGGCGAGAAGGCGTGCGGCACTGACCCAGTCGCCTGTTGAGAAATGGGCGGACGATACACCGGCGCTGGCAACCGCGGCCACCGTAGCGATATAGCTGACTGCAACCAGGACGAGAGCGCCCAGGGTGGAGCGAATGTAGTTTCGCTGGGGGTTGTGCACCTCCCTTGCGATAGTAGATGCGTTGTCCCAGCCCATGTAATTCCAAAGCACAACGAACAAGGCGGTGCGGAAATCGCCTCCCGGACGAGTGGACCCGATCCCACTGAGTGGGCCTGTGAAAGCGCGCCAGACGCCAAGCAGAACTATTCCCGCAAAAGGCAGGAGAAGGAAGCCAGAGAGCCAGACAGAAGCTTGGCCAACCGAAAATGCGCCGCGTAGATTCCACACGGTACACAGGACGATAATGCCTAGAAACCAGAACAGGCCACGGTTTCCCGCAGTGATGCCTGAGTTAAGTTGTGACAAATAACTAATCGTGAGGGCCGGGTATGTGGCCATATCAAACAGACCGGCAGCAAGCGAAAGCCAGGCTTCCTGGAACCCCCAAAAAGGGCCGAGTCCCCGTGTAACCCAGACGTAGAACCCTCCCTCTTCCGGGATGGCGCTCGCTAACTCGCCAACCATGAGGGCAGTAGGTAAGCTCCAAAACATCGGAACCACCGTTAACAAGAGCAGCGTGCGCGCATAGCCGGCCTGCCCTATCGTGTCTTCCAACCCGTAAGGCCCACCAGAGACCATGAAGTACGTGGCCGCTACTAGTGACAACAAGCGGAGTTTACGGATTGGCATGGCTTAGATGGAGAACTCGAACAGATGAAGTTCTGAGATGATATTCAGACACATGCGCTTCACTCGAGCTTCACAGGTGTTCGCTTTGGGTGTGGTCGGATTTCTTGGCCACGTTTTCAGTCGCTCCTTTGGCCAAATGGCGATTGATCCAGCTTACGACCAGCCGTATCGGCCACAGTTCCACTTTTCTCCGCGAGAGCACTGGACCAACGATCCCAATGGGCTGGTGTTTTTTGAAGGTGAATATCATCTCTTCTTCCAATACAATCCTCTTGGTGACGAGTGGGGACACATGAGTTGGGGCCATGCCGTAAGCCGGGACCTGACTCACTGGACACAGCTTCCTGTGGCTCTGCCTGAAGAGAACGGTGTCATGATCTTCACCGGCAGCACAATTGTCGATGAGCGCAATACGAGCGGATTCTGCCAAGGTGGCCGGCCCTGCCTGATCGCAGTCTATACAGGGCATACCCCCGAAACGAAAACGCAGCCCGCATTGCAGACCCAGAACATCGCCTATAGCAACGATCGCGGGCGAACCTGGACCAAGTACGCTGGCAATCCGGTCTTGAATGTGAATATGTCTGATTTTCGGGATCCGAAGGTTGTCTGGTCTAAAGCAAGCCACCGGTGGGTGATGGCTGTGTCTTTGCCGAACGATCACAAGGTGAGGATTTACGGGTCGGCAGACTTGAAGAAGTGGGATCGGATTAGCGAGTTCGGACCAGCCGGCGCAACTGGTGGACAGTGGGAATGTCCTGAGCTCTTCGAGCTTCCGGTAGATGGTGATCCGGAAAACACGCGTTGGATCCTGAAAGTCGGCTTAAATCCCGGTGCATTGCAAGGAGGTTCGGGAGAGCAGTACTTTGTAGGTCGCTTTGATGGCGCCCGATTTCTTAACGATAATCCTGCTTCACTGACCCTGCAGACCGACTTCGGTAAAGATTGCTATTGCGCGCTCACCTTCAATAACTTGCCGAATGGCCACACGCCTGTAATGGTGGGGTGGATGGACAACTGGCAGTATGCGGGCAAGCTGCCTACAAGTCCATGGAGGGGGCAGATGACTGTCCCGCGCCAACTGTCGTTACGGTCCACTGCAGACGGATTGCGCTTGACGCAGCAGCCCGCCAGGGAGTTGCAGCAATTGCGAGACGAGCCGTTTAGCGCCATGGCGGCTTCAGCAGAGGATCTCAATGCAAGTCTGCTTGACATAAATCGCAAGCTTGGGGATCAATTCGAGCTCAACGTGAAGTTTTCCATGGGAAATTCGACAGAGATGGGCTTGCAAATCCCTACGGGATCGGGCAAATATCTGGTCGTAAGCTACGACCGGAAATTAGCGAAACTCTCTATGGACCGGACGCATGCAGGCGTGACTGGATTTAGTAAGGATTTCCCCGCTCGCACAGAGGCGCCGCTGAAAGTAGCGAGAGATGAGTTAACTTTCCGGTTGTTGGTCGATAGAAACTCTGTTGAATTGTTCGTGCAAGACGGGGAAGTGACCATGACAAACTTACTTTTCCCCTTAGCTCAATCAAGCAGGATTGAAGTCTACTCGCGAGGAGGACAAATCAAATCGATCGCTGTGAACGGGTGGAAGCTGCGATCGATCTACGAAACTGCGGCCCGGAGATAGAAGGAGAACTTCCCAGGTACATAGCCACAAAGGTTTAGCGATCACCAAGAAAGACAGATATGAATGCGATCTCACCCCTAAACAGCTTGTGGCAACAGCTGAGCTCCACGAAGACCTCACAGGCAACCCCTATCAATACAACGATGCAGGTGACACAGAACGTGGACTCGGTGGCGACTAGCTCGACAAGTACTCCGGGTGTCGATGATGTGCAGATGTCAGATCCCGGCAAGCTGTTTCAACAGCTGAATGCCCTCAGTCAGTCAGATCCCACCGAGTTTAAGAAGATTACGGCCCAGATTGCGTCGCAGCTTCAGACTGCGGCGGGCCAGTCCAGCAACTCGACTCAGGCGAGTTTCTTGAAGCAGATGGCTGCGGACTTCCAAAATGCGTCCCAATCGGGAAAGTTTTCAGATTTGTTTCCGCAGGCCAGCCAGAATACGAGTGCACGGACGTCCTCAGGAACTCCTCCCGCAATCCATCATCACCATCATGCTGGTGCAGACGCCGATACTTCGCAGAGTGACTCAGTTGCCAATATCTTTACGGAGGCCTTAGAGCAAATCAAAACTGATCTGGGCAGTGCATCTAGCGCAACCGTCAAGTCGTAGATCGCCAGACGTCAAGTCCAGTAAAGAACTCTCGCATTAGGAAGTATTTCTGCCAGTGCGGTGTGCAGGTACGCTTTCATTTCGGCCATCGGCTCGCTCGGATATACATATTTGAAAGTGCCGAACTTGGTGCGCTTTTCGGCGCGCCTGGCTTCTTCCATGTCGAGCGGTGTGCGCGGATACCAATTCAACAACACGTCCTTCGACTTTGGTGTAAACCGATGCGTAATGAGTTCAGCCGTGAGATCGACCGCAGTGATCCCCTCAAGTGCGGCTCCGACGCGACGGAATAGATCGACGTACTGGTCCTGCCAACCTTCGAAATGCATGATCGGAGCGATGGTCAGGCCGACCGGGTACTTAGCCGAGGCCATCTGGCGCAAAGCAGCCAATCGGGCTGAGACGGACGGGGTTCCTCCTTCGAAGTTGTGACTCACGTGCTCGGCATTGAGCGAAAAACGGACGCGAGTACGGCCATTGTGGCGCAGGTTAAGCAGAGATTGAACATTGGCGAACTTTGTAGTCCATCGGAGCTGAACCGCTTCGTTCCAGGCGCCAAAGAACTCAATTGTTTTAGCCAGTGCTCCGGTCATATGCTCTAATGCAAGCGGATCGGTGTAACACGATGCCTCAAAGGTTGTGCCTTCACCCTGTCGACTCTGTGATCGCGATGTGACATTCCCTTTGCCTTTATAAGCGGCAAGATTGGCAAGTATCTGGTCAAGGTTGGCATAAACCCGCGTGATCGGTGGACCAGATAACGACCCCGCAAGATAACAATATTGGCAATGGGCCGGGCATCCTTGCGCGATGTGGAACTGCCAATCCGCACTCGGCGGAATAGGATTCAACTTGAAGCTGCTGGGCGGCGCTACAACCAGAGCCAAGCTAGACTTAGCCGCCGCGTATAGCTTGCGGTCGTCATCAGCTGCGATCGAGGGAAGCCGATCGGTTTGGAGATACACCACATCCGAGCCGCTTGCCGCTGCTCTCTCTGCAATTTCCCGAGCGTAAGGCCAGCTCTGAGCAGCGCGCGTTACGTAAACCCGCTTCGGAGACCAGAGGCGCAATGACGGAACCGGAACAGCTACTGCCGTAGACACCCTCATTGGATGCCGACAGGGGCAGCAGTGCCATCTTTTGTTAGCGTTGTGTGCTGAGCCGGTATAAACGTCTTCACATTCGTTCTCTACACGTCGAGGCCAATAGCTCTCATGAGTTCTAAGGCGTTGCTTCGGGTCACGATGCCAGGGCGTAGCCGGTAGTCAAAATGCATTTCGCCACCGCTCATCTGGTCATCAAAGTGAACATTGCTGGCTGCTGCCGCAAGTTCGGTCTCGATAGCAGCAAGGGCTAAATCGTGAGTAGTGATCAGGCCGATTGCATTCGACGCGACAAGTCTAGAAACAATGGCTGCGGCTCCGATGCGGCGGTCGTGAGAGTTCGTCCCGCTAAGCAGTTCATCCAGTAGAAACACCCCTGGGGTGTCATGCCCGGAAAGATCAACAATCTGGCGCAAGCGTGTGATCTCAGCGAAAAACCGCGACCGGTTCTCCTGGAGAGAATCGTTGACGCGGATTGAAGCTCCCACTTGAAGAGAGGATAGACTAAGTGCTCGGGCAGCGACCGGAGCACCAGCCCACCCTAAAACGGTGTTTAGGCCGACAGCGCGGAGTAGCGTGCTCTTGCCGGACATATTTGACCCGCTGACAATCAATAAGCGCAGTTCGGCCCCTAGACTTACATCATTCGGCACACAGCGGGAGGACGGTAGTAGCGGGTGCTGCAGCGCCTCGGCTTCAAAGTGAGGCTTAGTACCGGGAACGAACGTGGGAAAAGTCCAGCCCGGGCGCTCGTAAGCAAGAGAACCGAAGGACGAGAGTGCTTCGATTTCGGCTAACGCCCCGATCCACCGGCTAATTGCTCTGCCGTTTAACTGACGCCAAGCTTCTATGGCCATGGCGATCTGTTCGCGCCAGAGAACAAACGGCGCTACGAGGCGGACTAGCAGGTGGTCGCTCGAGTCGAGCATGTCGATCCAGCGTTGGAGCTGCCCGATCCGGCGGGACGCTGGTAAGCCGTCAACAAGCAGCCTGGCATGCAGAGATTGAAGATGCGGTGAGACAAACGTCTCTTCGGAGAGCCGTTGAAGAAGAAGTCCGACAACGCGTAGTCCAGCTGCTGGCGTCTCAACCGAAGACGTAATCTGATGAACGCGCTTGCCTGACCAGCGGGAGTAGGCGAGATCGCATACGATTATTACGAGAAGTGGCCAAAGCGGCGCTTGCCCGAAAAAGGCGATCAGAGCCATCGGGCCGGCAATCGACAGAAAGAGAGCCAATAGCCGTTGAACCGGTGAAAAGCGAATGGGAGCAAGCGCGCCCCAGGCTGTCAGCTTTTCCAGATTGACTTCGGCGTGAAGATCTTCCCCAAGCAACGCAACTTCTTCCCGGAGATCAACGCGATTGCTTAATTCACGGATTGCTTCCTGACGGCCCTGCGCTTCCGCCCGTGATGCCGGCTGCAAAAGCCATTTCGCAAGAACCGATTCACCGGCCGTTGTGCGGGCGCGAGAGATGAGTTCGAAGAGACTTCCTCTCCCGAA
This sequence comes from uncultured Bryobacteraceae bacterium, assembly GCA_964245395.1. GTDB lineage: Bacteria > Acidobacteriota > Terriglobia > Bryobacterales > Bryobacteraceae > Bog-105. The sequence continues at coordinate 14,689 of CAXTMN010000073.1, forward strand.
GAGATCGAGATCGTCGGCGTATACGTGGTTTGGGGTCTTGAACTGATCACCGGTGCTGCCACTGCCGGCCCAGCAATCGCCAATTCGTGCGAGACCCCGATCATAAAACTGGATCGCGCGCGTAGCGAGAGTGCGGCGTCGGATTACCCGCGCATGCCAAATAGCCAGTGCGATAAAGGCCACGGGAGGAACAAACAAGGCCCAAGTAGGAAGGAGATGGCCCCCAAAGACGAGCCACGCGACGATGGCTTCAAGGATACCGAGCACAAGACGCCAATTTCCGATGAGAATGAATCGGCGTTCCAGGATGCTACGTTCTGCAATCCAGCGTTCCCGTCGAGCATCATAACTGCTAGTTCCGACCATCCCTTCACAGGATAAGGAAAGCTTTGAAACGACTTCGCTGGCCTCTGGTCCAAAGTGAGGCGGCACCGGGAAGTACCGCTGCCTTCGGAAGCATCGTCACTTGAGGTTAGATTGTCTTTATTAGAACTTGTACTGGGGCGTCCTCTTGCCTCTACTGAAGAGCGCGCAGAACAGATCGGTCCAGCCAAAGGGATACCCATCTTTGGATTAGATGCATTGGGATCTGCTGCATATGGTCCGGAAGCAGCCCTGACTCTCTTGATACCGCTTGGTTTGGTCGGCTTGCGCTTTATTGTTCCGATGAGTCTCGGAATCATCGTGCTATTGGCGATCGTTTATTTCTCCTACCGCCAGACCATTGCTGCTTATCCATCAGGCGGTGGATCGTACATAGTGGCTCACCAGAATCTCGGCACGTTCCCCGGCTTGCTTGCTGCTGCAGCGTTGTTGATTGACTATGCTCTCGATGCGGCGGTCGGCATCTCGGCAGGCATCGGCGCACTCACGTCAGCGGTACCTTCGTTACATCCGCACACCCTGATGCTGTGTTTAGTCGCACTAGTCCTTCTAACCGTGGTCAACCTGCGCGGAGTCAGCGAATCCGGAGCGGTGTTCCTATTTCCCACCTATCTGTTTCTAGGCTGCATGGCTGTCATCCTGACTCTGGGAATTGCCAGAGCAATGGCTAGCGGCGGTCATCCCATGCCGATCATCAGGCCACCTTCTGCCCACGCCGCTAGTGCGGTTAGCCTATGGCTGTTGTTGAAGGCATATGCCAGCGGATGTACGGCCCTGACCGGTGTTGAGGCTGTAAGCAATGGCGTTGGAGCATTTCGTGAGGATCGCACCAAGAATGCACGACGCACCTTGGGCATCATCATCTTGGCGCTCGGCCTTATGCTGGCCGGTATCGCCGTTCTGGTAAGAGCCTACGGAATCGTAGCTACCGATCCCAATGGGAACGCCTACCAGAGCATTCTGTCTATGCTGTTCGCAGCTGTTGTCGGTCGCGGCTGGTTCTATTATGTGGCTATCGGCTCTGTGTTGGTGCTGCTAACTCTCTCGGCAAATACGGCCTTCGCAGACTTTCCGCGTGTATGTCATTTTGTGGCCGAAGACGGATTTCTGCCCAATGCCTTTGCCAATCGCGGTCGGCGTCTGGTGTACTCGGAAGGAATTATCGTCCTGTTCGTGATTACCGCTGCTCTGCTCATCGGGTTTGGAGGAATCACAGACCGTTTGATACCTCTGTTTGCCGTCGGCGCGTTTCTTGCTTTCACTATGTCTCAAGCGGGGATGGTCGCTCATTGGAAGAGAGAGGGTGGCGGTAGCGCTCGAACGAGCATGGCGCTTAATTTGGCTGGCGCGATTGCAACAGGTCTGACAGTAGTCGTTGTGATTGTCGCGAAGTTCACCGAAGGAGCCTGGATTACCCTGGTGGCCATTCCGGTGTTGCTCTTCACCATGTATCGCGTCCGCAATCACTATGACAAATTGAAGCGGGAGATTGATTTAGACACACCTCTTGAGACATCTCTTCCCAACACGCCAATCCTGGTAGTTACGATCCAGGGATGGACGCGTGTAAACAAGCAGGCTCTTCGTGTGGCCATGGGACTTTCTCGCGACATCAAAGTTGTTCACGTAACTCAGGACGACAAACCAAATGATTTCTGTCAAAAGTGGCAAGAATACGTAGCGAGCCCGGCGCAACAGGCTAACCTTCCCGTCCCACAACTGGTTGAATTGCATTCGCCATACCGTCTGGTAGTGACGCCGATCGTCGATTACATCAAAAGCCTGGCTGATGACAATCTAGACAGACGCATCATCACGGTTATTCCCGAACTGGTTGAGCGCCGCTGGTTTCAGTGGCTTCTCCACACCCAGCGCGCGGAGATCTTGAAAGGACGGCTTCTCATGGAAGGCAACGACCGTATCTCGGTTCTAAACATACCGTGGTACCAGAAATCAGCCTGATCGCGTTTCCCTCGCGTGGCCGGATAACATCAAAGTGAGATGAAGCGTTCCGGATATGCAGACCTTCCGCTTCATGGCGGTCGCGTGCCGGCGTGGTTAGCCGAGCGCATGCAAGCGCTGGGTACCGCGATTACCGAAGCCATCGTTCATCACTACGGCGCAGCGGAGTTCCTCGCGCGATTGAGCGATCCGTTCTGGTTTCAGGCGCTTGGATGCGTCATGGGCATGGACTGGCATTCGTCCGGAATTACCACCTCCGTCTTGGGAGCTTTGAAGCGCGGATTGAGAGGGCGGGAACGCGAACTGGGCCTGTACGTCTGCGGCGGCCGGGGCAAGCAGTCACGGAAGACGCCCAGCGAATTGCTAGCTTTAGCCGAAAACCAAGGCCTGGATGGGGCGCAACTGGTGCGTACAAGCCGGCTAACGGCGAAAATCGACAACAATGCCATTGCCGACGGCTTTCAAATCTATCTGCATTCATTCGTAGTAACTGCGGCCGGTGACTGGGCGGTAGTGCAGCAGGGCTTGAACCAAGCGAGTGGGCTCGCGCGACGGTACCACTGGCACTCCGCCACCGTGCGCGACTTCACCAGCGAGCCGCACTCGGCGATTGTCGGCGAAAGCGAAGGAGAGATTCTCAACCTGGTGGACCGCCGCGCAACCAGCGCTCAACAAGCAATGCTGCACATTGCGGGAATGCCGCCGGAGCATACTCTTGCAGACGTGCAGAAACTGGTCATGCCGCGCCATCATGAGGTGCAAGCATCGGACGTCGACTTGCGCAGACTGGGGGCGGTTCTGGCGGTGAGCTACGAACGGCAACTGCGCGACTTCGCGTCGCTGCTCCTGGTGGAAAACCTTGGGCCGCGGACATTGCAGACTTTGGCTTTAGTGGCCGAGGTAGTGCATGGTGCGCAGGCCAGGTTCACCGATCCGGCTAGGTTCTCGTTTGCGCTGGGCGGTAAGGACGGACACCCGTTCCCGGTGCCACTCAAAACTTACGATGATTCACTGGGCGTGCTCAGGCGCTCGCTCCACGCCGCGAAGTTAGGCCGGTCAGAGAAAATCGACGGATTTAAACGCCTGGACGGACTGGTTCGGCTGGTGGAGCGGCAGTTGCAACCGCAACCGGATTTCACTCGTGTAGTGGAATACGAGCGGGCGATTTCGCCGGCCCTGAACGGACGCACGGTGTTCGACGGAAGTCGCACACCAAAGGTGCGAAAGGGCCAAGGGCAACAGCAGCTTCGGCTGTTCTGAACCTCCTCTCAACCTTCAGGAACATTAGCCTTCTTGAAGACAGCAAGAGACGAGGAAAGACCCTGATGCGCTGCCTCCTCAGGAGGTACGTCGTTCAGCCGATTAAACACCTCCACGCTAAGAGCGTCTGTGTAGCCGATCTTTTGCAGCGCCTGGAGAAAGCCAGTCAAATTGATGACCCCTTCGCCGGGGAAGAGCCGGTGGTCGTCTCGAATCTGCTCGGGCGGCAGATTTGGAGCGTCGTTGAAATGAACGTGAACAATGCGCTCCCGACCGGCAGCGAGAATGTCATTTGTGGTCGCTCCCGCATGATGCCAATGCCAGGAATCGAGCAGCAATCCGACATTAGGGCCGCAGTCTCGGGCAAATTCAAGCATGTCCGGCATGCGCCAGATAAATTCGTAGGGCTTAGCTTTACGGAACTGAAGAGGTCCCAGAAACTCGAGGCCAAGGCGCACATTCGAATCGGCTAAGATCTTGGCGCTTTCAGTGAAGCGGCGCTTGTAGATGGGATAGATCTCGCGATAGGGCGCATCGTTAGAAGGCATGATGTAGGTGACCATGCGAGGACACCCAATGGCGGAAGCAAACGGTCCAGAGGTGCGCAACTGGCGCACGCCCGAAACGAAGGTGTCGTCATCTTTGCGGAACTCCACTGGGAAGTTGATCGCGGCTGGACGAACTTTCAATTGCGCTAGCAAATCTTTGGTGGCAGTTACTCCGGCTTTCATTGCGCTGTCCAGCATAACGTCGGTACCGGGGAAGCCAGCCTCAGCAGCTACGCGTGCAAAGTCAGGCCAGGGAACACGATTGTTGATCAGAACGCTGTTAAGAGCCAAATACATATTTCCGCGGGGAGAGCCAACGGCGTGAAGCGCGGGTACACCGGCAAGAAGTTGACAGGCTGCGCGACGGGTCAGTAAAAATGATTCCATGCTGTTTCGATAGTACAGAGCAGCCGTGTCACGATCAAACATTAAAGCGCAAGAACCGGATAGCCTGGGCGATAGAGAAGCATTAGCATGGCAATCGAGAGGTCAAGTATGACGATGGACCGGGAAGCCTGCTGGAAGGCCGTGGTGGAGCGAGACGCAAGTCAGGATGGCCGTTTTACTTACGGCGTGACGACCACCGGCATTTATTGCCGGCCGTCTTGCCCGTCGCGAAGGCCGCTGCGAAAAAACGTGCAGTTTTACAAAACCATCCCAGAAGCAGAAGAAGATGGCCTGCGAGCTTGCTTGCGCTGCGGACCGGCGGCCACGGACACAATCACCAAAGTAAATGTCGAGCATCTATGCCAATCTATCCAGGAGGCATGCGAACGAGCTGAATCAATTTCGCTGGCTAAGCTTGGCAAACAGGCGGGAGTGAGCCCGTTTTATTTGCAACGCCTGTTCAAAGCGATTGTCGGGGTGAGCCCGAAAGAGTATGCCGAATCGTGCCGGATAAATGCGTTCAAAACGGAGTTACGTGAGGGAGGCTCGGTGACACAAGCAATCTATGAAGCCGGTTTCGGATCAAGCAGCCGTGTGTACGAACGAGTGGATTCGAAGCTGGGAATGACTCCGGCCGAATATCGAGTCGGCGGCGACGGCCTGCAAATCTCCTACGTCTCGGCGGAAACCCCCTTAGGAGCTATGACTATCGGTGCGACTGATCGCGGACTGTGTTTCCTTCAATTTGCTGATTCGCCCGAAGAGCTCCTCAGCCGATTGCGAGCCGAATATTCAGCGGCTGATCTGCGGGAAACGGCCAAACCGTACCCGGAAATGCTGGAGCAGGCCATGAAAGCTCTACAGCGGTTTCTGCGGCAGGAGCAGATGCGCTTAGACCTCCCGATCGATATACGGGCGACCGCGTTTCAGCTGCGGGTTTGGAAATATCTGCAATCCATTCCCTATGGCGAAGTGCAGTCGTACAGCGAAATAGCTGTCAATCTGCAGCAGCCTCGCGCAGCAAGAGCGGTGGCGCGAGCCTGTGCGTCAAACCGTATCGCTATTGCTATTCCATGTCACCGGGTCATTCGAGGCGATGGGGGAATGGGCGGCTATAAATGGGGATTGGAGCGCAAACGCATCCTGCTGGACGGAGAGCGGGCAGGGCGCAAAAATTCAAACGCTTAGCAGCAGTCTAAACGCCTCTCATATACTCAAGAGCATGTTTGGCGGCATCGAGGCGGGCGGGACCAAGTTTGTCTGTGGGATCGGTACAGGACCGGAAGACTTAGAGACAACTCAATTCCCGACATCCACTCCCGACATCGCGGTGGCGAGTGCAGTGAAATTCTTCGGAAACTACGCCGCCGGAGTCGAAGCCGTAGGCATCGGTTCGTTCGGTCCGGTGGATTTGAATCCATCATCGCCCACCTACGGTCACATCACATCGACACCCAAGGTTGGCTGGGACAACTTCGATCTAGCGGGTGAAGTGAAGAGGGCCCTTGGCGTGCCCGTGACTTTTGATACCGACGTGAATGCGGCTTTGCTCGGCGAGGCCAGGTGGGGAGCCGCGCAAGGTCTCAGCGACGCCGTTTACCTGACCATCGGCACCGGGATCGGAGGGGGCGCGATGGTTCACGGTCGCGTTGTTCATGGCCTGGTGCACCCCGAAATGGGTCACTTGCATTTGCCACACGATCGCGAGCACGATCCCTTTGCAGGCACCTGCCCCTACCATGGCGACTGCCTGGAGGGGCTGGCTTGTGGTCCGGCAATGACCGCTCGCTGGGGCATGCTTCCACTGCACTTGCCCGAAGACCATCCGGGTTGGGCGCTGGAGGCGCACTATCTTGCGTTAGGATTAGTCAATTTAACCGTGACACTTTCTCCGCAACGCATCATCATGGGGGGCGGAGTGATGCAGCAGAAACAACTATTTGACCTGATCAAAGAAGATTTTGCGCGCCTGCTAAACAGGTACATCCGGCATCCGAAGCTGCTCGATAACCTGGACGATTACATACAACCGCCCGGATTAGGCAGCAGAGCCGGCGTGCTCGGGTCGATTGTGCTGGCCGAGCAGGCCTTAGCCGAGACTAATCCTGCCATGGGAATGCGCGCGATCACGGGTGGTGCTCGATGAGGCTGACCGGCCCGTTGCTGAAGAGCACGATCGTCGCCGCGCTAGGTGGCTTATTGTTTGGCTTCGATACAGCCGTCATCGCCGGAACAACCGCCGGACTGACCCGAAGTTTCCACCTCGATCCTCAATCGTTGGGATTGACAGTCGCCATCGCGCTCGTGGGAACGGTCATAGGCGCAATGCTCGCGGGCTTGCCGGGTGATCGGTACGGAAGGCGAGACAGCCTGCGAGGGATGGCTGTACTCTACCTGATCTCATCGCTTGGCTGTGCTTTCGCCTGGGATTGGAATTCGCTCATTGTCTTCCGCTTCATTGGCGGGCTCGGCATCGGAGGGTCATCGGTACTGGGACCCATGTACATTGCGGAAATTGCACCAGCGAAATGGCGGGGCAGGTTGGTTGGCTTTTTCCAATTCAACATCGTGGCCGGTATCCTGCTCGCTTATCTTTCTAACTTCCTGATCAGGCGCGCTGCTTTGGGCCCTGAAGATTGGCGTTGGATGCTGGGCGTATCAGCCATCCCGGCTCTCTTCTTCTTCCTGATGCTGTTTGCCATTCCACGCAGCCCCAGATGGTTAGCTCAGAAGGGAAGAATCGCTGAAGCAAGATCGGTGCTCGTCAGCATTGGGGAGGAGAACGTCGATGCCGAACTAAACAGCATTGTCACTTCCATGCATGCCGAGCAGGGAAGCGGACCTGATCCACTATTCCAAAGTAAATACCGCCTGCCTATTTTCCTGGCAATCTCCATCGGGATGTTCAACCAACTATCCGGAATCAACGCAATCCTTTACTACCTGAACGACATCTTCGCTAGGGCCGGCTTCAGTACCGTATCCTCGGACTTGCAGTCAGTTCTCATCGGATTTACCAATCTTGTCGCAACGACGCTAGCAATGTCGATTATCGACAAAGTAGGACGAAAGACTCTCCTGCTGATCGGTTCCGTAGGATGCACAATCTGTCTGGCAGGAGTGGCTGCCGTTTTTCTCACTTCCAGCCATGAAAATCTGCTTGTCTGGCTGCTGGTCGGGTTTGTCGCCTCATTCGCTTTCTCACAAGGAGCGGTAATCTGGGTCTTCATCAGCGAAGTCTTCCCCAACCGGGTGCGCGCGAAAGGGCAGAGTCTCGGCAGTTTTTCGCATTGGCTGATGAATGCCATCATCTCCTATAGTTTTCCCGTGCTCGCTGCCAGATCGAAAGGCGCGCCGTTCCTCTTCTTCGCTTCCATGATGGCCCTACAGTTCTTTGTCGTGCTGTTTGTCTACCCAGAGACAAAGGGAGTCACGCTCGAAGAGATGCAGAAGAAAATGGGCATCGTTTAGCCACCGCTCTCTGGCATGGATTCGGACGTATGGACCGTGATCGACGGTATCTGGGTAGCCGCCGCTTTGGTTTGGGTAGTGAGCGCCTTCGCGGCGAAACCAGCCGAGCGAAGGCAATCTCCTGCCTCGCGGTTAACTCATGTGCTTCTACTCGTATTGGCGTTTGTGCTCTTATTCGACGGCCGCTTAAACATCGGTTTTCTGAACAGGAGGTTTGCGCCTTACAGCGATCTCGTCCAGTACAGCGGGATGCTCTTGACCTTCTCCGGAGTGGCCTTTGCGATTTGGGCGCGCTTCTCCATCGGTACGAATTGGAGCGCCTCGGTGACTGTGAAGCATAATCATCTGCTGATACGGAGCGGGCCTTACGCCATTGTGAGGCACCCCATCTACTCTGGGTTCCTGCTGGCCTTTCTCGGAACGGCTCTAGCTACCGCAGAGTATCGCGGCCTGTTTGGGTTGGCCTTGGCTGTCTATGCCTGGCGTATGAAGTCGTTGATTGAAGAACGGTTCATGAGCCAGCAGTTTGGAACTGCTTACTCGCAATACGAGCGGGATGTAAAAGCTTTGATCCCGTTTTTGTGGTGAGCATGACAGGCTCTTCGGCGCTGCCCCGCCACTTCACGTGGTTGAAGAATCCGCTGACCTGTGAGATTCTTACCTATACCTTTAGAATTGAACGGAGCAAACATGAAACATACTTGGACGATCGCAGTAATCCTCGGATTTCTGTTTACTGCAACGCTCAGTGCTGACTCAATCCCCTATCCAAATCCGGGCACCCAAAGTCCCAATAATTATTCGTTTACCGCGACTAGTACCGGTGCAATCACTGCTTATTTCGACGGTTCAGGGGCTTCCTACACAGAAGTTTTAGGACTGCTTGTAAATGGTGTTCCCACCGGAATCGTTGGGCTCAATAATCATTCCACGCCCATCGGGCAGTCTCTCGATCTTGGTAACGCGAATGCCGGAGACTCGCTGGACTTTTTTATTAACGTCCTCACCACCGGCAATACTTGGTATTCGAATACAGCCTTGAACTCGGATGGAGCCAATCATGTCTACTCCACTTCATTTAGCGGCTCATCAGGCATTCCTGCCGGAACGTACGTCGGATTTGAAGATCTCGCGGCAAACGTAGCTGACTACAACTACACCGACGAGCAGTTTGTCTTTACCAACACGACTACCAATCCAAGCACGCCAGAACCGGCTACTGCTGCCCTCTGCGGTCTTGCCCTTCTCAGTTTGGCCGCTGCTCGGCGCCGTAAAGTCCGGCATGGCCTTCCTCAAACATTTCGCATATCGGTGCCCGGCAGGTGTTACAGATCGAGATAGTGAAGCAACCTGATCACGCGGTGGTACTCCGGTGCATCCGTGAAAACGGCTCCTTCACCTGGCAGAAACACACGAGACATGCCGCCCATTTCGTGCTGCATGATCTCACCCATTACGTAGTCGAGACGCTACTTATTTACAAACGCGGATTTTTTGGCCTGATTGCCGAAGGCTGGGACATCGATGAAACCACCGGCAAAGGCGCGCGCGGCCCAGTTCCTGCGGAAACCGGTGAGGTCGAGCAAATCGTTGGCCTCTTCGATACCGAGCGAGGTTCGAGCGTGCTCTGGACTTCTGAAGAGTTCAACGAGTTTTCTCCCCGTATTCTCACCGGCGTCGATATTCAGAAGGTGCGCACTCTTCGCGGCACACTACTCCGACAATGGTTCGCTATCGAACCCGGCCAAAAGCTGGAACTGCACTTCTAGATTTACCTTCGCTAAATCACCCTAAATGTAAACGGCCATCAACCCCAGAAGAGTTGTTTACCACTGTCGATTGGAACAACGTCCATAGCAGGGCGAATCTCGACCCGTTTGTTCCGACTCGCAACGAGCTTCTCGCCAAGATTGTGAGAGAAGCGATATTGGCGAAAAAC
>CAXTMN010000074.1:0-5417 GCA_964245395.1 uncultured Bryobacteraceae bacterium
AAAGCTTCGCACCACTTCAGGAGCGAAGTGCATCATCGCCCTTTCCGCATCGATATAACTAAACCGACCTGGTCTCTCGGGCCGCTCCGCGTGCCGGTCACTCATTGCTGTTTCCTCTGCGCTTTTCTCGAACACTCTTCGTTCGTAGCGGCCAGCAAAGCAAGTTAAAGTTTTGTGACACCGGGTGTGGACGACGAATGAGCACTCCATGATGCGAGCCAAGGATATGAAGGGTCCAAGAGGAATAAAGTGCGACGGAGGAGCTCGTCGGCAGAACACCTAACGAAATCTCACGCGACCTAGATAGCGCCGTCCTCTCCACTTGTCTCACAGTTGGAGAGAGGGCAGTGATAGATGGCATTCCTCGATTTCATTAAGAACCGTACCGCTCAACAACAGCCCGCTGCCGAAAAGACTCCGCAGCAGAAACCCGAAAACGCAAAGGAAATGTATTCCCGCCAGGATGCGCAGGAAAAGGCGAACCGCATAGCACCGACGCCTGATCAGCAATCGCGCGCGCAGCAGATCGGCGAGGAGATGCGCAAGGCGACGCAGCATCTGCAACAGCCTGCTGCCGCTTCCAGTTCACCTGGCGACGGAAGCAGTAACGCGGCTCAACTGCAGAAGCAAAATCAACAGGGTAAAGCGCAGGCGGCGCTGAGTCCTACCGACGACGCAAAAGGAAAGACCGCCGTGCAAGAGAAACAGCCTGCGCCCGAGAAGACGACCGAACGTGCGCAGCAGACCGTCGCGCGGCGTCCTCCCTCCTGGGAGCGCTAATTGGACAAGCCCATGAGGATACCGGATTCCAATTCATCGCACAGTGAACGTATGCGACCGGCGGCATCTGCGGCGAACGTTTTTCCATCGGCTCCGGGCAGCTGCTCGAAGCGATCGAGCTGCCGTCGCGTGCGCTCAATGTATCGAAGCAGATCGCCCTGGCTCGCAAATCTCGGTAAGGGCCGAAGTTCAAAAACCTTGGCGTTGGAATCGGTGCTCTCGGATGGGCGCATATTGCCTCCTGTCGTGAGCGTTTGGGTCCCGTTAACATTACCCGAAATAGCCGCCTCAGGCAAGCGCAATTACCGGGGATGGGACTGCTGACATGGCCTACCTCGATTGGATGAAGCGCAGTTCCGGGCAACCGGCGCGGGTGGAACCGGGCACGGCCCTGGCCGTGCCTTCTTCTCGCAAGGGCAATTCCATCACCCCGCTATCGCGAAGTGAATGGCGGCCCGATACTCGCGCCCTGTGTGAATTGCGCCAGCATGTCGGCAAGAGCGTAGAAGGCTTTCATGGTGGCTTAGAGGTCTCGTATGGAGGGGGCGAAGGGCTCTTCAAATGGGGTAGCGCCCGGCTGACCGCAGAAGCAGCGCAGAAGAGTTCCGATCGCATGCGCGCCGCATGGGAGCGGGCCGATATGAGCCGTAAGTTTCCTGCCCGGCAAAATGAAAGGCTCTTCGCGGAATGGCGGCACGATTACCGGCTCGCCCAGCAGCGCGACGAGACGGGACGCGAGCCCGAATCCACAGCGCGGGAACCGCTCAGCGTCTCGAAACCGGAGCCCGGCAAGCAACCACCTGGACGCGAAAGGCGGAACGGCCATGACATCGCTTTCTGAAAGGAGCGCCAGCGTCCTTAGCTCTGCTAAGGGGACATGTCTATACACTTTTAAGCCTTCCGATTTTCGCCTTGCCGCTCTCACGTTTTGGTTGTATCGGAGATGTGAGTCACACCGGTGAGTAGCGATGATTTTCATCAACCATATAAAAGGTGGCAAGGCGGCGAAGGATTATTATTCGCAGCACATCGCACCCGGTGATTACTACGGCAAAGATGCTTCCGAGATGAAAGGGATCTGGCACGGACACGCTGCGGAAATGCTCCGGCTCTCAGGTGAAGTTTCCCAGGCCGATTTCTTCAGGCTGTGCGACAACATCAACCCCGATTCCGCCGAGCAGCTCACGGCCCGCATGGATGATGACCGCCGCGTGCTGACGGACTTTACCTTCGACGCTCCGAAGTCGGTGAGCCTGATTCTGGAGATAGGCGGTCATAACGGCCAAGGCGACACCCGCATCCTAAAAGCCATGCAGGAATCCGTGCGCGAAACCATGGCGGAAATCGAAGCCTCGGTTCAAGCGCGCGTTCGCAAAGACGGTGCCGATGCGGATCGCGGTACCGGCAATATGATCTGGGCCGAGCATGTTCACCGGACGACAAGGCCGGTGGACGGAATACCCGATCCGCAGCTTCATATCCATGCCACTGTTTTGAATGCGACGTTCGACTCCGTAGAGCAGAAATGGAAGGCCATTCAGCTGGGCGATGTCGTCCGCGATAAAGGCTATTACCAAGCGGCCTTTCATGCTCGTCTGGCGCACAAGCTTTCGGATCTCGGCTATGGCATACAGAAGGACGGAAATAGCTTTAAACTCGCCGGGATCGATAAGGCGCTATCGGATAAGTTCTCGCGCCGCAGCGCTGTCATTGATAAGGAAGCGCAACGTCTGGGCATCCAGGATGCAAAGACCAAAAGCCGCTTGGGCCGCAAGACACGCGAGAACAAAAGCAAAGGCGGCGTAAGCATGGCGGAGTTGCGGGCGCAATGGGACGCGCGGCTCTCGGACGATGAACGCCTTGCCCTGCGCACAGCGGGCAGCGGCTGGGAATCCGGTGATGCCGCCATAATGCCGGAGCAGGCGAAAGCATATGCGCTGGAGCATTCGTTTCAGAATGCGTCAGCCGTGTCGGAGAAACGACTGAAGGCTGAAGCATTAACATATGCGGTCGGTTCCATTATGCCCGCGGCGGTTGCCGATATCGCCCATCACCCGGAGGTGATCGCGATTCGCGAGCACGGGCAACTGATGACCACGACAAAGACCGTCCTGCGCGATGAAGTGGCGATGCTGCAATTCGCCAAAGAAGGGCAGCGCACGTGTGATCCGTTTGCAAGCAAACTCGAGCATGACGCGCTTGCCGGGCTTTCCGAGGAGCAAAAGAAAGCGGCGCTGCATGTCCTTAAAAGCCGCGATAGGGTGACCGGCGTCGTCGGCAAAGCGGGCACGGGCAAAACGCGGATGATGCGGGCCACCATCGATTCGATGCAATCGCAATCCGGTCAGAAGGTATTTGTCTTTGCGCCGTCGTCGCAAGCCTCGCGCGGTGTGCTCAAAAAGGAAGGATTTGCCGACGCGGAAACGCTGGCCATGCTGCTGCAGAACGAAAAGATGCAGGAGAAAACATGCGGGGGCATCCTTTGGGTCGATGAAGCCGGACTGGTCTCGAGCCGCGATATGAAACGGCTGATGGATGTAGCGAAGAAAGGCAATAACCGCGTCATTCTCTCGGGCGACTACACGCAGCACGCATCGGTTGAAGCGGGTGACGCGTTCAGGCTATTGGAAAAGGAAGCAGGTGTGCGCCTGGCTCGGCTCACGCAAATCCGCAGGCAGACCGAGCCGGGCTATAAGAAGGCCGTGGAAGCCATTGCCGAAGGCTCGGGCAAAGCCGCGCAAAAAGGATTCGATGCGCTGGACAAGATGGGCTGCGTCGTCGAAGCGACGGGCGAGGAAAGGCACGCACTCCTCGTGCGCGACTACCTCAAGGCCGCCGATGAAGGCAAGAGCGCGCTCATCATTTCGCCCACGCACTCCGAAGGCCAACGGCTTACGGATGAATTGCGCCAGGCTTTGAAAGAACGCGGGCTTCTCGGCACTGAGCGGGATTTTAGATCGCGCAAATCAATGGGTTGGAGCGAGGCGCAAAAAGGCGATGTCCGCAATTACGAGCCGGGCATGATTCTGGAATTCCATCAAAACGCCAAAGGTTATACGCGCGGAGACAAAGCGGTCGTCGCGCAGGGCGAGAACGGGCTGCTGTTGCAAAAGCAGGACGGCACGCAAGCGATGCTGCCGCTCAATCAAGCCAAGCGATTCGAGGTTTACCGCACGCGGGCCATGGCGCTGGCCAAAGGCGACCGTATCCGCATTACCCGTAACGGCGAAGCCAAAGTCGAGGGACAGGCCAAAGGCACGCGGCTGAATAACGGTGATATCTTCACCGTTGAGGGCTTCACCAAGGAAGGCGATATTCGCCTTGAGAAGGGCAAGCTGTTGCCCAAGGACTGGGGCCATATAAGCCTGGGCTATGTCGATACCTCCTACGCCAGCCAAGGCAAAACGGTGGACCGCGTATTCATCGCCACCGGAAGCGAATCGCTTGCCGCCGCCAATCAGCAGCAATGGTATGTCAGCATCACGCGCGGGCGGGAAATGGCCAAGGTCTATGTCGAGAGCAAACAGGAGGTGCGCGATGCGATTGCGCGCACCGGGCAGCGTCTATCCGCCGTGGAGTTGACCCGCACGCCGCTTAAAGCTTCCTGGCGCACCCGTTTCCATCAATCCTGGGAACGCAACCGCGTCAGGGCATTTCTGAGGAACAGGGCGGAGTCCATAAGTCATTACTGGCGCGAAAAGGGCAGGGGAATGGAGAGCTATGGCTGAGACCACCTTCGTTAAGAAAATCTTCGGCGGCGGCGAACCGGCGGATGAGATGGACGAGGTGGCCAAGTCGTTCACCGAGGAGCGACAACCGACGGCGCAGGCGCATAATCTGCACGTTGATTTCCGGGACGGCCTATCGAGCGAAGGCGTCGCCTGGTCGCATTACGCACGCTACCGCTGGAGGGACGAAGGCGAGCACGAGAGCTTGAGAATCATCTTCGGCGGGGCGGGAGCGCTGGAAGTGACGGGCTTCAATCTCAAGGTTCTGGTGGACAAAATGCGCCAGGGCCGATTGAGTTCCATCCGCGAGCTCGTCACCGGACAGGCAAAGCTTGCGGTGGCGGGCGGTAGCGAACCGGTCGTGATGGGCGTCAAGACCTACCCCGATTTCGACACGCTGTTCGAGGCGATAAAGCAGGAAGGAAAGGAAGAAGAACGTGACACTGGATTCGCTGGAAAAGTTAGAGGACGCTGAGCTGAGGGCGATTATCACCCGCGCCGATCAATTGCTTAAGCAACACGATACCGAGCGCAAGGACAAGGCAATGAACGAAGCCCGCACGCTTTTGGCGTCGGTCGGCCTCAGCCTGAAGGACTTGGGCAAATCCAAAGGGAAGCCCGCTAAGGCACCTTTCTATAGAAGCGGGCAGATGTACCAGCACCCAACGAATAAAGGGCTCCTTTGGAACGCTAGAGGGCAAAAGCCGAATTGGCTGCGGGAGCTGGAAGCGTCAGGCGGCAACGCCATTGAAGTCAAGGCCGCAAACGATACGGGACCGGGCAGGAAAGCAGGATAGACATTGACAGCGGCACCGGCAATCTTTAGGTTTAACTTCAGCGAAATATGAGCGAGCCCTAATGCCGGAAGATATCACGAACGAACTACTCTATGAAGTCCTCAAACGGGTG
>CAXTMN010000074.1:5427-14540 GCA_964245395.1 uncultured Bryobacteraceae bacterium
GGCTGAGGTCAAGGCATGCAGGGCGATCATAGTCGGCAATTCATCCGGGTACGCGAAGACATCAACAGCTTGCGGGGAGACATTCACGGACTGCATAGCGATGACTTGCGGCGCGAACGGATGCAGGAAAAGATGGATGTCCGGCTTGAGCGCATTGAGAACCGCCTGAATCTCAACGACGCATCCCACTGATAGCGCCGTTGCAGAATCGCTGCGTCTCCCGCGAAGTTCCATTGATGCCCCTCGACTTGCCGCAACGGGCCATCAAAAAAACCGCTCAAAGGGCCGCGCCGGACATCACGCAGGCTTCGAGGGTCTCCCGGTCCCGCTCGCGGCTGCGACAGTCATGACGCGAATGGAGCCCTTCGGAAAGGATGGCTGCAGCGACGGAGGTAATGCGGATGAACCGCCATTTCCTATCGGGGTCTTTGACGAACTCGCCGATGAGGAGCGGGGCCAGTATGCCGCCGGTGCGAATCCAGTGGCCGATTTCATCGGTGGCGCTTGAGGGCTTGTGCTGCGCCCGGCGATGCTGCTCTTTGTGCTGCCATTTTGGATGCGGATGAGGATCAGGCTGGTGGTTGGGCATTGTCCATATCCTTTCGCGACGTACGTTATGCCGGAACGGGGAATAATTCGAATGGATTGGAAGAGGTAGCCCCCCGGTCCTTCGGATTTAGAAACAACGGACTCAGGCATTGGAGGCGAATCACTCGCCGCGTCCGCCACGGGATTGTTCTTTAGCTTTATCCAGGGTTTCAATCCTTTTCTCCGCCTGGGCTGCCGCTCTTGCTAAATCCTCGCAGTCCTTTTTCCCGTAGCTATGGCCGGTCTGGAACTGTTCATTCTTGTCCTTGTAACGCAGCTGAAAACTTGCCGTATGGAAGTCGCCCTTTGAACTCTCGTTCTTGAAAATGCTGACATGAACGCGGCCTTCGTGGAATTTGTCCACCGGCGGTTTTCCTCGCTGGCTTTCCGGTTCGCCGCCTTCTGTTAGGGCGGTATGTAGTGGCTTGGACATCGGACCCTCCTTTTGCTTCTACCGGCGTTGAGCGCCGGGCGGATTAGAAACTAAACGGGCTCCGATGAGCATGCAAGATACTCTTTACAACCCCCCGGCGAGGCTTTAACCTGGCCGATAAGCGAAGATAGAGCAGAGGGCGATATGGCGGCGGAAAAGACGGTATATCTGAGCGTGAACCTGCCGGAATCGCTGCAACAGGAGCTGGAGCGCACGGCCCTCACGGAACGTATCAGCATTGATGAGCTGGTGCGTGATGCCGTGGAGCGCCGCCTGAGAAAGAGTGAATGGGAAGACCTGCTCGCTTTCGGGCAAAGGCATGCCAAGGAGCGGGGCCTTACCGAAGCCGACATACCGGAGGCCATCGCCGAAGTTCGCCGTGAAGGCGCAAAGCGCGAGCGGTAGTTGCTTCGCGTCACCGCCGATACCAACATCTACATCTCTGCCCTGAACTTCGGCGGCCTGCCGCGCCGCTTTCTCGATTTGGCGGAAGCCGGAGCCATTCGCCTCGCTATCTCGGACGCCATCCTGGATGAAATCGCCACCGTATTGCGCGGCCGGAAATTTGCCTGGCCGGAACGCAAAATCGAACGAGCGCTGAAGCAACTCGCCGGTTTTACGGAGCGCGTCCATCCCACGCAGTCAATTGAGGTCATCAAGGAAGACCCGCCCGATAACCGCATCCTCGAATGTGCGCAAGCGGCCAATTCCGATTACATCGTGAGCGGCGACGGTCATCTGCTGCGGGTGCAGAAATACGGCAATGCTCCCATTCTCAGGGTCGCGGATTTTCTGCGGATGGCCTCACGAGGGACGGAGCGCGAGCGGTAAAGCGTACTGACATACCCATGTCCTGGGATAGAGGAAAGGATCAGGGCGATCCGCAGATCGCCCCGGTGAGTCATACGGCAATCTGCGTGAAGGTCGATGGGAGAAACGGCTGCGGCTCTTCGGCCTCGACGTTGATCAGGATGCCTTCTTCGCTGCACAGAATGTCAAGATCGAAGATCTCGTCGAGGTAGAAGTGATCTGCGGCTTCGAAGGGGATGTAATTGCACGGGGTCATAAATGGTCCTTTTCTAAAAATGTGATGAAGAGAGAGACGGGCGGCCCGGAAGCCGCCCGTTGGTTCGGGTTAGTCGCGGGGGCGTGCACGTTCCCAGACCAGCTCATAGCCGTGTTCGATGCCGGTCTTGAAGAGATTGCAGTTGAGTTTGCCGGGAAAGCTCGGATCGTCGATGCTGAGGGAAAGCCACTGTGACCCCTTATCGTTCTTCTTGCGCCAGGCCGCGCCGATATCGGATGTGAAGTCGGAGGTGACGTGCTCGACCCGGTAATCGGGTTGATTGTCGCTGTTCTTGCGTTCGACCGGCGTAATGCGGATAGTCGCTTTGAGGGTGAGGGTTTCGATGCTGCCGGTAAAGCCTTCGCCGTCTTTGGTGAATTTTCCGATGATAGCCATGCTCTTGTCTCCTTTGGTTTGAGACCGCCCAATGCGATCTCGACGGCACAGTGTCCGCAGGCGGTGACCGGAAAAGTCATAGAATCTTGCCTATTCGCGATGGAATGCGCGCCCTATAGCGCACCGGAAGATTCGTTATTGATCTTTTCCGGTCACTGGCTGCAACGTGCCCTATAGAGAGACTTCGCCTTGGGTGTTGCGAACGTTTGAAAGGAGAGGAATGGCGCGGTTAAGTGGAACAGTGATCAATGGCGAAGGATAACGGCAAGCCAACATCTATGAGCCCGATGCTGCTCCTCAGCACCACGGCGCTGCAAGAACGAGAAGACTGCGAAATCAAGCTGGACGGATATAGCATCATTGCGTTCAAAAACAGGCGGCAAGGTGCAGCTGCCGCTCAACGCCAGGAAGCCAAGCCCTATCGCCCTCGATACTGCCTTGCCTCGACCGCTGCCGCTGCATTCTCGGCAGTGATGGCGGCATAGCGCTGGCCTTCCGTCTTGGCTTTAGAGCTGACTAGCATCAGGCGTTGCGCAATAGATTCGACCGGCCATCCCCAATCGGAGGCAACCATGCACCAGGTGAAATCCGCCCGGCTCACGTCCGGCGCGCCGCCCGCGTGATTCAAGGGTGCTGATTCGAGGCATCGCTCGTAGGAGGGCCAGACGCCGCGTTCACGCCTGTTTGAAGCTCGAAGGAGGAAAGCTGGCGCTTTCTTTACCGGCTCCGGAGCCGCTACCAATGCCATCCGTTCAAGCTGCTCTTTCGTCACGATATAGCCTGGCGTGCATTGCGTAATGGCGACGGTCGGAAACTCCGGCTCATATTTGCGCTTGAAATTCCCCGTGCCCGCCACGCGGGTCGCACCTGAGGCGGAAAGGTCGGCACCCGCGCCTTTACGCAAGCGCCGTGCGAAGTCTTTCATCTCCTCCGACGGGAGCGCGCCAACGGCAACCCAGGCCTGATGATTGCCGGGGCTGGTGGAGATCACCAGAAACGCTGCCGGGCTTACGCGCGCCAGTTTCTTCTCATCGAGATCGTCCAGTTGCACGAGCGTAACGTTATCCCCGTAGGGACGGACGATGATATTGTTCCGGCGAGCCGGAGCGTTCTGCATGAGAATCGGCAGCGAGTTCTTCACCTGCACGGCGGATTGCCTGGGCCTGAATCCTCGCTTTTCTCCATCGATATCGATATGCGTCAGGTCGAAGCTGGCGGCTCCTACGCTGGCGAACGCGTCGATCATCCGAAAGGCTTCTTTCACGGCATCCGCCATACCCCGCTCCGTGCTGCTTGGAAGCGGCAGTATAGAGTCCGGGGATGTGAATGCAACCTCAGAGCGCATGGGCCGACTCCCGCTCTTGGGCGAGCCGGGCGACGAATCCTTTGGCCTCCGGTTCCGGTTCAGGCTCTCCCGACGCTACCTGGCGCTCGTTCTTGCCTAAATCGAGTGCGGCGTTAAGCTGCGCCTGCCTGCATAGCAACTCCTTGAGCTTTTCCTCATGCTCGAAGGCGCGGCCAAGCTGCGCCTGGTATTCGGCGAAAGCTTTCTGCTTGCTCTCTATTTGGCGCTCCGCATCCTCGGCGTGACGGTCGAGCGAGCGCAGCGTATGCTCGATGCTCTGTATCGTGCCGATGGGATTCTCCGGGTTTAGATTTGCCTGATAGATTCCTTTGCCGCGCACGAATAGATCCGGCAGGGCTTCATCGGAAAAGCTATTGCCACGGCTTACGATCTCGAAGCCTTTGAAACTCGCTCGCGCCTTTAGCGTCTTGTCGCCTCGCCAGGACAGGACCGCGTCCGTCAATGCCTTGGCCGCTTCCTCGCGCGCGCCTTTGCCAGTGTAGATGTGATTGCCTACCGTCATGGCGAATTCATTTTCGGCATGGCCGTCGCGGGTTTCCATGTCGGCTTTGGCTTTGGCAAGCATCTTCTGCGCATGCCCGATATGTTCGGGGAGGCTTTTCAGTTCCCACTTGATGGCGTGCTGCTGGTTGATATGCGCGGCTCGCAGCTGGTCGAGCTTGCGGACCTCGGTATCGACTTTCACCTTTTCCATCACGGCGGGATTGCCCGAAGCGATGGCCTTGATCTCGGCATAGGTGAGAGCGCCGCCCTCTAAGTCTTCCGCTTGGCGCACCGTGACGCTGCCGTTCATCACCTGCTGGATGAAGCGGGCCTTGGTCTCCAGAGTCTGCCACATATAGGCGTCAAAGCTGCCCTCGGTGACGTAGCGGTAGATCTCGACTTGCTCATTCTCGTTGCCCTGGCGAAGGATGCGGCCTTCGCGCTGTTCGATGTCGCGCGGCCGCCATGGCGCATCGAGATGATGCAGGGCCTTGAGGCGTTTCTGGACGTTGGTCCCGGCGCCCATTTTCTCGGTCGAGCCCAGAAGGATGCGGATGCGTCCGGCATTGACCGCGTCGAAAAGCGTTTTCTTCTGCGCGTCGGTATCGGCGTCATGGATGAAGGCGATTTCTTGGGGCGGAATGCCCTTTTCGATGAGCCGGGCCCGGAGATCGTCATAGACGTTGAACTTATCGGGGTTGGGCGTCGAGAGATCGCAGAAGACCAGCTGGGTCGAACGTTTCGCATGCGATGCTTCCCAGGTCTGATGGATGAGCTCGATGGCGCGGCTGATCTTGGTATTGCCATACGGATCGCAGGCCGCATCGACCAGGCGCATATCGAGCGCGGCCTTCCTGCCTTCGCTGGTGATTTTGAGCATATTGTCCTTGCGCGGGTCCACATGGCCGTTTCGCAGCTTTTGCGCGCGTTCCACTAGCGTTTCGACATAGGCTTTCAGTTCCGGGGAGGAAGGGGCCGCCACCGCATGCGGCTTTCCGCCCTGGATGGCGGGCCGTGGCAGGTGCAGCATGTCGGCGGTCTGCACATCGGCGAAGCTGCGGAACATCGAAAGCAGCTCGGGCAGGTTGACGAATTTGGCGAAGCGCGTATGCATCCGGTAGCCGGAGCCGTCGGGTGCCAACTCGAGCGATGTCACGGGCTCCCCGAAATTGGCCGCCCAAGCGTCGAAGTGCTCGACTCCGGCAGCCTTCAGGGCTTCCGGCGACAGATAGCGCTGGAGCGTGTACATCTCGGCCATGGTGTTGGAGATCGGCGTGCCGGTCGCAAACGTTATCCGCCCTCCGCGCTCCCGCAGATACTGCGTCTTCATGTACATGTCGGAAGCTCGGTTGCTGTCGGAATTAGGCAACCCGGCTATCCGGTTCATCTTCGTTAAGAAATAAAGGTTCTTGAACAGATCGGCTTCGTCCACGAACAGCTGGTCGATGCCCATCTCCTCGAAACTGACGGTGTTGTCTTTCTTCTCCCGCGCAAACCGTTCTTTAAGCTTGGTATCCAAGCGCTTCTTCGCTTTTTCGAGTTCCTTGACGATGCTGCGGCTATCGCCGCTTTCGGCCTTGGCCTCGCGTATCGCCTCCTCGAGATCGGTCTTCTGCTTGTTTATAAAGCGCTCGAAAGTTTGATCCGAGACGGGCAGCTTTTCAAAGGAGCTGTGCGAAACGATGACCGCGTCGTAGTTGCCGGTCGCGATCCGCGACATGGCTTTCTGCCGGTTGCCTGCCGCGAAATCCTCTTTGCCGGCAACGAAGATATGCGCCTGCGGATAGAGCTGAAGAAAGGCCGCTCCCCATTGCTCGACCAGATGGTTGGGCACCACGATCATCGGCTTCTTCGCCAGGCCGATGCGCCGCATCTCCATGGCGGCAGCCGTAATCTCGTAGGTCTTCCCCGCTCCGACGCAATGCGCGAGCAAAGTGTTATCGCTCTGAATCATGCGCCAGATCGCATCCTTCTGGTGCTTATCGAGCGAGTGATCGCGCAGATGCTCGCGCGCCATGCCGGGGAAGCTCAGATGCGAGCCGTCAAAGCTGCGCAGGCGCAGGTTGTTGAAAAGTTCGTTATAGTGCCGGGCAAGCCGCTCCGCTCGGGCTTCGTCTTGCCATATCCATTCGCTGAATCGACTTTGCAGCTTCTGCTGCGCTTCGCGGGCCGCTATCGTCTCCTGCTGGTTGATGACGCGGGTATCACGGTCGAGCTGGTCGTAGATGGTCGGGGTGCGCCCGTTCAGCGCATCTTCTATCAGGTCCGAAGCCTTGGCTCTGGCGGTGCCATGCGTCGTGGTGTTGGTGACGCTGTTCTTGGCTGAGACATCGAGGCTCAGCGTCCAGGTGGCAATCGCGCCGGCATGTTGCACCGAGACTGATCTTGCCGCAACATCAAGCGTTTCCATGATGAATTGCTTTACGTCACTCGCCGGAATCCAGGAAGAGCCCAGGCGGGCGCTGATATCGCCCGGTTTCAAATCCTCCGGCTGCACGGCTTGGAGCGCTTCGACGTTGCGCTTATACGACGGGCCAAGAGTGGCGGCGGCTTGCGCGACTTTCAGCTTCTCGCGCACATTGCCGCTCAGGTAGCTGTCGGCGGTTTCCCATGCGCCTTCGGGGTTGCGGTAAATCAAGCTGTCAAGTTCACGCTGAAGTTGTTTATCGCTTTTCCCGGTGACTTCCGTCATGCGGGACCAGTGGATGGCTCCGGTTTCGTTGAGTGAGACGGCCAGCGCCTCGGCTGCCGTCTCCACATGCTCGACTGGCTTGTAGCGCTCCAGCGTCCGGCGTTCGAATATGGCGGTCTTGCTGGCGCGTTTCGTCTCCGCATCGTAGTTTTCCAGGGACAGGAGTAAAGGCTGGTCGGGATCGCCGGCGTAAGCGCGGATATTCTCGCGCGAGGATAACGGCCCCTGCTTGGCGACAAATGCGTCATATGTGCGGTTCAGCCCCGCGCGTGCTTCCTTGATGTCGCTTTCCGGCGCATCGTCCAATTGCGTCTTGAATACCTTGCGCACCGCATCGCGGATCGCCAGCAAGCCGCGTATGCGCTCGGACGTCGCGGCCGAACATTGCAGCGGCTCGAAGCTGCCACCGTTGCGAACGGCGAGCTTGCCATCGATCTGGGCGTAGGCTCCGTCCTTCACGCCGGAGAGAACGGGGGATTGGTCGAGAAGCACGCGCGGGGGCGGGCGTTGCCGGTCGCGGGGGACGAATACGCCTTCGGGAAGGTTCGCTATTGCACTGGCCAGGATCTCGGGCGTGAGCTTGCCCTCCAAGGTCGGCTCGGCTCCCCGGTACATCGTGCCTTCGAGCTTCATTTGCCCGAGCATCATCTCGGGATGCTGCACGAAATATTCATTGAGGTGGATCTCGCCTTGCGGGCTGTCGATGCTGCCAAGTTCTTTCCAAGACGTTTGGCTCGGCTCCCGTCCGGGTGAACGCTTTTGCAGGAAAAGAATGTCGGTCGTCACTTCCGTACCGGCATTGGCTTTGAACGCCGTGTTGGGAAGGCGTATAGCCCCGATCAGGTCAGCGCGGTGGGCGAGATACTCGCGCATCGCGGAATCCTGCTTATCCATCGTGTAGCGGCTGGTGATCAGCGCCATCACGCCGCCCGGCCTTACTTTGTCCAGGGACTTGGCGAAGAAGTAATCATGGATCGCGCGCGTGAGCCCGCGCTTATAGGACGGGTCGTGCACGGCATAGTCGCCGAACGGCACATTGCCAACAGCCACGTCGAAATAGTTGTCCGGCAGGGGCGTTTCTTCAAAGCCCTTGGCGAATATCGTGGCATCCGGGTAGAGCTTCTTGGCGATGCGCGCGGTCACTTGGTCCAGCTCGATGCCGGTGCGCTTCGACGCTTTCATCAGCGCGCCCGGTTGCAGGCCAAGAAAATGGCCGACACCCATGGAGGGCTCCAGCACGTTTGCGCCTTCGGGGACGCCGATGCGCTGCAATCCTTCCCATATCGCCGCTATCACCTCCGGTGACGTGAAATGGGCGTTGGGCGTCGAGGCGCGGGCGGATTCGTATTCCGCTGGTGTCAGCAGCTCCTTGACATCTTTGGCGGTCTGTTTCCATTCACTGGGCTGATGCAAGTCAAATACGCTTGCCATCGCGCCCCAGCCCACATAGCGGGCGAGGAGGGCTTTCTCTGCATCGGTCGCGTCGCGGTTTTCGGATTCGAGGCGTTTCAGCGCCCGGATGGCCGCGACGTTATCGCGGGCTTTCTCGTGCAGGCCGCCTTGTCCGATGCGGTGGGCGTCGGTTATTCGGAAGTCGCGCGACGGGGAGGGCTCGGGTTCAACGTCGAGGGCGATGACGGGCGGTCCGCGATCGACGGGAGCGCCCATTCCTGTATCGCTATCTCCCAGGCGGACTGGTACTGCATCTTCCGGACGGCCACCAGCTCGTGGAGCAGCTCCGCCGTCCTCTCTTCGGTCTGCTGCAGCGTCTGTGAAAGCAAGTTGCTTCGGGACAGCTCGGCGAGCATGTCCGGCTGCGTGTCGCGCCAGTAGCTGAGAATCATCTGTCCCAGGCGAGTTCGGTCTTCCGTCATCTGTCCCTGCTATCCCATTCTGCGCCTGCGCATCTGCCGGCGCCGACTCGACAAGCTCAAGCTGCGCGTCCGCGTTGCCTGCGGCTATGTTGGGGCGCGCGCCGCGGCGGCGCAATTCGTCGATGGCCAGATTACGCGCAATGCCCATGATCCACGTCGTCGCCGCGCCGCGCGCGCCGTCGAAAGACGGCGACTGACGCCACACGCGCACGAAC
>CAXTMN010000074.1:14550-24370 GCA_964245395.1 uncultured Bryobacteraceae bacterium
CTGCTATCCCATTCTGCGCCTGCGCATCTGACGGCGGCGACGCGAAAAGTTCAAGCTGATTTGAATGGTCGGGCGTAGGCCTTGGTGAGTGCCATTTTCGGGCGGCTCGGACGGGTAGGGCCATGGTGCTGCTCGCCTTGGTTGCGCCCGTCACTGTAGCGGCAGGCGCGGAGTTTTCAAGCATGTTGCTGTTTCGCTCTGAGGATTCAGTCTTGCTAAGCGCGCGGGCTTTGGGCAAACCCTCTTGGTAGCGTTGATAGGCGCTGATGGAATCGTTGCTGTCCGTCATGGCTTCGTTCTCCTGATTTGAGTTCGAAGGCCGCACCATGCAGCCTCTCAACGAAACCGCAGCGGATCAGAAGGCGATGTGAAAGCAAGCGCCACAAACGGTTATGCCGCGCACCCATCTCTCCATGCGGCGCTTTGCGCGGCTTCTGTTTGGCGGTGCTTGTCTTTCGCGCGCTTTCGATCTTCTGATAAGCAAGGGTGAGGTTGATTAGAGGCGCATGGGATACGGCGCATACGGGCGAAGTTTCGCCCTCTAAGAATATGGTCTTGTTGCGTCAGCCTCCGTTGTGCTCTTGCTTCATCATCCTTGTCGAGCTCGCTGCAAATGTATTCGCGGCTTAGCCTCTATGACGTCGATATGGGTTTGTCGGGGCTTTCGGTTCTTCTTGTCCCTGGGCTCGAAAATAAGTTTTGCCTTGAGTGTGAGCGTCTCGATATAGCCTGCGAATCCTGCGCTCTTTCTTGAACGTGCAAATGATTGCCATTGTCTTTCTCCTTTTCGTTGAGGAGACCGTCCATTGCGATGTCGATGGCGCTGTGACCGCAGGCGCAAAGCGAGTAGGTCATAGGATTTGTCTATTCACGAGAGTGCGCCCTATAGCGCAGGGGAAAAACCGTCATTTGACCTAGCGAATGACGGCTGCAACGTGCCATAAGAAAGTGGCGCTGACATCGGCTAAGTTAATGGATGAACTTTGGGGGCAGGCCAATCTCGCATGCATGTCAACCACTTCTGAGCGCCGAACAGAAAACCTTGCCGTGTTACATTCGCTTGCAACATTCACTCCGTTGGCGTGTATTGTGAGCCGACAACGCCAAATGGGTAACAGAGCACTCTAACGTGTGAAGTTACGCCACGAAGCTGCCTAACGATCGATACCTACATTTTTCGAAGAAGAAGCCGAAAATGTATAACCGCACTTATGTCTTAGCTTCGTAGTCAGTTTATATCTCCGGCCTTGACATTCGACAGTAAAGTTTGATCGAAATCGGTCTCATGCCCCCCTGGTAAATATATCTAGATCGCCTGATTATGTTCAACAAC
Organism: uncultured Bryobacteraceae bacterium; assembly: GCA_964245395.1. GTDB lineage: Bacteria > Acidobacteriota > Terriglobia > Bryobacterales > Bryobacteraceae > Bog-105. The sequence continues at coordinate 15,884 of CAXTMN010000074.1, forward strand.
ATGGATCAACTAATATCACAATCACCAAGAAGTACGTATAAGTGGAGAGAATCGAAAAAACCACCGCGATCAAAGCAGCCCTTAACGTTCTCATCCGCCTTCTGAGCCTGAGGAGCAAGCCGATGGCTGCTGCAAATAATCCGACAGGAAGAACCAAGGTTTCCGCATCAACTCCCAGCCTATTCGAGGTGAATTGCGTTAGTACGCCGACGAGAGGAGCGGCGATCAACCAGATTATAGTCTCTATCCAGGTTTTTATCTGCAACACCACGCGGCTCATTTATGCATTACTCAATTGCTACAACCACACGGATTCAGGCCATTAATAAGACCTTGCGTTTGAGAAAGCCAGTGATTATCTATGTAAGCCGGAATCCAAGGCAAGAGGTCGCTTTGTTTAATAGCCCAGCCCTCGCCATAATTGTGCACTGTTAGACCTAATCCCCCTGGATTTGCCGTCACCAGTCTCACAACGTAACCTGGGAATAGAGGGTGGCCCTGCTGGGTCACGTTCACGACGACTTGATCACCCGCTGAATCCTTCGTTAAATATGAGATCACGGGGCTGGGTCCAAGGGCACTCATATCGCCCGGTGTCGCATCGTTGGGTGTCCCCGCAGGCGTAGCAGGTTCGGGATTCCCAGGGGTTGGGCTGTTTATGATTGCCTGCATTAGCTGATTCTTACAATCATTTAGAGTCGAGACCGGTACGTCGTAGCTATGTTGGAAAATATCGGTGGAGAGATAGGATGCAGCCCAGCCCTGCGGTTGGGGGAAACTGACACTCGCTCCAAGTCCGGGAGGGGAACAGGTAACAGTTCCGCTGTAACTGGTGCAATACAAACCAGACGGATCGATTGACGTCACGGGATTAGAATCAGCATAGGAGTAGCTGTTCTGCCCACTAATCAAGCCGGCTGGATCACGTGAAAGCCACCTGGCAGTGTTGGGATCGTACGTACGATATGGTGTCAGGTAGAAGCCATCCTGCTGGTCATAAAATAGCCCCGCATAGCGAAAATCCGTGCTCACCCTTCCATTGCTTTGGCTCGGGCTGCCATAAGGGTCATAATCAAACGAAGCCACGCGGCTGCCATTCTGGGCGGCAAGCACATCGCGCACGGACCCAAGCTGGTCCTGCGAATAATAAAGGCTCGTTCCGCCAAGTGGAAGATATTCGCCCTCAGAGTAATACCGCCGCTCAACAACGTCGCCCGATGTCCTCGCCTGGCATATCTGCTCGCCGCACCAGAGATAGCGGTTTTCACTCGTCATACCATTCGTCGTGTCGATGGCTGTCCGCCTACCTAGGCCGTCATATCGAAACGTGGTCTTCTGCGCCGAATTCGATTTTGAGGTAACGCTTAAAAGCCGGTTTTCGGCGTCCCACGCGTATGTGCGCAGGCCGTCATCCAGCACGTTGCCGTTCTTGTCGTAAAGATAGCCGTAGCTGCCATAATTTACAATCTGGTTCAGATTGTTATAGCTGGCACTCGCACTTCCATTCGGAGATTGGACTGACGTGATATTGTCCGTCGGATCAAGCCCATACCCATACGTACCCGCACTTGACGTTGCCTCGGTCAATCGATAGGCGTTGTCGTAGCTGTAATTCCAGGTTTTCGGGGCCCAAGCGCTGCCCTGCGAAGCTGTCTCCTGCGTCTGCGTAATCAGGTTCTCGGGCGTGGTTGTGAAGTTGAAGCTGCGGGTCGCGCCACTGTTGTTGATAGCCTTGAGCCTGCGGTCGTTCGTGTTTGTCTCATATTGCCACGTCGTACCAACTGTTCCGGTGTTGATTTGTTGGCTCGTGATCTGTCCGGTCTGGCCCAGATAGGCAAGGTTGAAGATGCCGAGCGCCGTGCCATGAGTCTTCAACCGGGACAGCTTGTCGTACGCGAAGTTCTCCGTGCTGGTGTCCACTGTGCGAGACGCGAGTCGGGAAAGCTGGTCGTAAGCGTAGGTAATAGCATCGTTCGTGTATGGCCCGGATTCCTTCAGAAGTTGCAACGCACCAAGAGAACCAGTCGGTTGATGCGTATAGGCTCTGGTTCCGTTACCGTCCGTCATCGAAATGACGCGGCGGAAATAAGGATCATAAATGAAGCTCACGTTCGGCGTAGGATTGACGGTCTTCGTATAGGCAATATTCGTCAGGGTGTCGTCTTTGCCGTAGTTGAAGGTTTTGACCTGTCCCAGAGCATCGGTGAGTAATTTCAATCGGCTGGTGGTGTTCTCATATGCATTTACAACTTGAGTTCCGTCCGCATAATGTTTGCCAGTCACGCGGTTTTGTACGTCGATGTTCCAGGAGGTAGTGTTGCCGTTAGGATCGGTCAGATTCTTGAGCGACCGATTCTCCCAATAGCCCATTTTCGTGACGTGCTGCAGCGGATCGGTCGTGCTCAAAAGGTTGCGGACAGCATCGTAGGCATATTGCGTGGTGTTTTGCTGTCGATCTGTTGCGGATGTGAGATCGAGGTTAGTGTAAATGTATTTGCGCGTTGTACCGTCCGGAAACGTTTCCTGCGTCAAGCGGTCAAATGCATCGTACGCATAAGCGACGGAATAACCTTCTGAATCCGTTACGGCCGCAACGTCGCCATACTGATCGTAGGTAGAGCTGGCCTGGGTCTGCCCGTTTGCATTAATGACGGTCGTCAGATATCCGAAGCCGTCATACTGCCAACTCGTCATCTCCCCGAGCGCGTCGGTCATTTGCATAGGCTGCCCGGCTGGATTGTAAATGAAATTCGTGGTCTGCCCCGCCGCATCGGTGCAAGTCAGGGGAAGATGCTGCGTGTTATAAGTGAACTGCGCAATGGTGGAGTAACCCGACGTGGAGGTTTTCTGCTTCACCGTCAGCAGATCAATCCCGTTGGCGGCATAGGTGAACTGCGTCTCACGCCCCACGGGATCGATCATGTCCGTGATGTTGCCTGTCGTGTTGTAGGTGACCTTGCTAAGTTGGCTCGTGCCGTCATCCAAAACACGGCCAATAACTGTAGGTTTGTCGTAAGTCCCGGAAAGGTAAGCGATGCCTTGGCCCTCATAGTCGAACCAGACCCTATTCTCCAGCGGTGCCTTCGTGCTCTCGATCGAGTCCGCCGTGTAGTTGTTATTCGGAGACCAATGGTGCCAGTGAATGTTGCGGGCCATCAAATAATTGCCTGGGGCGATGGCATAGGCGTGTTTGTCCCAATAGAAGCTGTCGCGGTAATAAAGCGCGTTGTTGTAGGTATTCATTCCCACAGGAACGGTATTCGCCGGATCGGAAGCAGAGCTACCCGGAGCCCCTACTCGATATTCCATTCGTTCCGTGTTCCCCAGCGGGTCCGTCACGTTCAACCATCTCGTGGCATCGCCCGTTGGATTACTGCTACTGTCGCTATACGCGAAATGCGTCGTTCCATAAGGTGTGGTTAAGGCATTAATCAGGGAAGAGCCGTCATAGGTGAACTGGGACTTCAGCCCAAGCACATCCTGAATTTGACTTAGCCTGCCCGCCGAATCGTAGGACAGATGAGCGCCCCGCCCGAACGGGTCGGTGATCGTGGTCACAAGAAGGGGGTTTGAAGTCTCGTAGCTGAAGGTCGTATCTCGTCCGGTGGCATCTGTAATTGAGGTAAGCCGAAACTGAGCGTCGTAATTGAGCGACAGCGCGTTTCCGGCGGGATCGGTAATTTGGGTTAGGAAAACGAGGCGGGGATAACTCGTTGCTCCATTCGATTGAGCATAGACTTCCTGATGACCGTCAGGGAAGCTTCGCGTGTACTTAACCGGAAAGGCTGATGTCTGCGCCAAGACAGCCGCGTTAGATGTCTCGCTCGTAAACGCCTTTGTAGTCGAGTTATAGCCGGAATACGCAAGGCTGCCGCCACCCGCCGCGTAGCGCGAGACGCTGGAGCCGGACAAACGCGGATCGTCCTGTATATAAGAGAGCACGCTTAAGGTCCATTTCGGGCTGACGTTAAACCAAGCGAACGTAGCCGGTTGGCTATCTTCCCGCTGGTTGTATACAATGCCCACCTTGGCGCTGGGGCCTACGGGCGGGTTGTAACCTACGGGGATGTCGCTAAGATTCAGGCTCACGCTCATTTGGCTGATTCCATAGCTGCACAGTCCGTTGTTCCCGGTTCCACCGCCCGATGAAGAGCCACCTGCTGAGGACATCGACGATCCGCTACAGGTGCAGTTGGCTCCCTCGTCGGGATTGCATGTACTCCTGCCAACCTGTTGCTGGTTCGTATAACCCATCCCGCGAATAGCCTGCGCTGCCTTCAGGCTGACCGCCTTCCAAGAATCTGAATATTTCGTTTGGGACACAAGGAAGTAGCCCGAGGCTTCGGCATCTAATGCAGCGGGCGTTATCCACAAATCCTCTCCGAAGGTGGGGTCTTGGACGTGATAGCGTCCGTTGCTATAACCCAACAATGAAGCGAAGTGGTTCACCTTCCAGTGCACGACGGAAGGCATGGGGACAGGTTGACCTGCCGTGCGATAGATTAGTTGGGAGTCGAGTCCCGCCCGCTCGGCAAGCTGTGCAACTTCATTGAACGTCACTCCGTTTGGCCCTGAGCGAAAATCATCGAGAAACTGCAATTTCTTGGATGCCGTTCCCTGCGCAAGCAGGAAATTCTTCAAAGCCATGGGGCCGCAAAGATACGAAACGCCGGGGTCGTGCCGCATCATCCATAAGCCTTCGTGCGCTCCGGTGACGATTTCAGTCGCGGAGCCCGTCACCTTACGATCTCCCATATCCTTGAAGAGCGCTTCCAATACGTCAGCGTGGCCCAATCGGGCATGCATCCGGGCAAGCTCGGCGAAGGCGCGATCCGTTAATGCTTTTCCTTGAGGCTCCGTTAGTGATCTTCCGCTCTGCCAGGCCTCTGTCCACGCATCGATGGAGCGCGAGAAGTACCCGTAGTGGTAGTCGAGAAGCCCAAGGTTGGTGAGCAAGCCGACTCGCCATGCAGAGCGAGGGTTATCTGAGAGAAAAACATTCAGCGAAGTGAAGTCATCCTCCACCGTGCGGTCGCGATATGACTTTAGGGACCTGAAAAGTGCGTCGTCTTCTTTCGGCGACGTCGGACCAGTTGCAATCAGCGGCTCCTCAAATTGCGACTTGAGCCGGGCAAACTCGCTCGGCGGATTGAGTGCCGAGACGGCGGCCTTCGTGGCGAGGCTGATTTTTGTCTGCATCTGGCTCAGCTTCATCCTGGCCGAGTCAAGAGCGATGTGCGTCGTCACACCGGCTGTGCCCCTCGTGTGCAGACTGGAGGCCGATTGCGCGGCCCTAGCGGAAGGGATGCTGGTTCCGGTTACGGTAATCACCAGCAGCAGGCTGATGAAACTTCTCCACGGATCAGCCGCGAATACGGACGAAGTGCGTGCCATGGTTCCTCCTTGGAACGAGAGCGCTGCTTAGTTCTTTGAGAAAAGGATGTTCTTGAAGCGGCCGTAGGCCGCGATTGCCAGGATGCCGAGCGCCGTCAGCGCAAAACTGAAAGGTTCAGGCGATGCAGGTGCGGGAGTCAGGGTTACATCGTCCAACGTGATCTGGCTGCAACTGGAGGGGCCGCAACCGTAAGGGTCGCTCGTTGTCGCGGAAACAGTAGAGAAGATATCGAGCTCATTGATGCCGGTGAAATTAAACGCGAAGAACTGCGCTCCCGCCGTGCTTACAGTAACGGTTTGGCTGAATCTCTGCGCGCCGTTGGAGAGACCATTCAGCGTCACAGCTAAGCCGTTGTACCAGCCTGAGCCCAGATAGCCGCTGATGAAGTTAAACGGACTGGATGCGGTAATGCTGCCGATGATGGGAGAGCCCAACGCGTCGCCTGCGGTGTAGGCTGCGTTGGCTCCCGAGACGATGCCGTTGTTGTATCCGGGGAATCCGGGAACGCTGGTATAGACGGAAATGTTCTTCCAGTTAAACCCTTGGTAAGGATTAAGATTATCGAGTATGACGTCCCCGGCGGAAGCATCGATGGCGTCGAAGTTGATCGTGTCCGCTGGAACGGTTCGTACGAAAGTGGCAAGCAAGAATGCGCCAACCAAGAGGCGGGGAGTAACTAGACGCTGCGACTGTAAGACACGATGAACCGACTTACTATCAAACTTCCGCGTACAACCAACGTTGTCATGGAACACTGATTTCTCCGCCGAGAGTCTTCTCGTCCGACGCCCGTTGAGAAAGCCTAGCAGACAGCGAGAAAGCAATGCAAGTGACATTTTGGTGAAATCACATGGGTCCGGCAGTGGCCTATGGAAGGTGCTTGTTAGTTGCGATCTTGGCCCAAAATACCTCGAAGTAGACACTAACAAACGAGTGGCGCGAACCCCGCCGTAAGTAAGAAGTCCCGAAATAGATATCCGACATAGCTGGCTTACGCAGGACCTTGCCGTCTTGTCCGCCATCGATTGGCGTCTCGCTTTCAGGGATCTCATGTTTGTTTCCTCCGGTGGCGCTAACTTCGATCAAAGAAGCTTTAGGCTCCCAAACGGAAGGGAGTTCTATGCTTTAGCTGCTCAACCTAAGAGACCGACCGTAGAAATGATTGTTGAATAAAATTGACATCAAACCAAGGGTCTTGGGGTAAAGCGGCAATTAACCTGGAGCATCTTGGAAGCGGGAGATAATCGAAAGTTAACCCCATGCAATCTCCAGGTATTCGCGAAATATCGGCCCAGGTTGACCTGATCTGTAAGCGCGAGCCGCTGATTCGCAGCAATCGCGCGTGCCAGTTGCTCCGGTATCTGGTTGACGCTGTCGGTCGCGGTGTGCCTCACGGTCAGATCAAGGAGAGTGTTATCGGGGCTGACGTTTTTGGCAGGCCCAACGACTACGATCCCCACAAAGATCCTATCGTTCGGGTAACGGCCAAGAATCTTCGCGCGAAGCTCGGCCATTATTATGAGACCGAAGGTCGCCACGATCCCGTAAGGTTTCTGCTTTCTCCTGGCTCTTACGTTCCGCAGATTTTCTACGAGCCGACCATCGCGGCTTCCAAGGTAAGCGATAAAGCGGCGATGCATATTGCGAACGCGAAAGCTGCATTCGACAAGCGCACGTTATCAGGCCACGAAGCTGCCTTTCGATACCTAAATCTCGCGGCCAATGAACATCCCGAGCATCCCCGTGTTCTTTCGCTCCAGGCCATGGTGCATGCCGCTCGCGCCATGTATGGGGGAGACCCGCGAATCGAGCTGAACGCAGCGGCAGCGCTCATTAAAAAGGCCAAACAAGCCGGTCATGAGCCTTGGGAGCGCAGCCTCGTCGAGGCTTGGATTCGAATGGCACTGGAGTTCAATTGGCCAGCTGCTGAAGTTCTTTTCGATCGTGCTATCGCTCTCAGTCACGGCGAAGCAAAATACCATGCCTGGTACCCGGCGTTTCTAGCCTCGCAGCTGCGCTTCGACGAAGGGCAGCAGATCTTAAGCGACGCAGTGGGGCATTTCGCTCATGACGTAGCGTCCGTCCGAGGCGACCTCGCGCTGTCTCAGATTGTGACCGGACGATATCCCGAGGCGGAGGAGACTCTGCGCTCTACCCTTGAGCTTTTCCCCAGCGATCATTACCTTCCCTATCTTCACCTGGCGATTCTGAAAGAAGCTACTGGTAATTTCAACGACGCAGCACAGGCCATGGCGCAGGTGCCGGTCACCGTTCCTGAGAGCACTATCAACATCGGCATGCGGTATCTCTTCATGGGGCTTAACGGAGAACGAGGAACTGCCCGCTTAGGCTACCAGGAACTTGAGTCCAGGAAGCGGGTTGGTCCGCAGTTTATCCCCGCTTCGCAGTTGGCGCAGGCCGCGATGGGAGCCGAGGATTATGACGCCGCGGCGGACTGGTTCGTGGAAGCGGCCACGGTGGAGCGCGACCCTGTTATGAGCTGGGCGGCCCTCTATCCGTTCGGACGTCATATCCATCACCATCAGGTCTTTCGTTCATTGATTTTGGACACGATGAAACTGCGGTTTCCGAATGGCCAGCGCATATCGGCGGCTGTCGGTCGTTAAATTGCCCTCCTCCAAGTCTTCCTGGCCAGCTCCTTGGATTTTCAGTATTTTGATTCTGCCCCAAGGCATTTACCTTGGCTTCGTTTCGACCTCATTGCCGTTTCTGCTCAGCAGGGCCGGTACGCCCGTGGACCAGATTGCGCACGTCACGTCTTTGTTGTCGCTGCCCTGGATTCTTAATTTCCTCTGGGCTCCCCTCATTGACGTCAAACTGCGTCGCCGCGTCTGGTTGGTGCTTGCCGCGGCTACAACCGCCCTATGTCTTTCAATAGCCCTTCCGCTAGCCGGAATGGGAAGGGTTGCTCTCTTGGTCGCTCTTGGTATGGCAGGCGCGGTCGCTGCCTCGATCGTGCTCTCTGCGTGTGGCGGGCTTATGGTAGCTGTTCTCTCGGTGAAGGTCCAAGCAGAGCAGCGGCGTGGTACGAAGCAGGAAAGCAAGGCAGCAATTCGATTAGTGCGGCATTT
>CAXTMN010000075.1:0-24259 GCA_964245395.1 uncultured Bryobacteraceae bacterium
GGGCGCGGTCCGGATAGCCGGCCCAAAGGAAAGCGACACCAAATTTGAAGAAGTCGCGGTGAGGTGGCTTGACGTAGAAACCGGGGAAGGGAAGGGCAGGTGGCGGCGATCCGGAACGCAGTTGGGCGAGATCGGACTGAACTTGATGGCCGGAAGGAACAGCGGCATAAAACTTTACGGCATCGCCGGACTCGTTCAGGAGGAGAGCGAAGGGGGTGCGAAGGGACGTGCGCCAGTCGAACAGATAGCGACGGAAGATCTCGTATTCGGCCGTGGGCTCCGGGACGACGAAGAGGCCGGGACCGTGCTGGGGAGTGGGCAAGGGAACGGGTTCGAGGAACCAGGTGTCATGAAGGGCTGCGGTGTTATCGCATGCGGCGGTTGTTACGGATGGCCAGGGGCGAGGTTGGCGGAAGGGTTCGGCGGTGACGTGTGCGGAGGCTTCGGTGACCGAGTAGATGTGTCCGGCTTGCAGGTTGGTGAATTCCTGAATGAGCCCAGACGGCCATTTGATGCGGACCTGCTTTGCGGAAGTGGCCGTGCTGAGGCCGAAGAGCATTTGCTTGCTTCCCTGGGACAAGAAGCCAGAGCCAGCATCGAGCCACTTTGTTTGGCCGTCGACCTCCACGCGCGCACCGATGGCATCGCGGTTCGATTTCGTCCCGCAAAGGCGGAAGGCAATCGACTGATTGGAACCGGTGCAACGATTTTGAAGAAGGCGAACTTGCGGGCCTAAGCGGCTTTTGAGAACCATGTCGGGATGGCCGTCACCGTCGAAATCGGTTACGGCAAAAGCGCGGCTGTCGTCTGCGAAGTCGAGACCGCTGACACCGGAGAAGTCGAAGTGGCGGACGCCACGGCGGACGTGAAGCACGTTGGGCTCGTGTCCATTCCAGCTGTAGTCTTCGCGGAGGAACTGGTTGATGGCGTTCCAGCCGTTCTCGTAAGCGAGCGAGGGCGATTGAGTGACGGGTGACTGAGCAACGACTTGCCGCCAGAAGAAACTATTCAGGTCGACCGGCGAGGTGTTGGTGAGCATGCCGCAGGTGATGAAGACTTCGGGATGGCCGTCGTTGTCGAGGTCGTGGCCGCCTGAGGACCAAGCCCAGCGCCCGAAGGCAACATGCTGTTGCAGGGTGGTGTCGGCGAAGGCGCCATTTCCCTGATTGCGGAATAGAGAATTGCCCATGGTGTGGGCGAGGTACTGGGCGGGTGCTTGCTGTGCGGGAGCGAACGTGGGGTCGTGAATGAGGCGCTGGCCTGCATCGCTCCACATATTGGCGACGTAGAGGTCAGGCTGGCCGTCACCGTCGTAATCGAACCAGGCAGCGCTCATGCCGGGACCGATGTCTTCGACGCCCGCCTGCGCGGCGACGTCGTGGAAGTGGCCATTTCCGTTGCGGTAGAGGTTCTTGCGTCCAAAGTCGTTGGCGACGTAGAGGTCAGGCCAGCCATCGTCGTTGTAATCGCACCAGGCGGGGGCGAAGCTAAAGCGATTGTTGTTGTCCATCATGCCGGTTTCGGCGGTGCAGTCTTCGAAAGAACCACTTCCGTCCAGGGTCAGATTGTTGCGAAACAGGAAGTTGGGCGGGCCGTTTTTGGCGTCGTGATAGGGCGAAGCGTAGGTGAACTGAGCTTCGCTCTGAAAATAGACATAGCAGCAGAGATAGAGATCGAGCTTGCCATCACGGTCGAAGTCAGCTGCGGCCATGCCGGTAAAGCCGCCCTTGGGCAGAGTGTCGAAGCGGAAGGCATCGGTGCGCAGGCGATATTTGTGGCCTTCGTTGAGGAAGAGAAGTGGACCGCTGCTACGGAGGACGACGAGGTCCTGGCGACCGGTATTGCGGAGATCGAGAAACAAGGCGCAGGAGGTGTCGTCGAGGAGATCAAGTCCCCACTGTTGGGTGATGTCGAGGAGGCTACCGTCGGGATGGATCTTAAAGAGGCGATTCGGAAGGCCGCCCGGTTGGCAGATGTAGATTTCGTCTACGCCATCGCAGTCGATATCGCCGACGGCAATGCCGTTGCTGCCATACACGTCGATGCCGCTCGCGGGATCGAGACGAGCTCGCCAGTAAGGAGTGCCGCGGCCAAGCTGGTCGGCGAAAGCCGGGGTGTTGCGCGTCGCGGATGAGGTGACATCGTGAAACCAGGGATGCGGGGCAGAGGCAAGGTGCTCTTCAAGAGGAGAGAACTCAATGAGCTTTTCCTCTTGCCAGTGCTGACGCCACGAGCCGACCCGGTAGAGAAGCATTCCCTCGTGTTCGCTGGCGACCTCGTAGCGAATCAGGTGGCCGGGGAGGATGTAAAAGTTAACGCGGCGGACCTTGCCGAGCGACTCGACCCAGGATTGCCAGCCGCCGGCGATGTTGGAGGAAGAGTTGCTGAAGACGGCTTCGCGGAGGTCGGGCGCGAGCTGACGGTAGCTCTGCGGCAAGGGAGACGAACCTTTGCAGCCGGGGGCAATTGGGAGAGCTTTTGAGTAGAAGGCAGCGGTCAACCTGTCGCGGATGTCCCAGGCTTGCTTCTCTTCGGCAAAGCCGTCGTTCCCAGGAAGGATAAATCTCTGAAGGGCGAGATAAGGCGCTGGAGGCGGAGTAGCCGGAGATGAAATCGGGCGTGAGAAGCCGTGGAGGGCAGGGAAGGCACTGGCGATGAGGAGGAAGTCGCGCCGGGTAAAAGCCTGGATGGTGGCGTGACGGGTCACGGTTCCTTGATCTTCAGCAGCTGATCGGCCGAGGTTGAGCCGATTTTTTGGACGGCGCCGCTGGGCCAATGAATCTCGAGGGAGTCGGCTACTGCCGATGGCCCCAGGCCGAAGTGCAGCGTGAGAGAGCTTTGGGAGTAATAGCTGCCACCGCTCATCACTTCATCGATCATCTTGCGGCCGCTGGCGGTGAGGATGACGCGAGCGCCGATCGCGCTGCGGTTTGATTTGGTACCTGTCAACGACAAGTTCAGGAAGTGGCCATGAGGGCCGCTGTTCTTCAGCAAGCTTGGGGTGGTGTTCATATTGACGAGCACGATTTCAGGCCTGCCGTCGCCATCCACATCACCGATGGCGAGACCCCTCGCAGGGCGAGGAACCTGGAACGCAGGACCGGCTTCGGCGGTGACGTCCTGAAACTTGCCCGTACCTAAATTGTGATACAGGATGGTCGGCTGAAGGTATTTGTCGCCGAGTTGCTTGCCTTCCACTTCCGGGTAGACGTGACCGTTGGCGACGACCAGATCGCGCCAGCCATCGTCGTCAACGTCGATGAAGGCAACGCCCCAGCCGAGAAACTGGCGGGCTCCCAGGCCGGCTTCGCGGGAGACGTCGGTGAAGAACTTGCCGTCTTCGTTGTGATAAAGCGAAGTGAGGTCGCCGGAGAAGTTGGTTTTGGCAATGTCGAGCAGACCATCGCCGTCGTAGTCAGCGACAGAGACGCCCATGCCGGCCTGGAGCGCTCCATCGTAATTGAAAGCGACGCCGGCCTCCATACCGCGCTCTTCAAACGTTCCGTCATGGCGGTTGTGGAAAAGAAGACTGGGGGTCATGTCGCAGGCAACATAGATGTCGGGCCATCCGTCGTTGTCGAAATCGGCCGCGACAACGCCAAGACCGTAACGGCCGCCCGGTTTAGCGATCCCGGCAGCTTCTGAGACGTCGGTGAACGTGCCATCGCCATTGTTGTGATAGAGCACATTTTGGCCGAGGGGAAGCCCGCGAGGGCCGCACATAACGGGGATGCCCTTCCAGACGCAAAAGTCGCCCTGGCCTGGATGCGGCGTGGTTTTCAGGTCCAGGTTGACGTAGTTGGCAATGAACAGGTCAAGGTTGCCGTCGCGGTCGTAATCGGTGAAGGAGCAGCCCGAACCGTAGCGAATGCCGGTGATGGGAAGCTTCACCTTTCCGGTGACGTCCTCGAAGGTGCCGTCCCCGCGATTGCGATAGAGGGTGTTGTGACCATAGGCGGTGACCAGCAGATCGGTATGCCCATCGTTGTCGTAATCGCCGGTACAGACGCCCTGGCTCCAACCGGTTTGGGTGAACCCGGCTTTGGCAGAGACGTCGGTAAAGTGACCGTTTCCGTCGTTGTGGTAGAGGTGCGGCGGCCGTGCTTCTTTTGGTGAGAAATCGAGACGAGTTCCGTTGGCGATGAAGATGTCATTCCGGCCATCGCCGTCAAAGTCGAATATGGCCGCGCCGTTGCCCGTAGTTTCGAGGATGTACGCCTTGCTCGTGAGCCCGCCGTAGATGTTGGATTGGGACAGCCCGCTGACAGGGGCGATGTCGCGGAAGTCGGCGTGAAAAATGGCCACTGCGGCGGAGGTCAAAATAGCGGTGGTTAGAAGTGTTATTGCGGAGTATGCGTTGACGAAAGGCGCGTTCAATTCTTACTCGTTTGGGGATGGCAGTGAGACAGTACGCCTATAGGAATTTAAGACTAAAGTACTACTTTGTATTGAAGATCTGGCAAACAGTGTGATAGATTCTACCCAGTCTCGATTAGTCAGTTAGTCGTTGTTTTTCGCTTTCTGGGAGGATTATGCCACGTTGGCTTACCAGGTACACGTGTACCTTTTTCTTGCTGTGCGTTTGCGGCAGCTTGTTTGGGCAGAGGGATCTGGGGACCATCACGGGAACCATCACCGATGCGACAGGCGCGGCAGTACCGAACGCGCAGATTACCATCACAAACGTTGAGACTGGGTTCTCTTACGAGACAGTCAGCACGGGCACAGGCTCCTATAACCGTCCGGCTATGAGCTTGGGTACATACAACGTGAAAGTTTCAGCTGCGGGGTTTGACACGGCTGAACAGAAGGGGATTATCGTAACGCCGGGCGAACCGATTGCTGCCAATATCACGCTGCGGGTCGGCAGTTCCTCGCAGACGGTAGAGGTGACCGCATCCGCGCCGCTGTTGCAGACGGAGTCTCCGGCGATCGGCGCCAACTTGAATGCTGCTCAGATATCTCAGGTACCGCTGGGTGGGCAGCGGGTCTTTACCAACCTGGCACTGTTGTCTCCTGGTGTGGTTCCGGCAGAACCGGGCGCTCGCGATGCGTTGGGCGGGGGGTTCTCTGCAAATGGGGTACGGTCGACAGGCGAGAATAACTTCCTGATTAACGGCGTTGACAACAACGTAAATGTCATTGATTTTATCAACCAGACCTCGTTTGTCATAGGGCCTTCGGTGGAAGCGATTGGCGATCTGCAGGTAATCACCAATGGGGCGAGCGCTGAATATGGGCGTGCGGCCGGTGGTGTTCTGGATATCAGCATTAAGTCGGGCACGAACGAGCTACATGGGGTGCTGTTCGAGGTTCTTCAGAACACGGTTCTCGATGCGAACCGCTGGGAGAACAATCTGGCCGGCGCTCCGCGTAATCCATTCAAGCAGAATCAGTTCGGGGCGGCGATTGGTGGACCGATTATCAAGAACAAATTGTTTATGTTCGGGGATTATCAGGGCACACGGATCGCGACGGCGGGCGGATCGATTCAGAACCTCGGCTATGGTGGTTTCTTCACGGTTCCTACGCAGGCGATGATCAACGGCGATTTCTCGTCGTTGCTGGGCAAGTCGATTGGCACGGTCAACGGCCAGAATGTTTTGGCGAATCAGCTTTATGATCCGACCACAACGATCTGCACGAGCGGGTGCGCGCCGGGATCGCTGTCGGCTTTAAGTGGAGCGACGCCGGTGTACGCGCGCGCTCCTTATGTGGGCAATCGAATTCCCATTTCGGCCATGGATCCGGTTTCACACAAAATCGCGAGCCAGTATCCAACGACTAACCAGCCGATTATTGCGGGCGCACTTCCGCAGAACGACTTCTACACTGCGACTCCTGGTGCGCTGGACACGGATCAGGGCGACGGGCGGGTGGATTATCACATGAACGATGCCAACAGCATCTTTGGAAGCATCAGTTGGACCAATACCGGAAAGAGCAGCGCGACCCCTTTCCCGGGCGCAGTGGATGGCGGTAATTTCTACGGCAGTTCTGAGCAGGATTTAGGACGCAATGGAACGATCAGCTGGGCACATATTTTTTCACCAACGATTGTGAATGAGGCGCGTGTCGGCTTCAGCCGTCTGGTGACTGCGCGTACCCAGGCGAACTCGAACGTGGACGAGTATAAGGCATTTGGCATTCAGGGATACGACCCGACAACCACGCTGAACGGCGGACTGCCACAGATCGGCTTGGGCCGTTACCGGCAGATTGGAGCGAACGACTGGCTGCCTACTAAGGAATACAACAACGAATGGGATTTGATTGAAAACCTAACCGTTACCAAGGGCAGTCATTCGGTTAAGATGGGTGGCGAATTCCGTTCCCTTCATTTCCCCTTCTTTCAATTTCCCTTCCCGCACGGCGAGATGAACTTCTCGCGAACTGAAACTGCATTGCCTTCGAATGCGAACGATGTAGGAGGCCAGAACGGTACATACAGCGCTGATACGGGAGATGAATTTGCATCGTTCCTCCTAGGTGCTATCGATAACGGGCAGATTTCGACTACAAACTTTATCTCTTCCACCAAGCAAGCCTACGCGGCTTACGTGCAAGATAACTGGAAGCTGACCTCAAAGTTGACGTTGAATCTGGGCATGCGGTATGAACTCTTCTCGCCCATTGGGGAGCAGTTCGCCCGTCAGTCGAACTTTGTTTTGCAAGATTTGACGCTGAACATCCCGAAGGGCCCGAATCAGAATGCGCCTTTACCTCCGAACTTCAATTCGCCTGCGACTATTAACGGCATTACGTTCCCGGCGCTCTTTACGACTCCGATCACAGTGAGCCGCGGAAAGGTCAGTCCTTATTTGATTCCGTGGGACAAACTGGACTTTGCTCCCCGTCTTGGTTTCGCGTACAACGTTGTTCCCAAGACCGTGGTTCGTGGCTTCTATGGAATTTTCTACGGTGGCGAGGAAAACCAGGGCGGAAACCCGAACCGGGGTGAATCAGCGCCATTCAACGAATCGCCACAGCTCAATAGACCGTCTGGTGTCGGATCGTTCCAACCTGATCCGTTCTTTGCGGGAGGGGCGGCAACGGGTGGTGTTTCGCAAGGCTATCCACTCAATGTCTTTAATGGGTTCCCGGTGTCATCGCTGCAATTTCGCGAAGTACAGCCGGATTTTCGCAATCCGATGGTGCAGGAGTGGAATTTGGCAATCCAGCAACAGTTGCCAGGACAGATGGCTTTAGAGATCGGGTATGAAGGGAACCATCAATCGCATCAGTTGTTGCAGCCTGATTTCAACGCATGCCCGAACGTGTTTACCACAAACTCCTCGATCACCTGTCAGAGTTTGAGGCTTCACCCCGATCTCGGCAGCATTTCGGGAACGGCAACGTTTGGCATCGGTAATTACAATGCGATGACGGCGTCGTTGCAGAAGCGGCTTACCATGGGTCTGCAGTTTTCGGCCGCTTACACGTATGGGCATGCTTTGGCTGATAGCGGAACGACCTTATCCGGATCTTCGGGACTTTACAACATCAACCCGTTGAACTACAACGCTTCTTATACGAATGCATCTTGGGATATCCGGCACAATTTCGTGTCGTCGTTCAACTACGATCTTCCCTTTGGCCGCGGCAAGCAGTACGGCGCGAACTTGAACAAGATCGCGCAGTCTGTTCTGGGCAACTGGCAGATCAACGGAATTTTATCGTTGCGTACTGGTGTACCTTTCACGCTTGATTCCGGCGGCTGTCAGCTGGAATCAGGCGCTGAAGCAGGCTGCGGTCCGCAGTTGATTAAGGGCAGCCCGAATGATGCACCTCCGGGCGGGCGAACACCATCCGAATGGTTCAACATTTCGAACTTTGCGGGGCCGGCGGCTCTGTCGCAAGGTAACGTTGGGTTACAAACGAATATCGGACCTCCGACACGCACGCTTGATTTCTCGATCTTCAAGGACTTTGCTTTCACAGAGCGCTTTAAGCTTCAATTTCGAGCGGAAGGTACGAACGTGGCCAACACACCGCAGTTCTCTACACCGGACCAGAACCGAGCGGACGCAAACTTCGGCAGGATCACGGCAACCAATGCTGGGACCGAACGGCACATCCAGTTCCAACTGCGGTTGCAGTTCTAAGCTGAGTGAGTCACCAAGGAAAGGGCTCGTCCGGAAGACCGGTCGGGCTCTTTCGCATTTTGGGCAGCTATCGAGTAGGGTGGTTGGTTGTTTCACCTAGTCTGTTTGATTTCGCTTTTTGCTGATCCGCCTGCGGCGGTTTCGCTTCTGCAACGAGGTTTGGTCGCGTTGCAGCATAACCAGTTGCAGCAAGCGCGCGCTGAGCTGGAGGAAGCTTCGCGAATCGACTCTCAGAATGCTTTTGTGTGGAGTTCCTTAGCGGAGACTTACAGGCGCTTAGGTGAAAGTGAGCTAGCGGCTTCGGCAGCAGAGAGTGCTGAGGCAACGGGGGGAGATAATCCGGTAGTTGCTCATGCGCTCGCAAAGTATTATTCCGAGACGGGGCAGTTTGTGTCTGCAGCGAAGCTGGAGCGCCGTTATGCAGAAAGCACGAAGGCTGATCCGGGAGCGCTGAGCCGGGCTGCTGAACTAGCGCTGAAAGCGGGGGAGTCGCAGATTGCCTTGGAGCTGGCGCGGAAAGCACAGGCGCAACATCCTTCAGCGATGACCGAGGATTTGGTGGCGCAGGCTTTAGTGGCGACGGGGCAGGGGGCAGAGGCGGTGGCGCACTTGCGATCTGCCTGGGAATCGGATCGAGCCAACGCCCAGATAGCCTTTGACTGGTCGCAGAATCTGCTTCAGCGCAGTGAGTTTACCGAAGCAGCGGCGGTGGCGGAAGCTGCTCTCGCGGCGCACCCGAACGACCCGCAGATGATGCTGGTGCTGGGCGTGGCGCGGTATGGGCAGCGACGGTTCGAGGAGGCGATCACCGTGTTTCTGAACGTGATCGAGATCGATTGGCAAATTGAGCAGCCGTATCTATTTCTCGGGCGCATGCTCGACCAGGCGGGCGACCATCTTCCTGCGATTACTCGTGACTACGAGCGATGGGCAGCTGGTGAACCAAGCAATGCAAAGGCACAACTACTGTTAGCGAAGGCTCTGCTGAGTGCCAGCGGTAAAGATGAGCGGGCGGAGACGCTGCTTCGTCGCGCTGCCGGGCTTGACCCTGGCGATTGGGAGGCACACTACGAGCTTGGTATGTGGCTTGCAAATCAGCGCAAGTATAGTGACGCAGCCGGGGAGTTGAGACGTGCAGTCGAGCTGGCTCCGAAACGGCCGGAACCGCACTATCATCTGGCTCGTGTGTATGACAGGCTGGGGCAGAGTGAGCGGGCCAAAAGTGAACGGGAACTGCACCAGAAGCTGACTGTGCCACAGAACGGCATGCCTTGAGCGCGCGCAACGATGCCGGCGCGATAAGCTAAGCGTCGGGATTTATGGACACAACATTTCGACGGAGATTTTTAGGTGGCCTGGCTGGTTGGTGGGCGGCGCAGTCGACGGCGGTCGCACAGAGGCAGTCTGGGCAACCGGGCGAGTATCATCTGCCCGAGTATGCCTGTGCGCAGGATTATCAGTCGCTCAAGCAGTCGAGCTATGACCGGACTGGTGGAAACGATGACTGGTGGGCGATTGCTCCTGGAGCGACAAAGGAAGTGTTCAATGCGCAGGGTCCGGGCATTGTTTCCCATATCTGGTTTACAGTTGCGTCACCGAGCCCGAATCATTTGAAAGAGATTGTGATGCGGATCTACTGGGACGGGCAGGCGAAACCGAGTGTCGAGGTTCCAATCGGTGACTTCTTTGGCTTGAATCTCGGGGAGTACAACGTTTACCAGTCTGCCTTTCTGAATTGCTCTTCTGTAAAAGCGATGAACTGCTATTTCAGCATGCCCTTCCGTAAAGCTGCGAGGATTACGGCGACGAACGAAGGGGCTCAGAAGGTGAGATCGTTTTACTCGAATATCGATTATCAGCTGGTGCCTTCGCTTCCGGAGCGAACGCTTTATTTTCATGCGCAATACCGGCAGGCGACGCCAACTCGGGCGGACAAGTATAAGTCGTCAGATGACGAAAAGAATTTGCGTGGGCAAGACAATTACGTTTTCATGGAGGCGCGGGGCCGCGGCCATTTGATGGGCGTGACTCTAGGGGTTTTGCAGAACAGTGACCGATGGTTCGGAGAAGGCGATGAAATGGTTTTTGTCGACGAGAAATCGAAGCCTGTCATTACCGGGACTGGCACGGAGGATTACTTTTGCGGGGCTTGGGATTTCGGCGGGCGGGACGGCGCCGTGCCCTTTGCTCACTTGTACAACGGAGCGCACATGATTGCGTCGGCCGAGAGGACCGGAGGACGGTATTGTCTATATCGCTGGCATGCGGATAATCCGGTCACGTTCAGAAGTTACTTGAAGCACACGATTGAGCACGGGCATGCGGATGACCGGGCAGACTGCTACTACTCGGTTGCTTACTGGTATCAATCGGAGCCTTACACGGATTTTCCTGCGCTGCCCGAAGTTGGCGAAAGGATCCCGACGTTCAAGCTGGGTTGAGGTGGGGCCGTCCCGATAGCTGGGCCAGGGTGACGCTGTCTACGTGCTTCGAGCGATGTCCGGTGATATCGATGCCCAGCTCGCGCATGACTGCGATGGCTTCAGGGCGTACCATCCCGGGTTTCGTGCCTGCACTTTCCACAGCAAACTGGTCGCCGGCATCAAGACGGAGGAGGCCTTCAGCCATCTGGCTCCGGGCTGAATTACCGGTGCAGAGAATCAGCACACGCGTTTTCACGGTGTGCCCGCTAGTGGCGTGGGGAACCGGTGGCGGGTGCGATTGCAGGCTGCGCACACCGAGAGCATTACGGGTACCTCGACCAGAACGCCGACGACAGTTGCCAGCGCTGCGCCGGATTGAGGTCCGAAGAGGGCGATTGCGGTTGCAACCGCCAGCTCAAAGAAGTTGGACGCGCCAATGAGTGCGCCTGGGGCAGCCACGGCATGCTCGACCTTCAGCCATTTCATCAGGGTGTAGGTAATGCCGGCATTGAAATAAACCTGCAGCGTAATCGGTAGGGCAATCAGCAGCACGTGCGAGAGGCGGCCGGTGATGTTGTCCGCCTGAAAAGCGAAGATGAAGACGAGAGTGGACAGCAGCGCTGCAATCGTGATGGGCGCAAACTTGGGCAGCAGTACATCTTCAAACCACACGCGGTCGCGCTCGCCGAGCAGCCAGGTGCGCAACAGCGTACCGGCGATGAGCGGCACGACGATAAAGACGACGACGGAGGTAAGCAGCACTCCGAAAGGCACGGTGAGCGAGGAAGCGCCGTGCACGAGAAACTGCACGATGGGTACGAACAGCACGAGCATGATTAGGTCGTTGACAGAGACTTGAACGAGGGTGTAAGCCGGGTCACCGCTAGTGAGGTGACTCCAGACAAACACCATGGCAGTGCAGGGAGCGGCCGCCAGAATGATGCAGCCGGCGATGTACTGATCGGCTTCGGCAGGCGAGATGAAAGCCGCGAACAGAATGCGGAAGAAGACCCAGGCAAGCAGAGCCATGGAGAACGGTTTGATAACCCAGTTCACGAGCAGCGTAATGAACAGGCCAGTGGGACGCCGGCCGACATTCCTGATGGAGGAAAAATCGACCTCCATCATCATGGGGGTGATCATTAGCCAGATGAGAACGGCAACGGGAATATTGATTTGGTTATCTTTGCCGAACTCGAGGCCGCGCAGTCCGGCTGTGAAGCTCGGCAGCATTTTGCCCAGAAGGACGCCGGCCACCATGCAAAGCGCGACCCACAGCGAAAGCTAGCGCTCAAAGAAGCCCAAGCCGGTTGCTGGCTTCACTGGTGACTTCATGTTGCCACGACTTTTTACGAGCAACAACCAGGAGCGCAGCAGCCGGCTGGCTTGGTAGCACGGATGAACGCGCCCATGAACTTATCAGCGACGGCGGCTGCAATGGCGTCGACGTCAACGCCTTGATTCGCCAAGAAAGCGCGAGCGTCTTTGATGTCATAGACTCGTGTCGGTTCGATCTCGATCGCCGCAAATCCGGCTTGGGTGAGCTTGTCGATGTATTCGGTGTCCTGCAAGGCACCTGCTACGCAGCCCACCCAGAGTTCAACGTTGCGGCGGATCTCGGGGGATACGGCGCCGCGGACCACGACGTCAGAAACCGCAAAGCGGCCGCCTAGTTTGAGAACGCGGAAGGCTTCACGAAGAACCTGATATTTATCGCCAGAAAGATTGATGACACAGTTAGAAATGATCACATCCACCGTATTGTCGGGGAGCGGGATTGATTCGATTTCTCCCTTAAGGAATTCGACATTCTCGACCTGGGACTTGCGCTGGTTTTCGCGGGCCAGGGCGAGCATGTCATCGGTCATGTCGAGGCCGTAAGCCTTTCCGGTCGGACCGACGCGGCGAGCCGAAAGCAGAACGTCGATGCCGCCTCCAGAGCCCAGATCCAGCACCGTTTCGCCGGGATTGAGGGCGGCGAGCGCGGTGGGGTTGCCGCAGCCCAGCGAGGCTTTTAGTGCATCTTCAGGGATCTGGCCGGCCTGGGCTTCATCGTACAGATTCGAGGTTATGGGGTCGCACGATGCAGTTGCGGAACCGGTGCAGCAGGAGGTCGTCGAACAACAGTCGGCTGGTAATCCACTTCCTGTGAGGACGCGGCGTGCAGCCTCACCGTATCTTTCTTTGACGATTTCTTTCAATTGCATTTTGCCATCCTTACGCTTAATACTTGCGGTGCGCTAGAGCGCTTTCATTTGCAGAGCTGGACGATAGCTTGCGGCTCAATGGCCTTATTGCGGGTACAGCACTCAGCGTAGAGAAAGCCGAGCAGTTCCTGGAGGGTTTCGGCATTGGCCGAATACCAGAGGAAGGTGCTTTCGCGCCGTACCTTCACAAGGTCTTCGTTCTTCAACTTGTCGAGATGATGAGAGAGCGTGGAGGCAGGAATATCCAGTTCCGCGCCGAGATCGCCGGCGATCATGCCGTGCGGATGGGCCGAGAGAAGAATGCGCATGATGCGCAGGCGCGGCTCTGTGCCCATTGCGGAAAACATGTCGGCATAACGGACGACATTCGGTTCGTTTTTGATCCTTGCCATCAGTCTCACGCTTCCATACTTCTAATATTGCAGAAATATAGGAAGGCTTGTCAAGTGGGGATTTGGTTGAATCTTGCTTATCATGGACAAGCAAGGTGGCATATGACATTTACTCTTGAGCAGGCGATGAAAGCGCAGCAAGTACTTCGGAGCGCAGCGGAGCTTCCGTCCGAACAGTTTCCGGTACAGGCCTTCGTGGGAATGATCAGTGACGAGATCGAGGCGTTACGCCAGAAGGGGAAATCAGACGCAGAGATTGCGGGACTGGTGAATGAGGCCGCGGGCACTCAGCTGTCGGTTGCGGACATTGAAGAGAATTACGCTACCCCAGACAGCCGGCGAAGAGAGTAGCTTACGGAAGAGCAGGAGGCAACCTTCTTGCTGGGGAAGGACCGATCAGGCTGAGAAGCGCCTTGTTTATTTCGTAAGGCCTAACTGCTTACCGATAAGGCGGTCGAGAAGTCGTTTCGGAAGATGCATGGGAATGGTCCAGTTCTTGAATTTCTGCTGGACGACGGTGTAGAGGACTTTTGGTTTCTGGACGGTTAGTGCTTTGTGGACTGCTTCGCCGATATTGCGAGGCGCAAGACCTTTACGGCCCTCAGCAATGAACAGTTTGGTGAAGCGATTGAGGCTGGCAGCATAGCCGGTGTGACGATAAATTTCGAGAGAGTCCGCTTCTGCTTTATCCAATATGGGGGTATTTACATAGCCAGGTTCGATGAGAATGACATCGATCCCGTAGAGCATGAGTTCACGGCGGAGAGATTCCGACATTCCTTCGAGCCCGTGTTTCGAGGCGGCGTAAGCGCCTAGAAAGGGCGCCCCCATTTTTCCTCCGACAGAGCTAATGTTGACAATGCGCCCCGGGGGCCCGTTCCGCGTGGGGTCGGTCCCTAACAGGTTCGCGAAGGTTTGAATGACCAGCAGTGGGGAGATGAGATTGACCTCAATTTGCCGGCGAAATTCGGCCAGCGGTTGATGAAGAAGGGGGCCAACAACGGAGATCCCGGCATTGTTGACGAGGCCGGCAAGGTTTGACTGCCCCAGAGATTCGCGCACCTGATCGGCAGCCCGCGCCACTGCGGGCTGATCGGTGACGTCCATAAGAAGCGGTATGAATGTAGGTCCAAACTCCGCTCTGAGGCGGTCTGCATCGGCTTGCTTACGAACCGTGCCAAACACCGTAAATCCCTTCTGGACGAGTACTGCTGCGATTCCCCAACCGATCCCTGTGGAAGCTCCTGTGATTACCACCGATTTCGCCGTCATGGCCTTTTCTCGTTTTCCGTCCGATATACTATGTACACCTTGACTATGTACAGCGTACACCTTTGCTGCACGATCTGTCAAGGTGTACAGTGTTCCTTTATGCCCTATCCGTCAAAGACAGATCGACAGACAATCCTGGCGACTGCCATGGATCAGGTGGCGCGAGATGGACTCGACGGGCTCGCGATACGGAGTGTGGCTGCGGCGTTAGGCCTGGCTCCCAACGCGCTGTACCGGTATTTTGCCAACCTTGCCGCTCTCCAGGCTGCTCTCGCCGAAGAGAGTCGCCGCCGTCTGCAGAAGGCACTCCACAAGGCGGCAGGAAAGAAGCCTCCCGAAGAGGCGATTCGAAGCATTGCGAAAGCCTACGTGCGCTTTGCGCGAGAACAGCCCCACGTATTCGGCCTCACGCTGATGCCGTCCAGTAGCGAAATGGAAGGCGACGGGGCGCATATAGAGTCGTGGCGCTTTGTGCTGGGACATGTTGCCCGCATTTACGGTGAGGAAAAAGCCCCAGAGGCGGCAGTGGCGTTATGGGCATTTCTGCACGGCATGACAGCGCTGGAAGCGGCACGTGTGTTTGGGGAACGGAAGCCAGTCAGCAGCTTTGAGTTCGGATTGCGCATGTGGATCAAAGCTGCTTCGGCAGACATGAGCTAACGTGAGGCCCTGAAGGATTGATTCTCCTCAGACGATGACCGCTACAGGCGTATTTAAATCATTTCTTAACTGAAATTGAGGCTCCCGCAAAGATCGTGGATGCTCCGGCGGCTGCAGCGGCTTTGTTGTAAGCGGGAATGTCAGATTTGACCAGCGCGTTGAAAGCAGAGAGGCGGCTGTTTACATCATTCGATAGCTGGTCCATTTTGGCTTTCACGACGTTGTTGACGGGTTGGCCATAGGAGCCGGCGAGCAACTCGGTGAGCGTCTGTAATTGGGCATGGAGAGATGCGAGAGCGCGAATGTCGTCTTCTTCCACATTGTGCT
Organism: uncultured Bryobacteraceae bacterium; assembly: GCA_964245395.1. Classification (GTDB taxonomy): domain Bacteria; phylum Acidobacteriota; class Terriglobia; order Bryobacterales; family Bryobacteraceae; genus Bog-105. The sequence goes on from CAXTMN010000075.1 coordinate 15,387, forward strand.
GAATGTCGGGATCGTAGACGCCATTTTTGACCGACTTGACTTTGGCATCGAGCGCTTCGGCTTGTCGCAGGAGTGAAGCGAAGTGGTCATCAGGGCTTTCGGTTTCGAGGGTGACGCCTTTTTTGAACTCTGCCACTTGACGACTGATACTGTCGCAGCGCTCGATCATTTGATTGAGCGCGAGCAGCTCATTGCGCATGTGTAAGGCCGCCTCGGTTTGAGCGCGGAAGATAGCCGGGTCGAGGTGCAGATTCGGGTCTGGCTGAACGGTCACAGCCGTCTTCTCCGTTTGGCCTGCGACGGTTACGCTGACGTGGTATTCACCCGGAAGGACAGAAGGCCCAGTGGTGAAGTAGCGAGTCTCCTCCGCTTCTCCGGGGATGGGCGATTCAGGAGGAACGTCGGATTCGAGACGGCGTACTCCTGCGTAATGGAGATCCCAGACGAAGCGGTTGATACCGGCGTTGGCGGGGCCATAATGTGTAGCGATCAGGTCGCCCGCTTTGTCCGAAATAACGATTTTGACCGGGCTCTGGTGAAGGGCCTTCTGCTCCGCCGACGGTTCGAGTTTAGTCTTCAGCAGGTAGTCAACAAGCGCGCCTTTGGGCGCGTTCGGCGTGGAGAAGGAAACAGGATTGCCCTCGTCCGATTCCCAGCGGTAGAAGAGCGTTCCGGTGCCTCCCTGGAAGAGGTGAAAGTTACTCGCTTCTACCTGGGCGGTCATCTGCTCAAAGGGACGGATGTCATCGAAGATGAAAGCTCCACGGCCGTGAGTGGCTACGACCAGGTCGCGAGTGCCTTTGACAAACTTCAGGTCCCAGACGGGAACGGTGGGGAAATGAGCTTTGACGCGCGTCCAGTGCGCACCGGTATCGGGGGAGAAGAAGAGGCCCTGTTCGGTGCCGGCGAAAAGAAGGCCCTGCTGGTTGGGGTCCTCGCGGATAACCAGAACAGGAGCGTCGGGGAGGCCGGCAGAGATGCTTTGCCAGGAAGCGCCGAAATCCGCGGTCTTGTAGGCGTAAGCACCGCGTTTACCGAGTTCATGGGCGTCGAAGGTGACATAAGCTGCTCCGGAAGAGAAAGGCGAGACGCCGATCTGATAGGCCCGGGCCCACTCAGGCGCACCCGGGATATGCGAATCGACGCGGGTCCAGGTCTTTCCGGCGTCGCGGGTGAGCTGGACGAGTCCATCGTCGGTACCGACCCACATGATTCGGGGGTCTGAATCCGCAGGGACGAGAGAAAGAATCGTGTCGTAGCTTTCAGCGCCGCTGATGTCGTGATTGATGGGGCCGCCTGCGACGATTTGCTTGCTTTTGTCGTTACGGGTGAGATCGCCACTGATAGGGGACCAGGACTGGCCGCCATCGGTTGACTTGAAAACAACATTTCCGCCCAGGTAGATCTCGTTCGCGTCTGTGGGCGAGACGGCGATCGGACTGGTCCAGTTGAAGCGATATTTGAGTTCAGACGGGGGTGTCGATTCCACGCTCTCGAGCACTGGACGAACGAAACGGGACAGGTGATTGCGCTTGTCGAGGCGTTCGATGAAGCCGTTTTGCGCGTCGGAGTAGATGATGTTGCTATCGCTGGGAGCGGGGACAGAGTATTCGCCGTCGCCACCGACAACGGTGTACCAGTCAGCGTTGGTGAGGCCTTGACGGCCATTGTTCGAAGACGGGCCGCACCAGGCGCTATTGTCCTGGAGGCCGCCGCAGACGGTGTAGGGCGATGCGGAGTCAGTGGCGATTTGGTAGAACTGCTCGACGGGAAGGCCGTCCATAAATCGCCAGGATTTGGCACCATCGAGGCTGAGGAAGACGCCACCATCATTACCTTGGATGATGCGGTCGGGATTAGCGGGGTCGATCCACAGGGTGTGGTGGTCGGGGTGAACGCCGCGGTCGGCGAAATGAGCGGTTTTGCCGCCGTCATCGGATTCCATCAGGTTAAATGACAGGAAGAACACTTTGTTTTCGTCTTTGGGAGAGATGACGATGCGGGAGAAGTAGAAGGGGCGAACGTCGAGCGCGTGATTGTCAGTGACCTTCGTCCAGTGATCGCCCATGTCGTGCGAGTCCCATAAGAGAGCATCTTTTTCTTTGGAAGCGATAAGGGCGTATAGGTGGGTGGGATTGCTGGGAGCGGAGGCAATAGCAATCCGGCCAAGCGGACCTTTGGGAAGGCCCTCGCTCAGGCGTTTCCAGGTGTCGCCGCTGTCGGTAGAGCGATAGATCCCGCTGCTAGCGCCGCCATCTTCGAGTGTCCAAGGATAGCGGCGAAAGTGCCACATTGCAGCGTAGAGCACTTTGGGGTTGTCGGGTTGGATGGTTAGGTCGGCAACGCCGGTGGTGTCATCGAGGTAAAGAAGTTTTTTCCAGGTTTTTCCGCCATCGGAGGTGCGGAAGACGCCGCGGTCGGTGTTGGGACCCCAAGCATGGCCGAGTACGCCGACGAATACGGTGTTGGGGTCCTGAGGATCGACGATGATGCGAGAGATCTGGCCTGCATCTTTCAAGCCCATCAACTTCCATGACTGACCGGCATCAGAGGAAAAATAGACGCCAGCGCCATCAACGACGTCGTTGCGAACGTTGGCTTCTCCAGTGCCGACCCAGACCAGGTTGGGGTTTGAGGGAGCGAGAGCGACTGCACCGACCGAAGAGGTAGCCTCGTGCTCAAAGATAGCTTTCCAGGTAGTGCCGCCGTTGGTGGTTTTGAAGACTCCGCCACCGCCTGCACCCACGTAGTAGAGGTTGGGATTAGCGGGTACGCCGACAACGGAGGTGATGCGACCTCCTGCGGTAGCGGGACCCAAATTGCGAAAGTGCAGGTTGTGAAAGATGTCGGCTTCTTCGGGGTCGGTGGGCGTATCGACCGACGACTGTGCGGCAGAGGATTGCGCAAGCAGGCAAATGGATGATGCGAAGGTCACGAGAAGCAGGGCTAGAAAGCGGATAGCACGAGGGGCAGTTGTCATTGCGGTTGGGTTGTGGATGTCTCAATGGATAACACGGAGGTGTATTTGTGAGAACGACCGCTGGAGTTGCGCTGAATGCACGCGGTGTTCTCTGATCGAGGCGCCGCTCCACTCAAAGTAGGATGTGGTATGCATTCTCTTCCCCTGTCAAGCCGAATCCTGTTCCTCCTCTCAGGGCTCTTCTTGCCAATCGGCTCTCACCTTGCAGACTATAGTCGAACGCACATCTTCAACCCGAAATGGATGCCACATGCGAAATTTCATACTGGGCAGACGCTGGCATTCTCGCTCGTTTTGGGTTTGCTGACCATCTGGTTTGCGTGGAGAAAATCTGCTGACCTCAAAACATCAGTGCTTGCTACGGCCAGCTTTGCGAGCGCGTATTGGATTTGTCAGGATCTAGCCATTTTGTACCCCGGTACCAGGTTCTTCGATCCCGACATCCATGCCGCATTCTTTCTGGGTATTGCCGCTCAAGTCTGGATCGGCGCAGCGGCCCTGATCATTGTGGCCATCGCCTGCTTCCTGGCTCTTCGTACTGAACCGATGTCATAAAGCTCGATAGGGACGGAAGAAGCGAAAGACGAGGGCGAAGTCGAGAAGCTACAATGAGCGGATCATGCGCACAGCCCTGGTGTTTTTAAGTGCAGTGGCGCTCTCCGTTGGAGCTGCTGATTCGACTCATACGTTGTGAGGATAGCGGTAAGGCTCGAAGGCGCCCTTCTAGCCCCATGTGAAAAAACTTCCTAAGGATATGCAATCGAGCGAATTGCCGCTTCGATTTGCCGGAAAGGGTGCTTACTATCCATCCGGATAAAGGCGCGTCACCTTTTAACTAGACACGGCCCTTGCTGCTGGCTTCTTCGACGCGTTAGCAGTCACTTAACTGTTGGACACAGTGTTGCTTATACGATGGGGTGCCCGTCGTTAAAGTCCGGCAATCTTTCGGCCGGAACTACCGTTGGGTATCTGTCTCGATAGGAGAGATGAATTCAAATGGTTGACAACCTAAAATCAAAATACGATTCGTTTACGACGAAAGTCGTAAGTGATCCTTCCAAATCCATTCAAACCGTGCTCCTGCAAGGATTCCTCGGACCATCCTCGGAGCCCGATCACACGCGCGTTTATTCCGATCCTTCTCTTGCAGGCTATATCGACGTTCCCGATTCTGAGGTGGTTCACGTCGAATCGCTTCCCAAGGAGCATTCGCCTCTCGGCGGCTCTTACATTTGGGTCAAGAGCGAAGCGGATCTTATTTCGGGCCATCGGGAAACCAATCGAACCAAGGCTAAGTTCCTGGAAGGCTCCATCGCGTCTGAAGCCCAGACGCTGGCCTCTGATCCAGCGAAATTTCCTGGGCGGAGTCCAAATACTTTGTTGTGGGCTCAGTGCTACCAACCGGAAAGGCCACCGATAATACATCGAACTCCTAGCTGTCCCAGAACCGCAAACTTCCCGGACTGCTCCACCAACAGTCACTATTACTGCTAACACCAAGCTGGGGCTCTTCCGTCGCTTTCGGATGGGAGAGCTTCCTCGGAGTAACCCATGTACTTAAATGCTGGGAACGTCCTCCACTATCTCTGGGGTCGCGGATTAGTCTCTGCTCGCAAGATCAACGATGGCGATTACATGGTGATCGAGTTGGTTAGGCGCAATCGCAACTTCAAGGTGGTTAATCGATGCGGCGAAGGTCTTTTTGTCAAACAGGTTGGACAGTGGACAAAGCAATCAGTCGCAACGCTCCGCCTGGAAGCGCACTGTTATGAACTCGTGCATCAGGTTAGCGAACTCTCAATGTTCGTGAACTTGCTTCCACGTTTCAAATGTTATGACAACCAACAGTCAATCCTCATCACCGAACTGCTCAACGGCGAGTCGTTGGCCTCTTACTACCTTCGAATGGGTCAGTTTCCGCCTCTGGTGACAAGCCAGCTTGGGACAGCTCTAGGTCAATGCCACTTAGTCGGAACCATCTGCAGTCAATGCAATGGGCACGACCAGTTTCCGCGCACAAAACCCTGGATCTTACAGCTTCACAAGGTGCCACTGCACAGGGCGGAAGGTTTATCGGAGGGACAGCGCCGCTTGCAAAGAATCGTTCGACAGCACTCCGACTTCGGACGCATACTCGATTCACTTGCCGCGGAATGGAAATTCGAGACTCTTGTCCATGGTGACATCAAGTGGGACAACTGCATGGTCGTCGACCTGGAGAAGGGCAGGGAGGCCCGCTTGGTGGATTGGGAACTCGCCGATATCGGAGATCCTGGTTGGGACGTCGGCGGCATCTTCAGCGCCTTCCTGTCTTTGTGGATCGAGTCCATTCCGTTCGGACCGAAGGTGAGCGTGGAAGCCGCGGTCGGCGCTGCTCGTTTTCCTATCGAATCAATGCAGCTCTTGATTCGCCTGTTTTGGAGCGCCTATTGCTCTGCCGCGCAGATCAAAACTGCGGCCGTGCCGAACCTACTCCGGCAGGCCGTCTTGTTTTGCGGCGCTCGTTTGGTCCAGACTGCTCACGAGTATGTGCAGGACGTCGAGGAACTCACCCAACTCGCCCTTTTTCTGCTTCAGTCGAGTCTCAACATCCTGGCATCTCCTGAGGAAGCCGCTACTGAGCTATTGGGGTTGCCGCAATGATATCTGCGCTGGAGGACCGCCTCCGAATTATCGTAGATGTCATTGACTTTCATTCCGAAGATTTGTTCAGCTTCGCCGGCGTTCCTTCGCACCGGCTGACTGCTCACCTCTCTCGCGATGTGAGCAGCAGCATTAACGGAGCAGTACGTGGATTGGAGAGCGTTCTTTACAGCACCTGCTACATAAGGCGATTCCAAGGTACCGTCGAAGAAGTAATTGCCTCAGACTCTGCTCTGGATAGCGATTGGTTAGACAACATTTCTGCGGGACACACATCTGTAGATCACTGGGAAGAGGGTTGGCACGTTGAACGCATTGCGCCCAACGGCCAGGTTCATGCGAAGCGCGGCGAAACGATAAACGCGTTCTGGCCAGGCCAATTCATTACGCGTGCCAATCAGGGGATGCAGCCCATATCGGGCACACCCATTTCCGTGTTCTTTCCGCGCGAGGCACGTAGCACTCAGTTCGGCTTCGTCTTTCTGTTCGGAACAAACCTCTTGACGCTGGAAGACGAACTATCTACGGTTCGCTATTACTGGAATGTCAAACGCGACAGCGCTGTACCTCTGGTCCGCTCGCTGACGGCGGCGTTGAATCAGTATCAAGTTCCCTTCACTTTCAAGATCGTTAACCATCCCGCTTTCCTTGACCGTTCGGATACTGCAGTTCTCTACGTCGGCCGTCGCCATTACAGGATTGCCGCCGAGATTGCTCTTGATGTCCATTCCCAACTTAGCGGCGGATTCAATCCAGAAGTGCCCCTCTTCACCTTGCCGTTGGCGCTAGGCCTGGCCTTTGCTGAAGATCCCGGTTCCGGCGAAAGTTTCGGAACTGCTCGTTGCCGGCTGTTGGCGGAAGGTCTCTGGTATTCGTTTGCCGAAGGTTGCCTGACGAGTAGTGAAAAGCTCGACCGCGTACGCTCTCACTTTGTGTCGGTCGGCACATCCTTTGATCGCCCTTACCTGAGGACTGCCTCCCTCGATCTGTACGAGTTTCCACAATGAGCGAGTTCTTTGAGACTGCGCAGCGGATCGGGGCTCGCCTCTGTCGTGACGCGATCTGGTCGGGCGACCGCTGTAATTGGATTGGCGCATCTATTGAAAACCTCGGAACATGGGAGGTGATCCGAAGATCCTTCGGACCGGATCTTTACGGTGGTACCAGCGGCATTGGACTTCTCCTCGCCGAACTAGCGGCACTCAACGGAGAGCGCATCTTCCGCCGTGTGGCCGAAGCCGCTGCGGCCAATGCGATCGCGCAAATGGAGCAGATTCCGCCGACACTCAAGCTTGGTTTTTATAGTGGCCACTCCGGTATTGCCTATGCCCTCGTTCGCATGGGCCAGCGGCTCGCAAACGAGTCTCTGTTGCAACGAGGACTTGGGCTGTTTGAAGAGCTAAGTGACATCTGCGTTGAAGAGCAAGCAATCGATGTTATTAGCGGCCTGGCTGGCGCCATACCTGTGCTTCTTCTCGTGCATGAGCGATTTAACCGGCCGGCTATGATCGACCTAGCTGCACGCTGTGCCCATCGGCTTGTCAGCTTGGCAGAACGAACCAGTGCAGGGTGGTCTTGGGACGCGGCAGGTATTCCCGACCAGCCAAACCTGACTGGCTTCTCGCATGGAACGGCCGGTATCGGTTGGGCTTTACTCGAATTCGCACACGCCAGTGGCAATAGCCACTTCCAGACGGCTGCCGAGGAAGCCTTCCGCTATGAACGTTCCAACTTCAACGCAGAAGAGGCAAACTGGCCCGATTTTCGGAAGCCTGAGATACCCGCCAATCCAGCAGTTCCGTATCCCTGTGCAAACGCCTGGTGCCACGGAGCAGCGGGGATCGGTCTGTCCCGCTTGCGAGCTTACCAACTCACGGGCAATAAAGTCTTTAGAGAAGAAGCGGAGATCGCCGCCAGTACGATGCTCAAGGACATCTGCGAATCCAAGGACCGACCCGTCAGCTTCTCCTTGTGCCACGGTCAAGGAGGAAACGCGGACATCCTGCTCAGCCTGTCCCAAACCTTCAACAACCCAAACTACCGCTCCACCGCGGAACAAGCTGCACGGCGTGGAATCGAACTTTTCGAAGCGAACGCTAACCCCTGGCGCTGCGGAGTCAGAGGAGGAAGTGAAACACCAAGCCTCCTGCTCGGCTTAGCCGGAATCAGCCTCTTGTACCTGCGTCTCGAACCGGGCACAGTTATCGACTCTGTTTTGCTTGTTGGTCCCTCAGCCCAGAAATGGACCTTATAAGGGCATCGCTCGGCCACTTTGACGAAAAACACGCTATCTGTAGAGCTGAATCAAAAGGGCCGAGCAAGGGACGGGAATAAGAAGGCGAACCGGTGATGGCCCGCGAAAAGTTGTTAGAGAATTAGACGCGTTCCGCATGCTCCCGGATAGTTGCTGATCGGTCAGCATGAGTTTAGGAAGCAAGAGCAGAACGTATCAAATGCTGCTTTTCCCGCACCCGGGGCTAGTACGAGCGGAACTTCTTTCAATGTCGAAAGCACTTCATCCGCAGTGAACTTCCTGACCCGGATGAGACCGCGTGCCGTATGTGGGCGCACTCTGGGCAAGTAAACGAAGAGTTGACCCTGCGGCGGCCCGGTGCCACACGGCATTCTAGGTTCCAAGTCATCAGTGTTCCCGACGCTGTTTGTCGATTGACTCGGTTGATTACCGAAAGTGCAGTGAGTACAGCAACACTCTGCCGCGTCAAGCGTCAAGTGATTTTGAGCCCGAGTCTTCCGCGGTACACGATTTTCGCACGATCGATGAAGCGGACATTACCTGTCGATATGGAACCTACCCCAATAAATTCCGATCATCGACGACTTGGCACACTGTCGTTCGTCTACAAAAGCGCACTCTGCCCACTTGTGAAGACAATCACTCAGAGACTTGCGATGGGGCACGTTATGAGAGTGGCAAACCAATTGCTCTTTGAAAGCAGGAGCCGACACTTATGACGATGCGTATCCTCTCCGGTGTATTTGCTTGCGCCCTTTTGGCGAGTGCAGCATCCAAGCCGTTAACGTGGCAACCGGGAATGCTGGCGCCAGTTCACGTGATCAAAATGGTCCGAGAGAAACACTCTTATGACACTGCCTTAGTACCAATTGTGATCCACACGAATTCGTGTACATATACGGCACAAGAGTGGACCGCGACTACCACTCACCAGTCTGCCGGGGACGCTGCCGATGTCGTTTCGCTGGAGCGGAATGCCGATGCGGAGATGGTGCC
>CAXTMN010000076.1:0-2990 GCA_964245395.1 uncultured Bryobacteraceae bacterium
GCCTGTTCCTGCGTCCACTGTCGCCGGAGTGCTTCGTGATCTTTATGGATATCAGCCCGAGCCGCCCTTAGCGCTGCCTCGAACTCCTCCCCGCGCTTCCCGGCCGCTTCGAAAGCACGTTGGGCCAACTCCCGAACGCCTTCTGTTGCCTTCCGGCGCTCTTCCAAAATAAGCGCCATCGGCCGAAAGAAAACCCGCTGGAGGTAATAGGTTAGGAAAACAAAAAAAATGATAGTTGGGATCGACTGAATCAGCAGTTCACGAAGATCATGAAGCGTAGCGTCCATTTACGGGTGTCTATCCTGAGCGGTTTCTTCCTGATAAAATCTTTCCTGAAACCTTATCCTGAGCAGGGCGGCATCACTAGCCCAAAACGCGTAAACGCATTACGGCCAGGCCATCCCTTAACTACTCAGTTTACGCTAACATACGGAAATTCTTAGCTCGGATTCAGCGCGCCAATACGACACGTGCCCGGATTTGCGGGGAATCCCACGACTCTGCGTTTCGTTGTAAACTAAATGAGGTATATAACATTTGCAAATTATCCTTTGTTCCGCCCGCGCGTCTGATCGCGCCCCCTGCTAGTCCTCATGTATCCACCAAGAGGTCTCCCGCCACGCCGGCCGAAAATCCGAGAGAATGTAAACGAAATGATCAGGGCACGCGAGGTTCGCGCTGTTTTCCCTGATGGCTCAGTAGAAGTGATGCCTACGCCTGCCGCTGTGCGCAAGGCGCAGGATATGGGCCTTGATCTTATTCTGATTGCACCTACTGCCGAACCACCAGTTGCTAAAGCCATGGACTATGGCCAATGGCAATACGAGCAGAAGAAAAAGCAGCACGAAGCGAAAAGAAAACAGCACATCATCCAGGTGAAGGAACTGAAATTCCGTCCCAACACGGATGATCACGACTACGACTTCAAGAAAAATCACGCAATCCGATTCTTGAAAGATGGCAATCGCGTCAAAGCGATTGTGCAATTCCGAGGTCGCGAGATTGCGCATACCGAGCTGGGCAAAAAGCTGCTACTCCGGTTTGCCGAAGACCTGAACGGAGTCGGCGCCATCGAAGGACAGCCCCGGCTCGAGGGCCGCAACGCGCACGTGATTATCAGCCCCGTGAAACAAGCCGTTCCTCACAAAGAGAAAGCCGAAAAGCCTAAGGTCGCTGCCGAAAGCGCGCCCAGCCAGGTTTGAAGTTGAATTGCTGATGCGCTCGTAGCCAATTTTTCCAGCCGCGCGCAGCGCCCGTTTTCTGCCCTAATCCGAGTAAAACAGATATTTCCGCCACTGATCATCGCTGCGCCCCAGCAAGCGCATCAGATGCCGGCTCGTATGCAAACTGAAGGGCCGCGGTGGCCGCAACAGTCGTAATCCTGCCTCTTCGGGTGTGCGGCTTCCTTTCCGGTTGTTACAAGGATGGCAGCAGGCCACCAGATTTTCCCAGGTTGTCTCTCCTGCCCGCGACCGGGGAATCACGTGATCGAGCGTCATCTCGCCGGAAGGCAGCGTCTTGTGGCAATACTGGCAGGTGTATCGATCGCGCATCAAGATGTTTTTACGGGACAGGGCCCGAGTCTGATGAGGGATGCGCCGATACTCCAGGAGCCGAATCACTGAAGGCACATTGAGAACGCGTCTGGCCGAGTGAATCTGCGAGGGGGCCACTTCTTCTGCCGAGGCAACCCCCTTTAAAATCAGCACAAGTGCGCGGCGGGCTGCGCAAATGTTAATCGGCTCGTAGCTGGCATTCAGCACGAGCACTGGCCGGTGAAGTCGATCCGGACTGGGCATCAGACACGCTCCAAATCTAAACTGCTCTAAGTAGCTCCCGTTTCGAGAGGCGGTGCATGCTGGATGCCGCCCTCGTCAAAGGAACTTAAACCATTCGCCAACTTTCGCAAACTGCGTGACGAAGATCGCGTACCGGCATACTCAGGGCTGCGCCGATCGACTCGCGCCAGTGTGAGCGCTACGACCCGGAATGCACCAGCCTCTTTGAGCGCCGCAGCGGCTGCCCTCAAGGTAGCGCCGGTGGTAAAAACATCGTCAACCAGCAAAACGCGCTTGCCGGAGATTTCCTCCGGCTTTGCCACCTGCAGCGCGCCTTCGAGATTGCTCTGACGCTCGGCTTCGGACAGGCCAGCCTGAGCCTTTGTATGACGCCTCCGACGGAGGTTGGTCCCGAGTTTAAGACCGTAACGCTTCGCTACCGGTTCAGCCAGAAGTTCTGCCTGATTGAAGCCGCGATCCCAATGCTTCCGCCAGTGCATAGGCATGGGAAGAACCACGTCAAATTGCTCATCGAGTGGCGTCGCGCCGGTTAGCATACGGCCCAGCGGCCTGGCTAAGGTTTCTACCTTGGAGTACTTGAACAAATGGATCAGCTCACGAAGCGCTTCTTCGTAAAGGCCAAAAGAGTAAACGGCGTCGAAGTTCACTTTGCTTTCCCGGCAGACCGAACAAAGCCCTTGCTCGTCGAGAGGAAAATCAGTGAGATACGGTGTCCGGCAGCAGCGGCAGAAGAACTCCGCGGCGAGCGGTTGGGGTAACGCCAGGCAACTGGCGCATACTGGGATGCGGGAGACACTCTGAAGAGGCTGCTCGCAGATCCGGCAATCGTCTGGGAAAATAAGGTTGAATAGCTTAGCGGAAACGCTTTGGAGGCCCAGAAGCACAGCTCTTGGCCTGCTATTTGCTTGCAGTAAGACGGTGCGAGTCGTCAGACTAGGGAAGGCCCACCCCCACTAAACCGAAAGTATACAACATATCGTCTTTTAAGTACCTTCTTTGGGGCTAAAGTTGCTAACCAGAAACGCCGATTGTGACAGCGTGAACCGCCAGTCCAGTGATCTGGAAATTTTGCTGGCGGCATCAGAGGCGTGGAGCTAGTCATGAGCAACTTAAAGGTTCTTTTAATTCAAAGTGATACGGATGCGGGAGACCGGATTGTAGCTGCTCTGGAGCAGGCCCAGCATTTTGTTC
>CAXTMN010000076.1:3000-10710 GCA_964245395.1 uncultured Bryobacteraceae bacterium
CCTCCAGGTTCAGCAGTGGGATGCGGTTCTGTTGTCTTCTCCCCTGGCTTCACACGAACTTGCCATTTTCGCATCCCGATTGAGGCAAATGGAAAATGAGGACTGCAAATCGGTCAAAACTCCTCTGGTTTCCGTTCTCAGTCAGTCTTCCACTGCCGCGGACATGGCAGATTGCGAAAACGCGGCTGTCGATGCGGTCTTATCTGAACCGTTCGAGCCCCAGATCTTCGCCCAAGTCGTCGCCACTCTGGCCCAACAGCTCGGGGAGAGACCACAAGCTCGCGTCGAAGACTCGTCGGTTTTGCCTGTATTTAATTCTGAGGAGTTCCAGGAACAGTTAGCGTACGACCGTGAGCTGATTGTCGAAATCATCGATCTCTTTCTGGAAGAGCGCGCAACTCAAATGGAGGATATGATCGACGCTCTCGATTCGAGTGATTTTCCCCGACTTTCTCGTGCTGCCCATACCATCAAGGGTTCTTTCGGAAGCTTGCAGGCTCCTCGTGCACGTAACACGGCAAACGACCTCGAGATGGCTGCCAAAGTCGGTGACAATCAGCTATGCTGGCAACTCCTTCCCGTCCTCGAAGAAAATCTTGAAGAGCTGATTCCACTGCTCCTGACCTTGCGGGATGCCTAGTTTTTCCCTGTTAGACTGAGGTTGCTCTCCACCTTCTCCCCTTATGAGCTCCTCTCCTTTGTCTGAAATTGTCTGCGCTCATAGTCCCGATTCGGACGACGCATTCATGTTTTATGGTCTTGCCACCAAGAAAATTCGTTCAAAGCTGGTCAACTTCCGCCATGTGCTCGAAGATATCGAGTCCCTCAATAAAAAAGCCACCGAGGGGATCTATGAACTCACCGCAATCTCCTACCATGCTTATCCCTACGTAGCCGACAAATATGTCCTGATGGCAAGCGGGTCCAGCGTGGGAGATGGTTACGGGCCAATCGTGGTGAGCTCTAAGATGATGTCTCCCGAGGATCTGAAGGGCAAAAAGATCGCCATCCCGGGCACTATGACCACAGCCTTTCTTGCGCTCAAGCTTTTCGAACCCGATTTCGAACACGTGATTGTTCCCTTCGATCAAATTCTCGATGCGGTGAAAGATCACGAAGTGGACGGCGGTCTGGTGATTCACGAGGGACAACTCAGCTACGGGTACGGCGGCCTCCATAGTGTGGTGGACCTCGGCAAATGGTTTAAGGTCAAATACGGATTGCCTCTTCCCTTGGGAGCAAATGCGATGCGGCGGGATTTGGCTCCTGCTGTGCAATCGGAGTGTTCGAAAATGCTCAAGGAAAGCATTCTGTACTCGCTCGAACATCGTGAAGAAGCTTTAAACTATGCCATGCAATTTGCCCGCGATCTTGACCCCGCTCTGGCGGACCAGTTCGTAGGAATGTATGTCAACCAGGACACCATCGACGGCGGTGATGTCATCCCGCGTGCGGCCCAGAAACTGCTCGATTTAGGCTTTGAAGCAGGACTGATTCCTCACAAGATCACTGTTGAAGTTGTCCGGTGAGGCGAGTACCCTTTCACGTATGCTGATCTGCGTCACCGGCCTGGCATTGTGCCTTCCCCTATGCTCTTTGGTGATGTTCGGGCAGGCACAGGACGGTTTCGGCCCGAAGGAGAAGATGGCCCGGATTCGCGACCTCGGCAAACGCGGGCCCGATGCCATCCCCGCCATCGCCCAGAACCTTACTGATCCGGATCGTGATGTTCGGGTCTCTGCAGTAAAAATGATCACTAAAATCGGCACCGAGGCGAGCCTCACTCCGCTGAGCCAGGCCGCAGCCGATAACGACTCCGAAGTTCAAGTTCGCGCCACCGACGGCATCGTCAATTTCTATGTTCCCGGATATGTCACCAAGGGCGCCTTGAGCGGTCCGGTCACGCACGGATTGCGCCAGGTGAAATCCGTTTTCAATTCCCGGAACGACCAGGTGGTCGACGCTGACATCTTCATTCGACCGGACGCTGGCCAGGCGCTGGCTTCCGAGATTAGCGGGAGTTATACCCCCGAGGTGCGAGCGAACGCTGCCCGGGCTGCCGGAATCTTGCGCGACCGAGCCGCCGTCCCCGCTTTGCTCGGATCGCTTCGCGTCCAGGACAACACGGTTATTTTCGAGAGTCTGGTTGCCCTGCAGAAGATCAAAGATCCAGTGTCCGGTCCTGGTCTTACTTCTGTTGCCTCGGATCTGGATGAGCGCATACAAGTTACAGCTCTCGAGACCATCGGTGTGCTTCACAGTTTGCCTTCAGCGCCGGTGGTGCGGAGTGACCTTACTGCTGCCCGAACTCCGAAAGTTCGCCGTGCGGCGATCGCGGCGCTGGCGATGTTAGGAATTCCAGGCGACCGCGCTACGTTTCAGCAATACGCAGGCGCTACCGACGACCCTGCGATTCGAGCTTCCGCGCTCGAGGGCTTAGGTCGCGTTCGAGAACCCGACGACTATCCTTCCCTCGAGCATGCTTATAACGAGCCGAACGCCGACTGGCGAGTGCACCTCGCTGCTGCTTTTGGCTTGGTAAATGAAGGGAATGTAGCGAGTACCGAGTTCAGTCCGCTTCAATATCTGCTTGAGAACGTTGAAATGAGGGCTCATTCGGACGTGGCCTCTGCTTATCTAACCGAGGTTTGCCGCCGTGACGATGTGAGAAAAGCGCTGATACCGCTTGTCGGGCAGGCAACAAAAGACCAGAAGTTAGCCTTATGCTCGGCATTCGGTTCAAGCGGAGAGGCGGACACAATCCCAATTTTGACTCAACTTGCAAAAGATATTGACCCGGATGTCGCATTCGCCGCTTCGAAGGCGATGCGGATAACACAAGCCCGCAAAGCCTCGTGATCGACATCGAGAAGCTCTGCGGGCCTGTGACGTTCTTAGATGTTTACTTTGCTTTCTTCTGCTTCTGCTGACCGACACGAACTTTAAACGTCTGCTGCTTTGCATCCTGAAAAGCCTTGTGATCGTGACGCCCAACAGCATCCGCCAGGTAAGCGTCTACGTTGGCGTCCTTAGGCAGGACCGCCATCAGCGAGAAATGATCGTTACACGTCGGGCAAAAGGGCCGAAAGCGCTTCACATTCGGAATAGTTGCCATATCCTAAAGGCTAGCATGTGAATGAGGAGAGTGCCGTTGAGGGGAAACAGCGAATTGATGATCTATCGTTTGCGTAACGCTGGAACCGGATCATCAACCGACGTTATTTCATTCAGTGATGCGTCTTCGATGAAAGCGAGATCCGAGTCCTCACATCTGCCTAGATAATCCCCCGGTGTCACGACCGTTCGCCTTGACACTTCTTCTTGCAGTCTCAGCAGTTTTACGAGGTCCGCTCTCTTCGGGCTTTTTTCTAGGTTTTGTGTCGTCATGGGTTTTCCTCTCGTCTGATAAGAATTCTAACCTGCGGGCTCCTGGAGTCGGCCTGTACCCCATGTCGCCGAGCGCATCTATGAGTACTAATTCCGCACTGCTAGTTGAGCGAACATGATGGAAAAGCTCCATAGCCTCCCGCTGGTCGATCACAAAGCCATGATTGGAATATCCGGTTATGAGCATCTCCAGTGCACTAGATTTCAGGTTCTTGGCAACGTCGTTTAGGCGGTACCCATACTGCTGTGCAATGGAAAGTGCCCGTCCCGTTTCGCCGACATGCATAGGGTCAATTTGACTGTAGACAGGTGAGAAAAGGCCGATTGTGAGCTTTGCCGCTAGATCTGTAGCCGTTTTTAGGGTCATCCGACCACCAGACTTGACCTGCATGTCCAAGAAGAACTGTTCGAATGCGCCGAAAGCTTTCTCTTGCAAAGTGCTCAGTGCCGTTATAACGGTCTGCCCAGATTGCATTTCCAGTAGTTCGTCCCGCTTGGACATCTGAACATCCAGTGGCCCTAACTCACCCAGCCCGGAAAATACAAGCTCGTGTGCCCCTATTGCTATCAGGGTTCCTGCGCTCTTACAGTATCCGGGGATGATGCAGATGAATTTCTCGTAACTATCCTGAAGGGACCTAGACATCCGATACGCTGCATCGGCATCACCACCTTCAGTAATCAACAATAAAGCGACGTTTGCTGCCCGATTCTTGCGGTGTCTACACCGCTGATGCATGAAGATGTCCACTGGCCTATGGATTGGGCCGTTGTAAAGGAGAATGTCCGCATTCAGTTCACTAGCCACTTTGTTTGCAGCCCTGCGGCGTTCGGTCTCCACGTTGTCCGACATTAACTTGGGATCAGCTTCTTCGCTCATCTGACTCCTCTCTAATAATAATTCGTTTTGGATTTCAGTGGGAAAGACATGTTTAGTGCTTTGATCCAGCGAGAGCTGGTTGTACTTAGTTGTGGTCAGCCAAGCCAAAGTGGCATTGATGATCTGTCTCGAATGAATGCCGCCGGTTCGGCAAGCACAGAGCCTGGTGATATCTTCATCCCGCAGTTGTGGAGTTGCGCAGGCAAGTGGTTCGTTGCGGCGGGTAACTGCAAGGACGTGGTGGTCACGGATAGGTCTGCGCAAGCACCTGGAACCAGTCTTATCAGGGCACGCTACTTTGCTAAATTCGCATCAACAGCCTTACGGCAGACCGCGTTCCCGATTCCCCCCCCCGCAAAAGTCGCTGCGCTTCAATTTGTGAGAACAGCCCATGAAATGGCGTGGGCCGAGCTGAAAAACGGCGATCTCCTGGATTTCGCCGAAAATGCGGGTTTCGCCGTATTCGTGACAGGGGACAAGAACCTCTCCTATCAGCAAAATCTCGAAGGCCGAATCTTCGCTCTAGTCGTGCTGAGTACAAACGATTGGAAGACGATCAAAGAAAATCCCCGACCTGTGGCCGAGGCAGTAGAAAAGGCCAAACCTGGTAGTTTTCAGGTCGTGACGTATGAGCCTCGGCCCCCACGTCCGCGCGGCCCGTTCTTCACTCTCTAGCTGTGCTGTGTGCTCCGGGTTTATCTACGCCTTCAGCAATCTGGCCCGACGGGCTACAGAGTTGGCGGGACGGCCGTTGATCTTCTCATGCCACTGCATGTGCTTCGCCCTATTTCAGATAAATCTGTTCCAGCAGTTGCATCGCTGTTTCACGTCTTGGAGGAAGCGATGACATCAGGCTTTAGACATCGCTGCAACTGGCCTGACTGCGCAGCAGGAGGAAGGACCGAAGCGCGGCCCAGCGGTAACCCCGGACTCTTACTTCAGGCTTTCACCCAGAGCTTTATTCAGCTGGCCATGCTCGAACGAAAAGCCGCTGGCCATCGTCGCTTCGGGAATCACGCGCTCGCTCGCAAATACTAGCTCGGACATCTCTCCCAACATCATCTTCAGAGCAAACTTCGGGGCCGGGAAAAGGCTAGGTCGATGAAGCGTCTGCGCTAGGGTTGTCGAAAATTGGCGATTGGTCATCGGCTCCGGACTGCACGCATTCAACGGTCCGTCGAGAGCCGGGTGCTCGGCCGCAAAAATGATAAGCCTGACCAGATCCTGGAGGTGAACCCAGGGCGTCCACTGGCTGCCATTGCCGAACGTCCCGCCCAAACCGAACCGGAAAGGAGCGGCCATCTTCTCCAAGGCTCCTCCCCCGCGGCCCAGCACCGTCGCAATCCTCAGCAACACTACCCGTAAGCCAAAGTCGCGCGCCCGCAAAGCTTCCCGCTCCCAGTGAATGCAGACGCCGGCCAGAAAATCATTTCCCGACGCACTTTGCTCGGTGAGAACTTCGTCCCCGCGATCGCCGTAGTAGCCAACTCCTGAAGCTGAGATCAGGACGGTTGGCCTGTGTCGCAATTCCCCAATTGCTGAAACCAGCTGGCGTGTCCCTGCAACACGACTATCATAAATCTTCTTCTTGACTGTGTCCGTCCAGCGTTGAGCAAGAGGCTCTCCGGCCAGATTCACTACCGCATCCAGCCGAGGAACGCTGTTCAACGAAAGAGTTTCGCCCCGTGCCCAGGAGTGAAAAGCGGCACGCCCATCTAAAACCGCGCTCCGTTTGCTGGCCAGGTAATTCACCGAATGTCCCTGATGCAGCAACTGCGTGACTAAGGTGCGGCCAATGAAGCCGGTTGCTCCCGTAATCAGATAATTCATAGCGCGCCCACAGGGCTGTCTTTACTTTCCTTCTTTGCTTTGACCCGGGGCGCAGTCGATAGCGCGAAGTCGTCTCTCCCGGACCGTTCCACCGCGTTAATTTCGTCGATATAAGCCTGCGTATCGGTCTTCCTCTTCATGCCTTCTAGCGACATGTAGCGAAGCTTGCCGAAAATGGCCCGCTCGCCCCAAGCCCGATCGTGCAGGCCAAAACACCACAGGATGTTGGTGAAGGTGTTCGGATCGCGCCCGTCAAGCGCATAGTGGCCATGTATGTCGACCATCAAGTCCACTGCTTCCTGATAACCGCGCGACCACTCCAAAATCTTCTTCCCCCAGTACATGCGATAGTAGCCGTGAATCTTCCCCCGCAGAAGCATCTCTTTCTGCGTCGCGTTCCACAACTGGTCATATGTCTCCGCGCTCATCATCTGCTCGGGAGTATAAAGCGGATCCCGCACATCGATCGCATGTTTCGCCATGGTCTCCTGTGCCCAGTTGGGAAGGTTCTCCAGACGGTGTGGCTGTTCCACATGGCGGGCGTAATTGAACGAAAGCTCTCGCCTGACAATCAGCTCCTCCAGGTACGTATCGGGAACCAGCTTGTGCTCCGCCGCAAAATCCCGCACCTGCAGCGCGATCTCGAGCGACGACATCTGTCCGAAATGCAAATACGGACTCATGCCGGATGTGGCGTGCGCCGCCGGTTCATTACGCTCATCAGCGAACCGTCTCAGATTGTCCTGGAGAAAGAGTTTGAGCCTGTTCTCAACTGCGATACGCCCGCCTTGAAACGAAACAGACGGTTTGATGGAATGATCGATTTCGCACGAAGCAACCAGCGCAGGGATGTTTTCGCCGGTAACCTCCACATGAAAGCTGGGGATGGACAGATCCCATTTCCGTTTTACGTTCAGCGGGTCGGCGGCGCGAAAAAACTTCGGCAGCAGTCGATTGATCTTTGGCCGAATCGTGTACGCTGCGAACTCACGCTTCGCCAGCAGCTGCATGGGGATCACGCAGCTTGAATCGACAACATAGTAGGCCACGTCCAGCTTGTCCGGGACCCGGCTATTGTGATCGCGCGCGATGAACGTCGGGTAATCATCGCTGACCACTGCAGCAGCATCTTTGGCCAGCTGATAAAACACGTCGTTCGCCGACTCCCTTCTGCGACGCAGATAAAAGACATAGCCGATTCCCGATCTCTTCAACCGCCGCGCAGTCTCCGGAACCGCTTCCAAAATAAATGTGTGCAGCCGGTCGTTGGCGTATTGGTATGTACACGTCAGCCCCTCGTAACAGAGAACAGGCAGCTTATGTATATTCGCTAATTCGGCCGCATACAGCAGCCCATGATTCGAATCCACCCGCCGGTTCATCTGCGCCCAATACAGAATGTACTTTCGTTCAGGACGCTCTGGCGCAGCGTTCAGCTTCTCAATCCGCTCCGGCTCAACTGACATTTAAACGTACGATGCGTTCCGGGCCGGATACGCGCGCTTTTCTTGCAAATCCATCATTCCTTCAGAGCGATCCCGAGCGCCTTCATCTTACGGTACAAATTGCTGCGCTCTAAACCCAGAAGTTCGGAGGCACGCGTCACATTGCCT
>CAXTMN010000076.1:10720-24128 GCA_964245395.1 uncultured Bryobacteraceae bacterium
ATTGCCTCCAGTCTCCTCGAGCTTGCGCAGGATATAATCTCGCTCGGTAGCGTCTCTCACCTCATGCAGGCTGCCGAAGCTCTCTCCGGTCCTGTTGTTCTGTGCCTTACGGCTGCTGTCCAACGGCAGGTGGCGAACCTCAATCCGCCGCTGCGGATACAGAATCACGATCCGCTCCATTAGATTGCGTAGTTCACGCACATTTCCCGGCCAGCCATACCCCATCAGTGCAGCAACAGCTTCCTCGCTCAGTTCTTTGGGCTTTCTTCCATAAGCAGTAGAGAACTCGCGTAGGAAATGGGCGGCCAGCACCGGAACATCCTCGGCACGGTCTCGCAAGGGCGGCACCGTGAACGGTATGACATTCAGTCGATAAAACAAGTCTTCGCGGAAGTTGCCGCGCTCGATTTCGCGCTCGAGATTTTTGTTGGTCGCTGCGATCACCCGCGCGTCCACCTGGATTGATTGCGACGCGCCCACTGGCTCGAAGCGATGTTCATCCAGAGCGCGCAGTACCTTCGCCTGTGTGCGCAGACTCATGTCACCAACTTCATCCAGAAAGAACGTCCCGCCATGCGCCTTCTGCAGTTTCCCAATTTTGTGATCCGGCTTTCCATCCAGACTCGTGCGCCGGTAGCCGAAGAGTTCACTTTCGATCAGATCTTCTGGAAGCGCGGCGCAGTTCACTTCAACGAAAGGCCCCGTTTCGCGCTGGCTGTACCGGTGAATCGCACGCGCGACAAGTTCCTTCCCGGTTCCGCTCTCGCCATAAATCAGGACGCGGCCATTCGTCCCTGCCATCAGCTTCAATTGCTGCCGTAACGCCTTCATCGGAATGCTGTCGCCAATGATCTCGGGCAGGCCGCTGTCTTCCCGCAGCCTTTGCAGCTCCAGATCCATGCGCCGCTGCTGAACGGCATTTTTCAAAGCAAGGCTGACTTTGTCAATCGTCAACGGCTTTTCGATAAAATCGAACGCCCCTAATTTCGTCGCCTTCACGGCCGTTTCGATGTTGCCGTGACCCGAAATGATCACCACAGCAGGCCGGGACCCCGGAGGCAGTTCCTGAATCCGTTCGAGCGTAGCCAGTCCGTCCATGCCCGGCATCCAAATGTCCAGCAGCACGGCTTCATACGATTCCCGGGCCAGCTCTTCCAGGCACGACTCGCCGCTTGCAACGGCGGTGCATTGATAACTCTCGTCCGTGAGCACCCCGTAAAGAGACTGGCGAATATTGATTTCGTCGTCGACGATAAGAACCTTCGGTCCAACTGGCATCAGGAAACGCTACGCCTTCAAAGTAGCGGGCGCTTTCTCATCCGCTTCTGCCCAACCTGAGTCTGCAGGAGGCAAAGCGTTCAATTCGATCGCGAATCGCGCGCCCGTCGGGTAGTTGTCGTCCACCCTGACCGTCCCATGATGTTCTGTAACGATGCGGCTGACAATCGCCAGACCGAGCCCCGTACCCCGGCGCTTGGTCGAAAAGTAGGGAAGGAACAGCTTCTCTTTGTCCGCCGAAGTAACCCCTAAACCGGTGTCTGTCACCGTCAACTCCACCATCTCTGCCGCCGGCCCGGACGTCCGCACCTCCAGCTTCCTCACGGGCACATCCGTCATCGCCTCCGCCGCATTGTCGATCAGATTAACGATCACTCGTTTCATCTGTTCTCTGTCTGCCATCACCATGGGAATCTTTCGATCCAGGTCGACGGCTACATCGATTCCTTCCAGCCTGCCCGTGAACACAGCCATGGCGGACTCAACGATTTCATTCAAATCTGTCGCGACCGGCTGTGCAGAAGGAAAACGAGAGAACTGCGAAAACTCGTCTACCAGAGACTTGACCGTTTGCACCTCCTGCTGAATGGTCTGCGTGCATTCCTCGAAAATTGCGCGTGCCTGAGGTTCGATTGCCAGCTTCTGTAATTGCCGTCCGATGCGATCCGCCGAAAGCGAGATGGGAGTGAGCGGATTCTTAATCTCATGGGCAATCCGGCGCGCCACCTCCTGCCAGGCAACCGCTTTTTGAGCTCTCAACAGGTCGCTGGTATCCTCCAAAACCATCACAAATCCGCGTCTCTCTTCAAGAGACGCAACCGTCACGGCTAAATGCAAGACCGAGCGCGGTAGCTGCATGTCGAACTGAGAAGCTGCCGCTCCCGTGCGCCGCGCGCGCTTCAACAAGTAACGAATCTCTGCCAGATCATCCCCTGAGAACAAGTCCTCCAGACGCTTGGCTGACAATGTCGTGCTCTGAGGGAAAATTCCCGACAGCGCTCGATTGACCAGTTCGATGCGCTCGTCGGGAGAAACTGAAATGACGCCGGTCGGAATGCTCTCCAGGATCGCTTCCGTGAATCTCCTGCGCGCTTCGAGTTCCCGGGCGTTACCCTCGAGTTCGTTCGTCATCTCGTTAAACGCCCGCACTAGCGTCGCCAGTTCGTCAATCGCATTGACGCGCACCCGATAGGCGAGATTCCCCTGGCGAACTTGCTGGGCCGCACCAAGCAAGGCAGAAATCGGAATGCTGAGCTGCCGGGATAAGATCTGGGCCGACCAGGCGGCAACGAAGAGGACAAAAAGCGTAATCAAACAGATCAGTCGAAAATAGGTGTCCTGGTAAAACTTCTTTCGCCCCATCAACTCGTTGGTGACATACTCGTCTTCTTCGCTTAAGGTTGCGGCCACTTTTAGGTGTCCCAGCTTCATGCTGCCGTCCAGGACGTTCGCTTCCGAAACGAGGAACGGCGTAGTAGATTTCGCAAAGGTCTGGTAAAGCAGCAAGGGCACAGCGTTCGGCCGTTCCAAGATCAGCTGAAAAATTCCATGTTCCTTGCACAGCCTGCGGTAAAACAAACTGTCGATTCGACCCGTCCCGGCAGCCTGCCGCGTTTCAGGCAGCAGACTGATCCACTTGGTTTCTGCAGTCAAACGCTCTTGTTCCAACCTTTGTAGAGCCGTGCTGCTGAACCACAGATCTAAGTGCCGGTTCAGAACGTAGCCGCTGAAAAGCACACAACAGAGTGTCGGCGCCAGAGTGAGCGCCAGCGCGCCCAGAAGCAGTTTCGAGCGGATCCGCGACCCTTCCTTATTCCTCTGCCGATCAATGTAGACTTTGATCCCGGCGCGAAAAAGAAGAAACGCCAGAGTGACGGTTAATAGAAAGATGAGGGTTGAGACAGCCCAGAGAAGAATCGTCTCGCTCAGATTCGACGGCGCATAATCGATGCGGAACGAGCCCTGCCAAATCAGCAGAGCCAAAAGGACGATGAAGCTTAGAGCGGTTGCGGCAAAGGCAAGGCGTCGGCCCACGACACTGTCATGGTAGCCCACAAAGGTTTATTGCCCAACACGAGGCCGCCTTGTGGCAGCCCTATCCGTAGAGAAGATAGATTTACTTCCCCAAGGCGCCAGGACGGCTCTGGGTCCGGAACTCGTACTGCTGAATCTGTAGAGCTAGTTGACCTTTGTTGTGCCGCGTAACACGACCGCGCGCAACCAGGTTCAACAAACATTTTTCATTCAACTGAGCCGGCCAGCTGATCGAAACTTCGAGACGCGTACCAATCGGTAAGTCATGGTCCGACGTAAATAGAACACCCGAACTGCTGATGTTCAATGTTTTGCCATTGCCGGCGAGAGTCTCGGCTCTCTGATTGAGCGTCTTGTACCGGACTTCACGTTCGATCGGAAAACGACTGGATCGCCTTCGCTCAGTAGCGGCCACGTCGGCTGATTCCCCTCGCTTCCCCATTACCAGGATGTTTTCGGACACTATACAAACTCCGATCTTTCAGATTACACAAACTGACTACATATGTTTAATCGGCAGAACCAACGTTTTTCTTTCGCCTATTTTGCAAATAAAGTAACCGCTCCATTAAGGTTTTTTCGTATCCTCGGTCTGTCGGCTTATAAAACTCAGCCCCAGCAAGTGAATCCGGCAAACAACTCATATCCGTTATGGCGTCACTTTCCTGGTGCGCGTGCCTGTAGCCCTTGGCATAGCCCATCTCTTTCATCATGCGGGTAGGAGCATTCCTAAGGTGCAAGGGAACAGGCGCCGCTGCAGTACTCTCAATAGTTGCATTCACCCTGTTAAGAGCCTGATACCCTGCATCGGATTTAGGCGCCAGGGCTAGATACAAAGTGAGCTGGGCCAGCGCTTGATCTCCTTCAGGTACTCCCAGGAAATGGACGGTCTGCATACACGCAATGGCCTGCTCAACGGCTCGGGGGTCGGCTAATCCGATATCTTCAATTGCCATTCTGATCAACCGTCGGACCAGATAGAGACGGTCCTCACCTGCATGCATCATCCGCGCCAACCAATAGATCGACGCATCGGCGTCACTCGAGCGGACCGATTTATGCAGGGCGGAAATCAGGTTAAAGTGCTCTTCTCCCGTTTTGTCGTAGAGCAAAACCTTGCGTTGCATGGCATCGGCAACTGCTTCCCGGTCAATCACGCCATCACGCGCCAAAGCCGCGGCCAGTTCCAAGGTATTTAACCCTGAGCGGGCATCTCCGCTCGAACCGACGGCAATTTCCTCCAGCAAATCATCGGAAATTTGCAAGTGAAGATGCCCCAACCCTCGATGAGGCAGGGCCAAAGCTCGCTGTAAGAGCACTACGATGTTGTCCGTCGTCAGCGCCTGGAGTGAATAAACTTTGGTCCTGGAAAGGAGTGCCGAGACTACTTCGAACGATGGATTTTCAGTCGTGGCCCCAATCAGAACCAGATCTCCATGTTCCACATAGGGCAAGAAGGCATCCTGTTGCGCTTTGTTAAACCGATGGATCTCGTCAATGAATAGGATCGTCTTTCGTCCGAACCGTCTGGCCTTCTCGGCGTCGGCCATCACGGCTTTGATCTCTTTAATGCCGCTCATCACGGCACTGAACTGTACGAAATCCGACCCGCTTTTGGTTGCGATCAGGGACGCTAAAGTTGTTTTTCCCGAACCCGGAGGTCCCCACAGGATCATCGAGGTCAGGCGACCGCTCTCAATCTGAATCCGCAGCGGTTTCCCGGGACCGAGGATGTGCGCCTGTCCGACATACTCGTCAATCGTCTGCGGCCTCATGCGATCGGCCAAAGGCCGAGATTTATCGATGAAGTTATTGCTGGCCCGATCTCCCGTATCAGGGACTGGCGAGGCATCGAATAAGCTCATGCCCGGGTCCTCTGCCGCTGGGCCTCAAATAACGCAATCGAACAGGCCACCGCCGCATTCAAGGACTCAACGTGCAAACTGGGGATATTTATTGCCTGGGCTCGACGAAGAATCTGATCCGACAGTCCGCGGCCCTCACTCCCAACTGCTAAAGCGCACCCGCCGGTAAGATCGGCATTTGACAACGGGACGCTGCTACCGACCGCCAGGCCGTAGAGGGTTAAGTGCGCCTTGTGCAGCCAGTCGATGGTCTCGTGTGTGTTGGCTTCTTCTATGAAAGGAACGCGGAAAATCGAGCCTGCGGTGGCTCGCAGCAGCTTGCCATTAGAAACTCGTGGGCAGCCTTTCAGCAGAATGACACCGCTTGCGCCGAATGCTTCAGCTGATCTTATTATCGTCCCTACATTCCCCGGATCCTGTATACCGTCCAAAATCACGATCAAAGCGCTTGAGGAGGTCAGGTCGTCCCAGGAAATTGCCGGAGGCCGTAACAGCGCCAGAATGCCTTGAGAGGTTTCGGTATTCGCCATCCCATGCATCGCCCTGGAGGAGACATCGACGACCTCGGTGTTTGCCCTCTCGATCAACGAGGCGTGGCGATCACGCGCCTTGGCCGTGACGAGAATCTGTTCGACACGCCAGGCTGGCCTCCGGCCGCTCTGCAAAACTTCTTCCACCAGGTGCGGTCCTTCTGCGACTACAAAACCCTCCCCGGTGGGCCGCCCTTCCGCCGCCGCTTTGCGAATCTTCTGAAGCAGAGGATTTTTTGCACTCGTCAGCTCCATTCGACACCTTGAACCTGCCCGAAGGCGTAGACTGTTAGTTCAAACACAGTAGCCACAGTCTGTGACTCAACAGCATGAAGCGCGCCATTCTGGGTTCGACACTTCTGCTCACCATCTCGCTCCTAGGCTACCTGTTGTATGTAGCCAGGCAGATTGAGCTCCAATCGGGGAGGGAAGAAGCTCAATCTGCGGACGCCATTGTCGTTCTTGGTGCGGCCGAGTACCGTGGGAAGCCTTCTCCTGTCTTACAGGCTCGACTCAATCATGCTCTCCTGCTTTACCTCCGAGGCTTTGCACCTTTCATCTTGACCACGGGCGGTGCTGGTGGCGATCCCGATTTCACCGAAGGCGAAGTCGGTCGCGCCTACCTGACCCGGCACGGCGTGCCTTCAGAAGCCATCCTGGTTGAGCCGGAGGGCGCAACCACTGCTCAAAGCCTCCACGGCGCAGCCGAAATCATGAAGCGTATGAATCTGCAATCGTGCATCGTGGTCAGCGATGGCTACCATATCTATCGAGTCAAGCGTTTGCTCCAGGCGCAGAATATTCAGGTTTTCGGGTCGCCCCGTCCCTCTGGTCACTACACCAGACCGTCCGAATTGCGCTGGTTGTACTTCCGTCAGGCAATTGGCTTTGCGCTTTGGCAGGTGGGGATCAATATCTGACCTTCAACTGTCTGTGCCTTCCTTATAGCTCAGATCCGACTTGTTCTCCCTGGCGAACTGCAGGAGAGAAGCCGGTTGCTGTCCGGTCAAGCGCAGGACCACGTCCGTCACCTCCGACCCGCCGCCCTGCTTCCATTCCTCGAAAAGCTCGCACTCTCCATTGATCAGAAACTCCGGATCGTTCCGCTGCTTCAACGCAGCGCGAAAGTCCTCGGTAGAGATTGGCAGGTACTGTATTGATTTGTCCAACGCCGACGAAAGATCGGCAGCAACTTCCGGGCCGGACAGAGCCTTGGGACCGGTCACCGTGTACGCCTGCCTGTAGTGTTCCGCTCCAGTGAACACCTTCGAGATCACTTTCGCGACATCTACCGCATCCACGTGGGAGACAACGGCCTGCCCCAGCGGCATCGGCAGAACACCCTGCGCCAGAGCCTCCCGAAACCAGCGAAGATTTTGCATTAGCATGTTTGATCGAATATGCGTCCAGGCCATGCCCGATTGTTCAAGCTGCTGTTCTGACTTGCCATGCAAGCGGCTGAAGTACGATGAGCTGCGGGCGCTGGCGCCCATGACGGACAGCTTCACCACGTGCTTCACTCCAGCACTCCTGGCAGACTCTATCAGGTTTGCTTCCATTTGCGCCTGCTCAGCCACGTTCGGCGTTAGCAGAAAAACCTGCTCCACCTCTTCAAAAACCTCATGCAGCGTTTCAGGGCGTACCAGGTCCGCTACGGCAACCTCGACCTTTGGATCAGCTGAGCTTGGCCCCGAGGGCTTTCGTGAAACCAGCGCGCGAACCGGCAACCCCTCTGCGGTCAGCCGTTCCACCACCCGGCTGCCAATCGTTCCCGTTGCTCCACAGACTAAAATCATCAACCCAAATATGGCAGCGCTCTTTGTCCTCCGCAAGACTGCACTTTTTGGTAAGGTATGAACTCTAAAGTAATGCACCAGAGTCTGGAGGATCGAAGTGAGCGCTACTCTGCAAAAATCACGTATCGCGTTAGCTGACTGTCCAGTGAGAACGACCCTCGACGTGCTGCGAGGCAAGTGGAAGCCTCTCATCCTGCAGTCCTTGAAAGTTGGCCGGCAGCGCTACAGCGACCTTCGCGACAATGTCACCGAACCGAGCGACAAGGTGCTCGTGCAGCAACTGAGAGAGCTCGAACGCGATGAAATTATCGAACGTTTCATCTACCCCGAGATCCCGCCGCGAGTCGAGTATCAGGTAAGCGCCTACGGATCCAGCCTGGCAACGGTTGTCGAACAACTCGCCGCCTGGGGCCAGCGTCACCGAAGCAGGAAGCGATCCGGGAGCTAGACGGCATTCCCATTTGTAAAGGATCCGCGCGCATTCATGGGAAACCCTGTATGGCGGCCTGCGCAAAGCCGTTTACCACTGGGCATCCACGAGCATCTCAACATAAGATAAAAGCTACGCATGGCTTCTTCCGAGACTTCGGTAACACTCGCTAGCCTCGTACAACGCCTTCGCTCCGGCGACCGCGAAGCCGCCGACCAGTTGTTTTCGATACTCTATCCGGAACTGCGGCGGATAGCGGCGGCGAAGATGTGTGGCGAAGCGAGCGATCACTCCTGGCAGCCATCCTTGTTGGTGAATGAACTTTACCTGCAACTGATTAACGTTAAGTCTCTGCCCGCTCCAGAGAGTTCTACTCGCTCGGAACGCGAGCACTTTCTGCAGTTTGCCGGTCATGTCATGCGCCACCTGTTGATTGATCATGCCCGGCTGCTATCGCGGCGCATTACCAAATTGGACATCGCGAACTTCGACTTGATCGACAGTGAAGAGAGCAGTTCGACGTTACAAGAGATTGACGATATATTGGACAATCTCGCCGCCATTCACCCGCGGCTTCGCAGCATTGTGGAGATGAAGGTTTTTGAGGGTTTGCCGGTAGAGGAAATAGCAGATCGCCTGCAAGTGGCGCCTCGAACCATCGCCCGCAATTGGGCTTTCTGCAAAGAGTGGCTCCGGGAGCAGCTAAACGGAGATTAGAATTTCGCTGAAATGACAGCTTTCGGCTACCTGCACTCGCTCTAAACGTTATGGAACACAGGAGCGGCTATTGACCGGCGAGCAGTGGCGCGCCGCTTGGATTCTGTGCGAGACGGCGGGCGATCTGGACGGGGAAGCTCAGCTTGACTATCTCCGCGGCGCCACGGTAGATGCCGAAGTGGAACGGCGCGTCATCGCTGTTTTCGAGCAGCTCGAGAGCGAGCCTTCTTATCCTCCGGCGCCAGACCGCCGGGTAGGCGATGTTGTAGGCAAATACAAGCTTCTGGAGCGTATTGGGCAAGGCGGAATGGGAGAGGTATACGCGGCAGAAGATGCAGAGTTGAGGCGCACAGTCGCACTGAAGTTTCTGCCTAGCGCCCTGGCTCCGGACAAGGCGGCTGCATCGCAAGTGATCGGGGAAGCGCGCTTAGCGTCCCGGCTGAACCACCCTAACATTGTTACTGTTTTCGATCTGATCCAGACTCAATGGGGCGTCGCCATCGTGATGGAACTGGTGGAAGGACAGTCGCTCCGGGCACTCGGGAAGAAGCGTCGGCTTTCCGCACGGGAAAGCATCCAAATTGCGCGCCAGATTGCCAGCGCGCTGAAGGCCGCTCACCAGAAACGCATCGTTCACCGCGACATCAAGCCGGCAAATATCATGGTACGAGCCGATGGCTATGTCAAGGTGCTCGACTTCGGCTTAGCCCAAAACATTCGCGATCACGCCCTGAACGGCACGAGTGTGCATCTCCCGGTGGGCACCGCGCGCTACATGTCGCCGGAGCAAAAGCTGGGCGGAAACGTCACAGGTGCCAGCGACATTTACTCGCTGGCAATCGTTATCGAAGAGCTTGGCAAGTGGCGCCATCCTCTGCTGACGCAAATGCGGAGCGCGGCGCCGGAACAAAGACCCAGTTCTGAGAGAGTGGTGGCGCAGTTAGAGCGATTGGAGGAGTCGGGTCATTGGGCACTGCTGGTCCTAGGCATTGCTTTAGTCGCAGTTCTCGGCAGTTTCCTGCTGTTTCACTTCTCAAATCGAACGCATACTTCGTCGGATTTCCGCCTGCGGCAGATCACCAGTTATCAAACAGGCCACGACGTCAACGTTGCACGGCTTTCCCCGGACGGAGAACGCCTCGCGTACGCAACTGTGGATGGCGGCTTGATCGTGCGCAACAATCGAACTTCATCCGTACAGGAAATCAACGCGCCGCCAGACTTCACCTTCAATCAGCTGTTGTTTCGCTCCGAAGAAAGCCTGCTAGCTGTCGGCATCGCACGCGGGGTGTTTGAGACATGGGAAATACCGCTCAATGGCAGCGCGGCAAGCCGCCTACTGCCAGAGACCCAATTGCTGGCACTTTCGCATAGCGGAAAACGCTTGGCGTGGCTGAACGAAACGCACGAAATCTGGACGGGTTCACCAGACGGAACCGGGGCGCGGCTTCTCTACAAGGGCAGTCCGGAGGAACGTATCGCCGCGCTGTTCTGGTCGGCGAATGACGAGACTTTGTGGTTCAATCGTCTCCGTCATTGTGCCCCTGCAGTCAGCCTGCGGGACATTTCCATGAACCCAGATACCTGCGAGGAAAGCGATCTGGCTGCAAAGGCACTCGGGGCCGATCGCGTGGCGGTTAAGCTCAAACACATCCGGCTGAACTCAAGCTTCTTTGCTGATGACGGAGAGTTGTTCTTCTTGCGAGAGAATGTAGACCGCATCAGCAACGCGGGTTTCAATTTGTGGTCACTCCAAACCGATAGAGCAACGGACAACGTAGCCGGTCCCCCTCGTCAGCTGTCCCAGCTGAACGGAGTGGTCTTATCGCAGTTGACGGGAAGCCGCGACGGCCAGAGACTGGCAGCAGTCCGCACCGACAGCACGACACAGACGTATGTCGCCGACTGGCAGAGTAATCCGTCCCCGCTGTTGCGCGACCAACGCCGCCTGACGCTGGAGCAGACCAACAGTTATCCGCATGCCTGGACGCCCGATAGCCAGTCCGTCATCTTCGAGTCGGATCGCAATGGACACCTGGAACTCTTCCGTCAGAATTTGAAGCGCAGAGAAGCCGAGTTGCTCGTCTCCACACCGGGTGACGTTTACATGCCGCAAGTCACACCGGACGGCAAGTGGCTGCTCATGATGTATCGGGATCTCGTCAGTCCCGGCAAGGGAGACAAACCCACTCGCCATCTTCTTTTGCGTGCCCCCATTGGAGGCGGCCGTGCTGTCGAAGTTCTCTTAGGTCAACCGCTCGATGAGTTTCGCTGCAGCTTGCCGGGGCACGGATCGGGCTGTGTTCTTCGCACCACCGAAGCGGATGCGCAACGCTATTTTGAGCTCGATCCGATTGCTGGCAAGGGACGCGAGCTAGCACGTAGCGCGTTTGTTTCCACCGGCCTGGGTCGCTGGTCCCTTTCACCCGATGGCACAAAAGTCCTCATCCCTGACACTTACACCGCCGGTCGATTCCTTGAAATACGCCTCGATCCTGCTCCCTCCCATCGCTGGGAGCTGTGGCGCAAAATTAACGGGATAGGGCGAATAAGCAGCATATCTCTTGTCCCGGGCGGTGACGGCTGGCTGGCTAACTCACCAATACTCGATCTTACGGTGAATACGGCGCTTTTGCCGTCCTTCGGCGACCTCTTCCGCGCCGAAGGCCTGTTCTATGTCGATACGCAATTTGATCCTCATCTCATTCGTAAGAGCGCGACAAACATCTCTGGCCTGGTGTCACCCGACGGCCAGCATATAGCATTGCTTGGGGCCGATGTGACCAGCAATGTCTGGAGCTTTGAGCGCGCCTCTGGCCGCTGACCGTTGCACTCTAAAAGCCGCTCTGGCTCCTCTCCCTCAGCGATCGAAAAAATTATTTCCTTCCGTGGCAGTTTTACCCCCACCGCACTCGCTTGCATAGTTGACGGTCCAGAAAGGAAACATTGCACCGATGCAGTCTTTGAGGCAAAGCAGGATACTCACAGGGGAAGCTTCGGCGGAAAGACCAAACCATAAAGCTTTCCTTGTTCTTCTCCTCAACTTGTTAGCGTTCGCGATTCTAGCGGGGCAGCCGGCACCCGGTTGCGCGCAAGACTATAGCTCCTGGATGGCGAACCAACCATCGATCCAGTCCGTTCCGTTGAAAGGAATTGCCATGCCCGGAACGCACGACTCATTCTCCTATGTCACCCTTCCCTTGGCATCGAACCTTGTAGACAGCTATTACATAACTCAAACCCTCGACATTCCCGGACAACTGCAAGCGGGGGTGCGGCATTTTGATATGCGAACTGTAATCCTGGGCGCTAACGACAGCTGCACCAATACACCAGGCGCGTTACCCTTCTCAGGGCCCGGCTACTACATGTACGTCCACAAATTCGACTGCACGGGAGTGAGGCTGGAGAACGCCCTGGACCAGATGAGCTCCTTTCTGGATGCTCATCCGAAGGAGATCATCCTCTTGCACTTCTCCGGCAATGTTCAGAGTGGACCGCCTACCTATCAAACCTCGGCCGCCTTTGAGGCGCTTCTGGACCAACACCTTCGCCGCGCTTCCGATGGCGCGTCGTATATTTATGATGCGCAAACAGCTTGCAACCTCTCAGGCCCTCCTTGGAATATCTTTAATCCTCCAGGGGCTTACATAGAGACCGCACAGTACGCAGGTTTTTGCTCAACGCCTGCCGGTGTGGGAGTACTCCCGCAAGAAGTCACTCCACAACAGCTCTATACAACGTCGGCGCGTGTGATTGCGGTAGAAGAGTTTGGGCTGACTGGGGCTGGCCATCTTGGTCAGTTTGATAGCGCGAGACTGACCTGGCCAATGTGGACTTATCAGCCACAGCCGCCAACTCCACCCTTCTTTGTCGAGAGGCTGAGAGGGTATTACGACCCAAACGGTGGCGCATCCGCCATCGATTTGCTCGATAGCTGGATGGAACTGAATACGCCCGATGGCCTCCTCGGACTCTACGCCACACGGCCTGCAGGCGCTGGATATGAGAGCGATAACGAGTTCCTCACCCTGGAAGCAGAGTTGACACCGGCGGGAGGAAATTTTACTTCCAACGTCTACGGCGCGGCCCCCCCGCTCGTCCAAGCCGGCCAGGGAGGCGAAAACGCCCATTTGGCGACTCTCTTGGGGACCACTTGGACTCCCTACAGTGTCAACGTTGTTCAAACCGACTTTGTAAATTACTGCTTCGATCTAGTCTCAAATGTCTGCCTTGGAAACATTCCAACCGTTGCGGGCGCTGTTATCACTTTCAACAATCAAACATTTGGTCGCGTTTCATTCGGAACTGCCGGAGCCTCTCAAATTTCGGTCGGGCACGATGGCTCGGTCTATGCAGTTAGCGCTGCGTATGGATCAGGATCGGGCGCGCTTGGACAGAACTACCCGCTCGCTAAACGGATCGCAAACACGGGGCAATTTTTTGATTGGCAGTATCTCAATGTCGGCGGTAACCGAATCGCCGCAGACCCAAACGGGGGAGTTTGGGTACTCGATAGCTCGGGCTCTTACGTAACGCATTTCAACGCGGCTCTAGCAGCTGTCGAGAAAGTATCGGCCCCATCCATCGCCAGTTCTCCGGAGACTATTAAAGACATTGCAGTCGACAATACCGGGACGCTGTACGCCCTCTCTGGCTTCTCTTTCAGCGGCACCTTAATCACTGTTCCAGTGGAATATAGCAATGGTCAGTGGGTGGGCGTGGGTAGCGGGTTCAATGTGAACGCAAACCGGATTG
>CAXTMN010000077.1:0-18946 GCA_964245395.1 uncultured Bryobacteraceae bacterium
AGTGGCGGTGGCGGAAATGGCGGTTTCGGCAACGGCATTTGCCGCTTGAGCGCGGCGTTCGGCTTGCAGTTGGTGCAGTTCGGCCAGATCGGCTTTGCGGCGGCGATGGAGGCGGGATTCCTGAAGCTGGAGATTGCGCAGGTGCTTTTCGCTGGCGAGATAGGTTTCGAGCTCGACGATGCCGGTGCGCTGGGCGGGGGCAACATCCTGGAAGGCGTGGGAGAGCTTGACGTGGCCGCGGGCGAAGAGAGCGAATTCGAGCGTGGCGATACGTTGCAGACGCCATTCGGTGTCAGCGATCGACTGAACGAGTGAAGATTCGCGCGGGCCGGCCGGCTGGAGTTCAGTGGCAAAGGCGAGGATGTGACGTTCGTACTCGGTGGCGCTGTCGGTGGGGAGGAGAACGGTGCGTCCGGTGAGCGCGGTTTTGACGGCGTTCAGGCAGGTGATGGCTTTGCCTTCTCCGGACTGAGGACCGGTGCTGAGCTGGGCATTGGCGCGGTTGGCGTTCAGTTGAGCCTGGGACACGGCGGTTGGCTCGGCAGTAGGATCACTGAGAAGCTCGGCTTTGCGGGCGAGTTTGCGTTGTTTGTATTCGGCGGCGCGGCGGATTTGTCGGGCGGTCATGGGCTGCTCCAAAAAGGAATGGCTCGCGGCCAGGGGGGCTGGGGCGAGCCTGCCGGAGGGTAGCACGCGTTTCGGGTGAAACGAACTTCTGGTGGTCGGTGATCCGTGGTAAGTGGTCAGGGACGAATGAGTTGGGAATATTTTGGAGGTTTGTGACTGGGAAACTCGCTATAACTAGTTTCACCACTTCTCTCAGTAGACAATTGGCCGAACAAGAATGAATGTTACACGTTCAGTTTTTCACGGTGTGGTGATTAAGTGGTCAGGGAAGAATGGGTTAGTAATATTTTGGGTGGGAATTTATCTTCTAATTGTGACCCAGGTAACTGTACCTAACGTTCTTATCCAGAGTTGGAAACAAACACGAAATTGTTCTAGTTTTTAGTTAAGCGACCGAGTATAGTCTGAACTTAGGTTAGGGATGGAGATGGCGGTGGTCACTACCGTCATACTTCCTGGCGCGACTGCCGAGTCGCGAGTCGAACCCGTAATTTCCAGCCTGTCAGATTACGGCCGTACGGGTTAACTATGCCTCGGTTTCTCTCCAATCCAACCCTGTGGCCACATGGCGGAAACAGAGAGACCGAGGACTCCTTTGAACCCCGTCAACTTGCTTGGGTGGCCGGCGATAAAGCGGTTGCTGGAACTCCAAATTTTTATCGCAGGTAATAAACGCCTGAAAGCGGGCGCTCTCGATTAAAGCGAGCAGTTTTCCATTCTTCACTGAAACCCATCCGGCCTCAGGCACGGTGGTTACCTTGGATGTTCACAATGTGCGAGTTGCCGCGCGCCACGGGTCGAATGTTCGCAACGGAGAGCAACCTCTAGCTGCAGAGGGTAGCCATAGTATCGGCCATAGTTGATCTTTACTCATCGAACGTCCTTCAGCACGTCTTCGACGCTCTCCGGGTGTTTGGCGATCACGGCCAACAGCACCCGTGTCGGAGTGTCGGGTCGAACGCGCCCTTGTTCCCAATTGCGGAGTGTAGCGGGCGGAAACCCGAACTTCGAGGCGAACTGTGTCTGACTCAGGCCCATCCGACGCCGGACCGCTGAAACATCAACATCTGGGACATGCACTTGTGTGACTCGGACCGGGACATCCTCGCCCTTCGACCAAGCGAGGGCCTCCGCCAGTCCTTCGATAATCCTCTTGCCGACGGTGGCCGGCTTCTTCGCCGGCCGTCGGCCCGACCGATTCTTCGCCTTAGTCATTTTGCTCCTCGACCTTGCGCGTAGCCCTCGACAATCGTGGGCAAGAGCCGGGCCATTGCATTCCGTTCAGCCTTGCTGAGATTTGCCTTCTCATTCTTGCCGTACATGGCGAGCAGGAAAACTGGAAGGCTCTCGTTGTGAAAGAAGTAGATCACCCGAGCACCTCCCCGCTTGCCAGCGCCCGGCAGAGCCCACCGCACCTTTCTGACGCCGCCGGTCTCCGGAATCACATCGCCAGCTTCTGGATTCGCACCGATAAATTCAACTAGACGCGGGCGATCCAATTCCGGCATCAAGCCGCTGGCGTCCTTAAGGAACCGAGCGGTTTCGACGACCGTCATCGGCGGGCGCTGCACCTCCATCATTATACGCTAAATGCGTACCAGCTAAATAGACAGACAGCGATGCGCCTATCTCATCAGTGTGAGAGAATCGACAACATCGGTTTTTGCGCACCGGTCGTCGGAACGCTTGGAATCTCTGCGGGAGGACACACAACGCGGCGAAGTAATCCCGGAACTTTCCAGCTTCAGCCGATGATCCGAAACCAATCTTTCACCGTGAGCCTCAGCCGC
This sequence comes from uncultured Bryobacteraceae bacterium, assembly GCA_964245395.1. Taxonomy (GTDB): domain Bacteria; phylum Acidobacteriota; class Terriglobia; order Bryobacterales; family Bryobacteraceae; genus Bog-105. Next base: position 2,418 of record CAXTMN010000077.1, read on the forward strand.
AGCACTTCATCTTCGGCAAGGGGACAGCAGTGTGCGATAGGGCCGCGAAGCATATTTAGGCTGGCCATGACCTTTTCCACAGCGCGACGACTGTGGAAGATTGTTTCGAAGAGATTCCAGTTGGAAGTAATCATTACCGAAAGTTGTCCGAAAGTGGTGTAGTCGATTTCGGCATCGGACCGGCGAGTTACTCCGCCGTCTATTTCTCTTTGGATGTTGTTCTTGACCTCACTGACAATTTCGCGTGGGACACGGCCTTTGTCCCACCAACCCGCGCCATCGCTCTCATGAAGCGTTTCCGAGATCAGTTTGCGAATGGCTTTCTCAAGACAGTAGAACAATTCGTAATGGCGTGCCATCTCGGCGGCCTCGGCCCGAACACTCTGCTCAAATTGTGGATAGTATTCGACCGGCCCCTTATCGACCACTTTCGAACTAAGACCGAGATCAAGGCTGAACTTCTCTTCTACGCCTTTCAATTCGGCTTCGATGAGCATGCCGGACATCCCGAATGATCGAATGTAATCGTCCACGCTACTCATTGGTCCGCCGAAGAAGATTGTCTTTGAGGCTCTTAAAGATTGCATTGAAAACTGCAATGTCAGATGACGCGGGCAGATTTAGGTTGATCGTGTACGACAGATTTAGTCCCAGCCCTCCGGGGCTCTCACTACCCTGCTGAGCGTCCCGAGACCGGGTCTCGTTCTCCAACGGTTTGGCCACAATGACGCTTGCTTCAGCTGAGGAATCCGACGAATCGTTCCCCGACCAATCCGCGAATTTCTTCACTGCCTTTATCGACGCGATTACCAAACCTGCAACTGACGAGTCTTCGCCCTGTCCCGTCTCTTCTAAGACTAAGCCGCGGAGTTTTTCATCTGCCAACTGATGCATATACTCGTTTCTAACGTAGAGTGGTGCATACCCGATCTTCAGCGCCTTAGCCGCAGCCTGTCCTGCACTGGAAGAGTTCCGAAATTTCTTGTATAGATCAGACGGCGACCCATCGGCATTTACAAAACCGATCTTCTTGAGAAACGAAGTCACCTGGTTTCCCGACCCGCCCGGGACGTTCAGAATCGTCTTCACGAAATCCTGACTGACGCGCTCCGGTGTCGCCGCAGACTGGATCGCACGAAGCGCACGTTTGATGTTGCCCGGCGCAGAGATATACGGACGGGCTGCCATATGTGGAAGATGGTAGCACCGAAAAAACATTACAGGAGGAGACTGTTTTAATCCTTCATTCGGTGACTATGGCCGATACTATGGCTACCTTTTACCTCGGTCCCAACCCGGAGAACTAAGGGGAAACTCCGTGAAAAGAATACCTTTGCAACAGTGGCAAACATCAGAACTCCTGGCCGAAAGCAAACGGGCCCAAAAGTTCAATCGATTCAATTTATTGAAAAGGTTGGTCGGGGCGGGAGGATTCGAACCTCCGGCCTCCTGGTCCCGAACCAGGCGCTCTACCAGGCTGAGCCACGCCCCGAATGTCTTAGTTTATCGGGTCGGTCCGTAAAGCTCAACCGACTCCTGGTTTACTGACCTCAATTGAAGACTTTCAGAGCATCGGCAAGACCAGCCAGACCTTTGCGACGATAGATCTCCGCCAAGCGCTGCTGTTCGGGTGAGGTTGCGAGGGCTCTCCTTAAAACGGGATCGCTGGTGACCTGATCGAGATCGGTTCTGCTGGGGATCCACAGCTTACCGTCTGCAAATTCGACGTCATTGACAAAGGCTGCCAGACCCTCAATGGACATGGGCTGCCCGGCTGGATGCGAAAAGCGAAGGGTACCCGAATCGGTCATGGTTCCAGTCTGGATGGGCGCTAGTTGCATGGTCATGGGCATGGAACCCGCAACGAAATCACGGCCTCGATCATCGCGGACAATCCAACCCATGCCGATGCTGCGCACATTTTTTTGGGAGGTATTCTTCACCTCAATCTGCGGAGACCGGACATCACCCTCGAAGACGCGGGCGGCTCCAGCAATGGGCATCACGGGAGAACTAGGAAAGGAAAGGGCACGAACATCGAGAGGCTGCTCCCGCTTACGATCGGCCAGCGGCGTATGGATGAGCTCGAAGCCGAGTTGCTGGGGATTCAGATCGGACAAGCCGAAATTGAGCGCTTCCCGGACCTGGGCGAGCCGGCCGGTATGCAGCAGATCTGCCAAATAGCGGCGGTCGCGGCGGGCCTCGAGTTCGTAGACCAGGAGCGAGCGCTTGGAATTGAGCTTATCGGGGCCGTAGAAGGAAAGATCGTTGAACAGAGTGCAGTCGAGTGAGACCTGAACCAGGGCGCCTTCGCTCTTGACCGCACTGAACGGGCGTGAGAGTTCCATGTCGATACGGACGGGGAAGACTTCCCCAGGCATGACCTGCAAGCTAGGGACGGTGACGGATCCTTTGCCGGCAGGAGTGAGGTCCTGAGCTTCGACGCGCAGAGTGAGACCGGAGATTGCTTTGGTTCCAGTGTTTCGCAGGAGCAGCGAGGCGTGTAGATCAATGGACATGGACACGCCGCGAGGACGCGCTGTGGTACCCGGGCCCATAACGACGGAAATGGGGAGTACCGGGGAATCACGGGGAAAGTCGACAGCCAGCCACCGTCCGCCGCTGTCCGGGGTTTGGCTGGCGGCAGGCAAACCAGCGAGCAGGAGCAAAGCAAGGGCAGTGGAAATCTGCTTTCGGGTTGCGGACCAGTTACTGACCATAGACTTTGGTGATGGTCACCTGGCCAGTTTCTTCGTCGATGTAACGGGCTGAGACAGCCGAGCTTCCTGAGACAGAAAGAACAGCGGAAGGCGGATGCATGATGGTGAGAGTAATCCCTTGTGCACGCACCGCGATGCCATCGGGCACCGTTCGCACGATGGTTCCCAAAGGTTGGCGAGGGTCCAATCCGATGATCTGGCGAAGCGATGAGGTGACGTGCTCGGTTTGCTCACGGGGAATGTGGGTAGCCCAACCTGCGACGAACAGCGCGAAGAGGCCGAAGACCAGCGCACCGCGAGTGATCAGCATTCGCCCGCGACCTCCGTGGTCGATGCAGCGTGCCGCAGCAACACCGACGGCGATATTGCCCAGCATCTCGCGCTCGAGACGTCGCCAATCGGCAATCGCTTCAAAGCCGGTCAGTGTTTCCCCCCGCGCTTCCCGGCGCAGTTCCGCAGCAGATCCGCGAAGACCGGTAACCCGATCAGAGCAGGTTGAGCATTGCAGGAGGTGGCGTTCGAGACGCCATCGAGACAAGAAGGGAAGATCGCCCGCAGAAAACAAGGCCAGTTTTGCGTCTGCGGGATGCTTGATCCGGCCGCGACTATCGGCGGTCATGACAACTTCCTCGCGTCCAGATATTTCTTGAACTTGATCCTGGCGTTAGCGATATGAGAACGGACCGTTGCCATAGAGCAGTTCATCTGTGCAGCAACCTGATCGGCGGGCATATCTTCGACGTCCCGGAGCAGCAAGGCCGTGCGTTCGCGTTCGGTCAAGAAGGCGAGCCCCCCATCAAGATGGAGCTTCCGTTCTCCGCGCAGCACCAGCTGTTCCGGATTTTCGGACGACGAAGGACGCTTCTCCTCCAGTTCGCTGACATCCGTGACGGCAAATCGTTTATTACGGCGCAGGTAGTCAATGGCAGTATTCGCCGCAATGCGGGACAGCCAGTGGGTTGTCTTAGTTGAATCCTTCAGCTGACCCTGGCGCTGAAGAGCTTTGATAAAAGTTTCCTGGGTAAGATCCTGCGCATCATCGACGTTACCCACGATGCGATAGATCAGCAAGAAGACACGGCGAAGATTTTGCTGGATAAACAGCGTCTGCGCTTCGGAGTCAGCTTGAAGGTGCGAAGCCGAGATCGGCGGCAAAGACTCACTCACGACGTCCTCGTCAGCTACCGGAAAATGAAAGCACGTTGACTGGCTAATAGCTCCGGACCCACTCTCCCGATTTCGCATGCAGTCAGTAAGAACGACGAAGTGGAGTAGGAAAACGTGGGGAACAACCCGGTCATCAACGTTATCTTAAGTGTATATGAGACCGGTGGCCGTGATTGGGATTGGGAAAACGGCGTTCGGAGCGTTTCCTGACCGCGACCTCCGCTCGTTGGGAATAGAAGCGATCCGCCATGCTCTGACTGACGCAGACGTTACCCCGGCGGTCGTGGAGGCGTTCTACCTGGGAAATTTTGCGGGCCCCTCCTTTGTGGGACAGAACCATCTGGCTCCTTATATCGGGCTCGCGGCCGGCTTTGGAGGCGTCCCTTGTACGCGGATTGAGGACGCTTGCGCTTCGAGCGGTTCAGCGTTTTTCCACGCCTGGCTGGCGGTGTCAGCGGGGATCTACGACGTGGCCGTGGCTGCAGGGGTCGAGAAGATGACCAGTCAAAGCACTCCGCGCGTGACCGAGATACTGGCGGAAGCTGGAGACATGTCGGGCGAAGGGCGGGCTGGCGGGACTTTCCCCGCCCTCTTTGCGATGATTGCCCGGCGGCACATGCATCAGTATGGGACAACCCGGGAACAACTGGCTGCTGTTGCCGTGAAGAATCACGCGAACGGGGCTAAGAACCCGCTTGCGCACATGCGGAAGGTGATCACGCTGGAGCAGGCGCTCGGTGGTAAGCCGGTTGCGGATCCGCTAACGGTTTATGATTGCTCGTTGATCAGCGACGGTGCGGCAGCGGTCGTCCTGGTTCCGGCGTACCAGGCACATCGTTATACGTCGCGCTTTGCAAAGATCCTGAGTGTGGCACAGAGTTCGGACCACGTTGCGCTCGATACCAAAAGAGATATAACGACGTTTGATTCTGTGCAGCTTGCGGGACAGAAAGCATACGAGATGGCCGGCGTAACTCCAGAGGAGATCGATTTCGCCGAACTGCACGATTGCTTCACCATTGCCGAGGTAATCGCGAGCGAAGATTTGGGCTTTGCCGCGAGAGGAGAAGGGGGCCCGCTGGCGGCAGCGGGAGAGACGGCAATCAGGGGGCGCATTCCTATCAATACGAGCGGCGGGTTGAAGTCGAAGGGGCACCCGGTTGGCGCAACGGGAGTGGGACAGATCTGCGACGTGGTGATGCAGTTGCGGGGAGACGCCGGGGAGCGACAAGTGGAACGGCATCGGATTGGGCTTGCGCAGAATCTGGGTGGATCTGGCGCTACGTGCGTGGTGAGTATCTTGGGAGCGGCATAAGGGGCTCAATCAAGGAGACACTGTGAGTATGGACGAAGAAAGAATGCGGCGGACCGATGAGAGAATTGCCGCTATTGCCGAGTCGTTAGAGCTGGTTGGCGGTATGCAGCAAGAGAACGAAAAGCAGATACGGCGATTGGTTAGGTATGCGAGAAAAACGGACCGGCAAATCAAAGCATTAATCGACGTTGCATTCGCCCCTCAGAGAAGGATAGACGATCTGGAGAAGCAGAGCTAATCGATCCATGGAAGTGACGGACACACGCGAGGGCATTGTATACACGGAGACGATCGTCCATTCTCCGCCGGAACAGTTTGCAGCAGATGCACCGTATCAGCTGGCCATCATCGAGCGGGAAGATGGAACGAGAACCACAGTGCGCGTTCTTGGGAAAGAGGCAGGGGAGCGAGCTCGCATTGGAGACCCGGTGATCTTTGCCGAGGAACGAAATGGTGTTCTTTATTACCGGAAAGCGGGCAGCTCGTCCGAGGTGGAATCGCCGGAACGACCCCGGCCATTGGTATAGGCTCCATATGCGGCACGAAGCCAGGCTCTTTCCCTTGCTCCTCCTGCTCCTGTTCGCGGCTAGACCACAACGTTGGGTCAATGGACAGGTACCGGGGTTGAGCCCGCCGCCCAGCAACACTCCGCCTGAGCAAAGATGTGTCCTGGCCGGGCATGTGTCGAATGCGCAAACAGGGGAACCGGTTCGGAAGGCGGCTATTCGACTGCAGAGTAGGAATAGCGGAGCTGGCGGCAATGTGGGTCGAGGCGCTCCGACCTTTCAGGGTTACTCGGCAACATCAGATGCGGCGGGCTATTTTCGGATCGAAAGTATCGAACCGGGCGACTACAATTTGTCCGGAGCGCGGAATGGATTTATTGACACTCAGTACGGCTCAAAGGGTCCAGCGAGCCCGGGTACGTCGATAACGCTGCGCCCCAGCCAGCAGATTAGCGATATTGCTCTCGCGCTAACGCCGCAGGCGGTGATGTCAGGGAAGGTGATTGATGAAGATGGCGACCCGATTAACGGCGTGATGATCCAGGTGCTGTTTCGGCAGTGGGTGCGCGGCAAGCAGCGCTTTCTGCCTCGCAATGGCGCGAACACAAACGATCTGGGTGAGTTTCGAATTGCGAATCTAAGCGCGGGCAAGTATTACCTTTCCGCTCAAGCGATGAACCATGGTGGATTGACTAATAGCGAGCCGGGGAAGGCAGATGTCAGGCCCGTTCGGACTTACTATCCTGAGGCCGTAACGAGAGAGAGCGCCACACCGATTGATGTGAAGGCCGGTCAGGATCTCGCTGGTATCAATATTCGCATGCACTCGGCGCAGACGTTTCACGTTCGAGGCAAGGTGGTGGGCGCTATGACTGATGGCGAGAGTGGTCGCGAATCAGTGAGCCTGGGCAGCCGTGACGATGATTCTCCTCTGTACTTTGGGGGCCAGTCAGGAGTGGCCAAGGATCATTCATTCGATATCGCCGGAATTGCGCCGGGTTCCTACAATCTGAACGTGGTCATGATGTCGGGGGAGGTGCGGGTCACGGCGCATCAGCAAGTGGACGTGGGAGCAGCCGATGTGAATGATGTGTTGCTCACGGTACTCCCGGCAGGAACAATCAGCGGGCAGTTGCATGTGGAGGGTACAGCGCCGACGGGCGCATCAGCAGCGAACCTGGAAAATTTGCACGTAAACCTGACCCCAGCTGAGAACGGAATGATGTTTTTTGGGTCGCGTGGTCATGAGGTTAATGCAGACGGTACATTCGCTTTGCGAGGTGTGAGTCCAGGTGTGTATTACGTCTCAGTGAACAATCCAGACGGGACGTACACGAAGTCGATTCGCTATGGACAACAGGAGATCCTGGGGAAGGAACTTGACCTGAGCGGGAGTGCTTCCGGCGAGCTGACTATTGTTTTCCGCTACGGGGTTGCTGAAATAGACGGGACGGTTCAGAGTTCAAGCGCTGAATCTGCAGCGACGTCCGGCAGGGTCGTGCTGGTACCCGATCAATTGAATGCAGATGGAAGTGGGCTGCACTACGCAAGCATAGACTCTGGAGGCTCGTTCACAGCCAAACAGATCGCACCCGGTCACTATCACGCATACGCGTTCGAGCAGGTGGAGGGCAGCCTGCTCGAAAACCCCGATCTTCTCAAAGAACTCGCTTCGCGGGGCGTGGATGTAGAGGTGAAAGAAAATGACAAGAAACAGATTCAGGTCCCGCTCATTTCGGCTGTCGACTTACAACAGATCACCGCACGGTTGGGCATCGAGAGTCAATGAAAGCACGTCAATAGCGGAAGATAGCAGCCAGGGGAGTTCTGTCAGGCATCTTGCCGGTCGGGACAACCAGAACCTGGCCAGCATGCCGGATGGTTTGCACAGCCGCATCATTGACGAGGTCTTCATCCTGTGAACTACCGGTTTCGCGTTCTTTGATGTTGTATGTCTCTTCGTCGAAGACGCCGGTCTTCTCGATGGAATCGGAAACAAGAAGGGTCAGAACCCGCCCTTCGTAGGTCGCTTTCAGAACGTCGTTGAGGCGATTGGATGCTCCTGCTCCGACTTTGTGATTGTATTGCGCAAGAGCTTCGTCCACCTTCTTGGCGGAGTGCTGCTGCAAGGCGTCGATCGCTCGGGCATGCATTTCGCCGGACTTGAGACTATTCGGAGCGCCGTGTACGGTTTCGTCAGCCATGCGAGGATACGAGTTCACGGTACGGTAAAGCGCGAGTTCATATTCGACACCCGCCAGCACGACCGTATCGGTTTTATCGCGCAAGAGTTCATTCACGCCGCGATCGATTTGCTTGAAGAAGTGCAGCAGATACTGATCTTTGGTCTCGCGTTCGGTGTTGGTCGTGCCGCCAACCCCTTTGGTGTGCCCGGAATCGGGACCGGCGGAACTTCGGTTAACGCTGTTGTGGTCTGGCTTGACAGGATCCATGTATCCGGTAAAGCTTCTGGCGACGGTGGGAGGAAGAGCAACCTCTTCCGAGCTTCGCGAGGTGCAATGCAGCAGCCGGACATCGTTTTGGCTCAGGGCCAGCAGGTAGAACGCTTTCTCTCTGATTAACTCCGACAGCAAGGGGCGGATGTGAAAGTGTGGTGCAACAAAGGCTCTACTGGTGGTTGGCTCGTCCAGCCACATGATCTGGAAAATATCGGGAGAGCGAAAAATCGCCATCCCCTTTCCTTGCGGCTCAGCGTTGGGCAGGACAGTATTCCAGTTCGCGACGCTGTCAGCGAGTTCCCTTCCCTGCGCGCCCAACTGTTCGAGTTTCGGCTCAACGGTGCGCAGAACCTGCTTCCATTCGAGTTCGTTCGCCTTGACGCTTGGACCACCCGGTGCGGAACTGAGTGAAAGATACAAGCTGAGACAGGGCCCAGGGGAGGCGAGCAGCGCTTTCAAGTCGTCTACGTGGTGAAACTCGACAACATCGGCCTTCAATGTTTCCATACGTTCAATGTATCCCTACCAAGATGGCCCACATCTCGCACGTAACGAAATCGGCTCTTACGGATCTTCGCAAGGTAGAGGCATCTGATGAACAACAAAACAGACATTCCGGATTCTGACCGATCGGCACGCAACGCTCATGCTGCAGCGGATGATTTGGATACGGAAGGAAATACCGATTTAACACTTAACGCACAGACGTCAAATAAGACCGGCAAGCATTCGACAGTGGAGAAACTAAGCGCGTCGCGGCCGGAATACGGCGAGGGACGCGGCGCTGTACCTGTTGATGGGGCATTCGGTTATGACGAAGACAAAGCAGATCACGCAGTAGGCCGGAATGCGAGCCCCGGTACCAATCAATTCAAGTGTGATGGGTGCGGCCGATTCTTCAACACGGAGGAAGAGCTGTCGACTCATGCGGTGGAATGCCGGGCGGCAAAGAGTTCGACGGCTGAGGGTAGAACGGAGCTACTGAACGAGTCCGAGCTTTCGTAACTCAGGGGCAGGCTGCGGCTCATTGAACTGGGCTTGACCAAAGCTCTCCTTGATCTGCCCGTCCTCTAAGGCCACGCCGTAGGGCGGATCCACAAAGGGGAAAGCTTTTCGCAACCTGGCGGTTTCCAGGCTGGTGCCTGCTTGGAGGTGCGTATCGTGGAGGAAGTCGGCGGCGAACTGGGGATCGTGCGTAGGAATGGCCACGATTTGCGTAGCGCCCCAATGCAACTTTGACATGAACTTCGAGGCAGCATCGCAATGCGAACACTCGGGGTCATAAAAAAACAGGAAGACTTTGCCATGGGTCAGATCTTTCGGTGCGCCATCGACCACCAAGGGATTGGGCATTTGAACGTCCTGACGACGGAGGGAGTTGATCGCGAAGTTAGTGGATGCCAGTAATACCAGGGCAGCCAGTGCTTTGATCGGAACGCTGAAACCGGGCGGGCGGACAGACCAGAAATAAGCTGCCAGGGCGAGAAGCAGCATGAGGCCATCACTGACGAAAAACCCGGGCCCGATGGATCGTTTGATGAGAGGGAAGCAACTGCACTCGTGGCCGACGAGCTTCGGGTAATAATACGCAATCCAGCCAATGAAGAAGATGAGAAGTGCGGAGCCGAGCAGTCCACCCCAGCGCCGGAAACGAGGAGCAAACAAGAGGAATGCCGCAAAGAGTTCGATCGTTCCGAGCGCCGCCGCGCCGACAGCTCCCTCCCCGGCCGGAACTTGCGCCTGCTCCAGCAGTTCTCCTGTCTGGAAGGGGCTGAGCACCTTCCAGCCGCCCGACACGAGAAAAATGATTCCGAGAAGAATGCTCGCAATCGCAGCCACCGTGCGAGTGAGATTCGAACGAGATGCCGACGCCAAACGCGGCTGGGCATCGATCAGGGCTTCATTCATAACTAAATCTGATTGTATTCTTAACTCTTGCGAACCGTTGAAGCGTTAGCTGGCTCCGTGCTGATTATGGGCATGTGTATTCAGGCCGGGCCTTTGCCTGAGGGGAGGAAGCTGGATCGAGAAGTGAAGCGCATCACGAAGAGCGCGATCCTGATTGATACACACAACGATATTCCGAGTTTTACAGTAGACGGAACAGACATTGGGAACGCCCCCAAGAATTACACCGACATTCCGCGTTTGCGGCAAGGCGGCGCCGGCGCAATCTTCATGTCCGTCTTCGTGGACGCCAAGTATGTGGATGGCAACCATTCGGCAAATCGTACTCTGCAGATGATCGACACCGTTCAGCACGACATTGTCGATAAGTACCCGAATGTTTTCGCTCGCGCTCTGACTGCGGAGGACATCGAGAAAGCGCATCGCAAGGGCAAGATTGCGGCTCTGATGGGGTTGGAAGGCGGGCATGCGATCGAAGACAGTCCGCTGCTGCTGCGCGATTACTACCGGCTGGGAATTCGTTACATGACCTTGACGCATTTCAATACAAACAATTGGGCTGATTCTTCAGGCGACGCGGATAAGCCGGGTGTTGAGCATCACAATGGACTGACGCCTTTGGGAAAGGACATCGTTCGGGAGATGAACCGCATCGGCATGATGGTGGACATTTCTCACGTCGCTGACAAGACTTTCTACGATGCTTTGGAGGTCAGTCAAGCGCCGCTGATCGCGTCGCATTCGGCGTGCCGGGCCGTTACCAATGTGCCCCGGAACATGACGGACGACATGATCAGAGCTCTCGCGCAGAAGGGCGGCGTAATCCAAATCAACATCTACTGCCCTTTCATTTCACAGAAGGCAGCCGATGTGGCAGCGGCAGCTAAGGCCAATCCAACCGGGGCGAAAACAGATCCGGTACGTGCAACGCTCGATGATGTCGTGGCGCACATCGATCACGTGCGGCAAGTCGCCGGAATCGGCGCAATCGGGATTGGTACGGACTTTGATGGGATCGAGTGCGCACCTATTGGTCTCGATGATGTCTCGAAGTTTCCGAACCTGACCCGGGCGCTTCTCGCAAAAGGCTACTCGGCAGCGGATGTTAAAAAGATCTACGGAGGCAACACGCTACGCCTGATGCGGCAAGTGGAGAAGGTCTCGGCGGAGATGGCAGGAGCAAAGCATTGAAGCCTTCGCCTGACCGGTGATTACGATTGTAGGGAAATATGACGTTTGACGATCTCTCCAGAAGGGACTTCGGGCTCTTGGCCGGCGCTTCGGTAGTCGCCACCAAGGCGGGTTTTCAAGCCGAGAGGACCGCCTTCACTGCCACTGTTGTTCTCGAAAATACTCGTAGGTGTAAGCCAGATCACGTCCTTAACCCGGTTTCCGTTCGGTTGATCCCCAACACCCAGGTGCGATACTTGCTGCACGTCGTCATGTTCTCCGCCTGGCTTGAGGTATTCAGCCCAGGCAAGCGGAGCGTGGCCGCTGCTCCAGACAACAAAGCTCTCCGGTTATACCGGGAAGAACCAGGAAGTTGCGTCCCTGTTCTGACTATTTGAGGGAGGGTTGAGGCTGCGGTTGATAGTGAAAAAATTGTGTGGCTCTCTCGCCAAAGGCGTCCACTAGTACCTTTTCAATGCGCTCACGGCGTCCGTCCAAGAACAGCCAATCGTTGCCGTAATCGGCCTGCTCGTTTTCGTCCGTGGTGGTGCGGTTGATGGTAAGCCATGCGTCCGAGGTACGCTGTAAACCCTCGAGAATGAAACGGGCGTCGGCGTCATCCAACTCGAGGGTGACTGTCTGGAGGGTGGTCATTATATCTTTCTCGTTTTTTCGCAACGCAAGGCCAGCTCGGAAAGCAGTGCCTTGTACTTATTCATAGTCATATCAGAAACAGGGCACAAAAAGAAATGGCCGGAGTCTCGGGGGTCAGGCCGCAGTGCTAAACCGTCCGGCAAAAGAGTGTTCGGCGGAATCCTCCACAGCCAACCTTTCAGAAATCCTTCGCGTTTTCTTAAATGGGCGGTATTGGAAAGAGAGATGCCCACGCCCGTGGCTCTGACCATCTCAACGCCGTTGCGGTCGTAAGTCAGAATATCATCAGGACGGACATTGGTTAATCGCGGTTCAGTGGAATTGCCAAGGCGGTATAAGTCCTCCGCGTACAGATAGAGATACTCGCTATTGCCGGTGTCGTCATCCTGTCCAGTGTAGGGCAGAAGGGGAAGGCAACAGTTTTCGGATAGGCCCGTGAGCGAGTACACCGGGCTACTCTCAAAATTGGCGCTCCACTTGGAACGGATTCGAAAAATATGACCTACGACATGGATGCTGAAAATCAGTGGCTGGAGATCAACCGCACCAGCACCGATGAGGACGTGCAGGGGTAGTAGCCACTTGTGGCTACTACCCCTAAGACGGAAAGGACTTTTTAGCCTTCCGTCTCTTCCTAGAAAGCTGGCCTCATTTGGCCCGCCGTTTCGCCCGCCGCTGTAAGGCGGCGGCCAGTAACACGTCTCGGTCGTCTTCGACGGTGCGGGTGATTTTTTGGATCTGCTCGCGGCTAACCCCCTGCTGCGCGAGCACCAGTCGCAGCATTCTTTCCTGGAACACCAACAACTCTTCGGCGAGCAGCCGCGCATCGGGCGACAACGCCACGCCCGCCAGCAGCTCCCGCCGGGCGTATTGCGTCAAGCTGATGCCGGCTTGCGCCGCTCGCCGCGCGATGTCGCGATGCTTTTCCGGGGTGAATTTAGCGCCAATGGAATGCGCCTTTTTCATCGCCATGAGAAGTCCTTTTGGGTCCCGTGAGCCGTATCTACCGGTAGAACCGGCGTATCTACGGGTCGAACCGGTGTCTCTACCGGTAGAACTGGAGTGAAAAAACCCATTAATTTGCTATTCTTCCCGTAACTACCGGTAGAACCGGTTTCTACCCCGTAGATATTCACAGCTCCATTTTCGATCTTTTTCAAGCACTTACGAGTACCCCCCGATTCAAAAACAACCTAAGATGGAGGCTTAGGGATGCTGCCTTACTCATTTAACAGCGGCAAGACGGAAAAACCTTCCCGCAACCGTTCGCTCCAAGCCGCTGCGGAGCTTCGGAAACGCCGGCAAGGAGGCGACGAACTCGGCGACAAGTTTTGACAAACTTTCGGGAAAGAAGCGGGGAAGTTCGCGGAAACTTTGCGCATCGTTGGCGGCAACTCTGCCCAAAGTGCGAAGGAAGTTCTCCGAAGTCTTCGGCGGGGGGCGAGCCAAGAAGCACTCTTCTTTGTCGAAAGTTGTTCAGATCTTTGGAAGAAGAAGAGACGCCGGGACGTGTCCCGGCACCCAGCTCCGGCGAAGAGAAGCGGAAGAGTTAGCTGGTGACCAATGCTACGCGCGGTCGCTGGCCGTGGTCGTACCCACCAGCGGTTCACGGGAAAGGTCTGCGATGCCGGCCGAACTCTTCCACCGCTCTGCGCTCAAAGCCCTCTTGCAAGATATGCAGGCGGATCAGGTCGTTGCCGTAATCGGCTTTGACATCCCCGTCGTCCGTGCTGTTGACAATGGCTTGCCATTTCTCATCGAGGGTATGCAGAGCGTCCAGAATCATATTGGCCCGCCAGTTGTCGAAATGGTAAATCATGGCTTTTTACCCACCAGCGGTTTGCGGGAAAGGTTCTTAACAAGGGTCAGCCAAAATCTACCTGATTTGAGCCACAAGCGAGTCCGCTATAGCTTGGTCGGTCAGTGCCTTCACCTGGCGTTCAAAATCTGGGATGAGAGCGTCAAGCCGTATTAGGTCGTCACCAAGAACCAGGTATTCGTCGGAATCGATGTCAAGCATCGTGCGGCGTTCTTCCAAGTGCTTGCTATAGAAGCGCATCGCGTCAAGCACGGTGTTCCATTCGGGCAGGCGAGCTTTTAGCGTGGGGATGTGGGGCATGTTCGCTATCGTAGCGGCAATGGACAAGCCGGGCGGCATTCTAGCGCAATGCCAAAGCTCAAACAGGCCGTGAAAAGGTTGCTCCGCTCACTGGCCCTAAGTTAAAGCTCATCGAAGCTGCTTCTGATATCCGTATAAGCCCCGACGATACCGAGGCGGCGTTTATGGCACGTGAGTTGGTGCAATGCACCTTGCCTCATAAAGATCCCGGCAAAAAGAAACACATATGGAACGAGCCAACGGCGAGTTCCTCCTTTCAATTCAGCAGGGCTATGACCGAGAAACAGGCGAGCCTCTAGGCTTTCCTTATGGCTGCCTCCCTCGGCTGTTGCTGTTCTGGATAACCACGGAGGCAGTAGGCACGAGAAAGCGGCGGCTGGGATTGGGACATCACCTCTCTACCTTCATGCGTGAACTGGGCCTGACTCCTGGGAGTGCCGGGGCTGGGAAACGAAGCGATGCACGGCGGCTGGAAGACCAAATGCGGCGGCTGTTCAGAGCAATCATCAGCTTCGATGTGAAGGTAAAGGAGCCGCCTCACACTGGCAAGGGCTGGCTAGATATGCAGGTCGCCAGAAGGGTTTTTGTGGTGGGATGAGAAACGCCCGGAACAGGGCAGTTTATGGGGAAGCTGGATAGAGCTTGGAGAGAAGTTTTTCAAGGCTATTACTGCCTTCTCCGTTCCGGTCGATATGCGCGTGCACGAACCGACTTTCTGGAATCACCTCGATGAGACGAAAGGCTTCGAGAATGATCCGGTTTACGCCTGTAAGCAGAAGCTTATTCAAGCGAGTGACTTAGTCGTTTGGCGATTTCACGACCATTGGCATCGCCGGCAGCCGGACGGCATTCTAACCGGGATTGTGAACACGCTGGGATGCGCGCAGTATCAGAGACCCGATGCGGCGGCGAGCCCGGCGAACCGTCAAGGCCGGCAGTTCTTTGTTATCCCGGAAACTTCGTTGAGGGAATTAGCCGCGACTCTGCAGACTCGACTGACTAGCCACGTTACGCGAGTCGTGGGTCGTGCCCAAGGCCGGGTGACGAAGGTGGCTGTCGAGCCAGGGTATTCGTCCCTGGAAGCGGCCATGAAGACACTTCAACGGAGCGACGTACAGGTTCTCATTGTCGGTGAACCGCGGGAGTGGGAGGGTGTGGAGTACGTAAAGGACGCTGTTGCGTGTGGTGTGGATAAGGCCCTGATAATCCTGGGACACGCGACTTCCGAAGACCCTGGAATGCAGGAGTGCGCTAAATGGCTGCAAACCTTCATCACCGAAATTCCCGTTCGGTGGATCCCGGCAGGCGAACCATTTTGGACACCGACATAGGTTCCAGAGCTCGCCCTGTATAGGCATGACCAAGGTGGCATGCTGACCCCGCTAAGATTGAAGAGTGACTTCGCCCCAGCTGGAAGCAACCGAGGCGATCCCGCACAAGCGATTCGCGTCTCCTCTGCTTCCCATTTTTCTGATCGTCCTGGTTGACGTTCTTGGTTTTACGATCATCTTGCCGCTTTTGCCGTTTTACTCGGAACGGCTGGGGGCTTCGCCTACGATGGTCGGCGCGCTCGTGTCCACTTACGCGATTTTTCAACTGATTGCCGGACCGATTCTGGGTCAGTTGTCGGATCGAATCGGACGAAGGCCGGTGTTGCTGGTGAGCCAGGCGGGTACGCTCGCCGGGTTTCTGCTGCTCGCTTCGGCGGGTAACATCTGGATTTTGTTCCTGGCGCGAGCGATCGACGGGGCAACGGCTGGCAACCTGACAACTGCGCAAGCGTATATCAGCGATGTTACGAAACCGGAAGATCGGGCCAAGTCATTCGCCTTGATTGGCATCGCTTTTGGATTTGGCTTCCTGGTTGGCCCGGCGATTGCGGGCTTTCTGGCTACCTACGGATATCGAGCGCCGATTTATGTGGCATCGGGATTATCGTTCACGACGATCCTGTGCACATTCTTCTTACTTCCCAAACGCGAGATTATGCACGAGCATAACGAGGCGGCGCAGGGCGATGCGGAACCAGGCGGGAAACGGCTGTCGCTGATCTCGTGGGGTGAATATGGGAAGTACTTTCGGAATCCGGAACTGGCTCGCCTGTTGATGCAGTGGCTTCTGTTCTCATTCTCGTTCGCTACGTTTGTTTCAGGATTCGCACTTTTTGCAGAGCGCCGCTACCAGTGGCATGGGCACGCTGTAGGGGTGCGCGAAGTGGGATACATCTTCGCCTTCGCAGGATTTCTGGGGATCATCATGCAAGGTGGGGTGGTGGGCCGGTTAGTGAAGTGGCTGGGTGAACAACGAGTGGTCCAGATCGGGTTTATCACGTCCATGATCGGATACTGCGCATTTGGATTTACCAGGACGATCGGGCAAGTGCTGGCTGTGAATGCATTTTTCGCGGTCGGAGGCGCCGGGCTACGTCCCGCTTTGACGAGCCTGGTGACGCAAAAGGCTGGCAGGCGTGAACAGGGCGTCATTCTTGGTTTGACGCAATCGCTGATGTCA
>CAXTMN010000077.1:18968-23289 GCA_964245395.1 uncultured Bryobacteraceae bacterium
GCGCCGCTGATCTCTGGTGTTCTGATTGACCGGCATTATTTGACGTCGTGGGCGATCTGGGCTGGCTTTCTGGCCGGACTCGCGTTGCTGTTTCAGACAAAGTCTAGCGGCAGGATGTCGCGGCAGTCTGGTTGATGCTAGCCGGACGAGCCGGTCAGTGAACTCATTTTGATGCGAGTACCGAGTTCTTTTATATTGGCTCTGGGGCGGCACCTGGAGTCCAAGACGGGCTTCGCCGGATCGACAGCGAGGAGAATTCGGCTATGAATGCGGTTCTCCATGAATTCACGGTGAGGTCGATCACTACGTCAAAACTAGTAAATTACTATCACGATGGCAAGAAGGCGCGTGAAACGTACATGACCAGCAGCGGGTGAATGATCCGGCATTCCGTTGCTCTCCAGAAGCGCATGGGCCTGGATGGGTAAGAGAAGGATCCGGTCAAATCAAGGCAGGAAAGGGGGATTGGCTCTTTTTGCAAGGTCGAGCGCCTGCTGTGGGAACCAAGCTCCTGCGATTGGGTCGTGCAAACCCCAAAGCGGATCAAACATTGCTTGCCCGGCAGTATCCGTCGGCCACCCTGGCAGGCTGTAGTCCAAATAATTCCAGGCGCGAACACCGCCCGCGGCGTCACAGGTCCCGTCCGATTCGCCTGGCGTCTTTACCCATAGGAAAGCATCCAAAAGCGCGATGCCGGTGTTGGCCGTGGGACGCACTCCGAGTCCTCGTCCCGGCGGATTACACCAATCTCCGCCGCTCAGGGTCGTAAGGACCGAGGCCGGCTGATTATAAGGAGACGCCGCATAGACCGAAGTATTGAGCACTCCTTGTCCATTACGACTCGTGTCAATCAGAAAATGCGTGGTTGGAACGGCCGTTCCCATATTCTGCTCGAACCACTCATCTGTATAGATCCAGGTGCTGATGTCATTGGGGTTGACCGTGCCCAGCGGTGAATAATATTGGCTCGCGCAGTAGGAGTAGTTCCCTAGGCGCCATCCGCCCTGTTCCGGGTCGGTTCCGAAGGCCAGACAGTCGGAAATCCAGGTGTCGTATTTCGTTTCGTAATTATCGAGATTGAAATTGGATACGTTGGTAAAGAAGCCCTGCGCGGATTGAATCCCGGCTTGAACAAGGCGAATTGCTATAGTCGGCACTGCCTGCCAGTGACTGTTACCGGCGTCGATATAAACCAGCGTTTTCTCACCAGTCTCTAGCTTCGTGATCGCGTAGTTGATCTGTGTAAATCGATCTGCTGTGGCCTGCGGAACATTCACCTGACTTGGGTTGTAGCCGCAATCGCTCGGCAGGTCGGCCAGCGAATCGGGCTCCAGCACGATAATAACCTCACGACTCCCGATCGCCTCTGCGACGGCATCGATCCAGGCCTCATAATCGGCCGTATTTTCCGCACCACCTGCCGAATAGCTTCCACAATCCCGGCCGGGAATGTTGTAAAGCACCATCACCGGAACGGCGCGCTCGATGCGAGCCTCTCGGAGCGTTGTCTCTATCGTTGCGCTTACTTGGGAGGCGGTGCCGCCGGTCAGCCAAACCGCCTGTGGCACGGTCTCCATAGCGCCGATCAACGCAGCGTCTTTCAGCTGCCAATGCTGCAGCAGATTTTCGAACTGCTGTACAGCTCCTTGAGGCGGCGCCGGAACGAAGAAGCGGCTGTCTGCCGAAAGCATCTTCGTCTGTGCAGACGCACTGGCAAGGGAGATCAGCAAAGTAACCGCTGCAGCATAGCAACTGCGTACGGCGCGGTGACGGAAGAACATGCAGTACATGAAGCGCCTCCTACGTGGGCTTTGGCAGCGACTATCTTATCCAAGCAGGTTGAGCGAGATGTCCTGACCGGGAAGACTTGGCCGACGCTGCCTCCGCGTCGATGAAAGCATTGCCACGAAAGCGATACGCACTGACGGGCCGCGCTATGAGATGGCAAGTAGCCCAAACTGCTTGCTTCGCCTAATCGTTCCCACACGATATCCCGGAAGAAGTGAAACAAGCCCAATCCACATCTACGAAAACCGCCAACCGAATAAACACCACCGAAATAGTAATCTGCGGCGAACTGACGACACGACTTTCGAGCAATCCTCGAAGAGGAACACGCCTGCCCGCAGCTGCAGCTAGCCGCGATGCCGTAGAGTGAAATTCACTTTGAGGTAGAGTCGGCATTTCGTTCATTGACCCTGATTTCGGGTCAAAGCGTCGGCATAAGAAAGCAACGCGCGTTATACGGCCATGTGAATTCACTCTAAATAGACCCTAGCGATGCTTGTCAGACCATATTGCAGCAATCTGATCATCATGCCGGCGCAGGGATTCGTCCAAGTCCAACTTAAAATATTTGTCCTGAACTTCGAGGACTGTTATCAACAGCCAGTGCGCGTGATAAACCGCATAGTCCGCCTCCTCCGGGCTCTTAGGTAACTCAAAGGAAGCTTGTCCCTCGGAATCAACCTCGACGTATCTTGCCACCGAGAGGGGGCTTACGTGAACCTTCTTTGTAGTGCTGGAGTAGCTGGTTACATATACTTGCTCTAAATTGTGGCCAGCTCTTTTTGCCATCGCTTCGATGCTCAGCTTTGTCCAATTGGGCATTGGTTTTTGCTTGCAATGTGAGCACACCTTCTCGGCAAACTGATCGGCATTCTCAAGATATTCCTCCTCGATCTCTTCGAACATCACGGTATGCTCAGGATGGTCGAACCCGAGGCCCGAATTCTTGAACTGTGCGCCGAGTTTCTTTCTCTCGATCGTCGCGTATTTCACGAATCGATCCGCCTCATCAGGATTCGAAGCGAGATAGGCCATGACAACGCTGGTCTCGTACATGATCTGAGCAGCTTATTTGCCTCCGTGCTGTAGGAGTTGACTGCCAGAAGCTGAATCGCGCCGAAGTCTTCCACGGCCATCCGCCCGAGTTCATAGATGACTATGTCGGCATATGAACTTTGGGGCAACGGACGAGCGAACACCTTTTGTATAAGCGGCCACAGTGCTTCGACCTCGAGTAAGAAGCTTCTGTTTCTTTTCTCAAAGGCGTCCTGCGCTTCTGTATAGCCAAAGGCGAACTCGCGGGTATCCATGCTGTTTATGCTACGGCAATCTTCGAGCCGCGGGCTTTCTGGCTCCTATGCCCGTTCTCTGGATCGTCGGCGTTCTGCTCTTCTGGCCTTGGCCGTATCGTCGCGCTAGGACAAAACGCGCGTTATACGTCCGAGTGACAATTGCGGGGACCCTCGGCGACCTCACAGAGATCACCTTATGTGCGAGACTGAACACGCATCCGGAGGGTTTGGCTTAATGCATTTCTGTCGTTTTGTCCTATGTACTTTGTTCTGCGTCATGAGCTTCACCTGGGGTCCAATTGCCTCAGCTCAGAACCGGCTTACCATTCTGAATGATGCCTTCAGTAACCGCTCAGATCTTGAGCAGGACTGGGGATATGCCGCTCTGATCGAGTTTGAAGGGAAGCGAATCCTTTTTGACACGGCCGACAACATTGAGGTCTTTCGCAAAAACGTTGAGACAATGCATGTCGATCTGACTCGATTGGACATGGTCATTATCACGCATGCTCACGGAGATCATACTTCGGGTCTGCGCTATGTACTCACGAAAAACCCAAAGGTGAAGCTATTCGTTCCTGACGACCCATTTTTTACTGGATTGGTTCTCCCTCCTACGTTCCTGACGACAGATGCCCGTCCCGAACTGCCAGCGAAGATGCGCTACTTTCGGGGCGGAGCTCGACCAGAGCCAAAGGGGTGGGTCGCGTGGACTGATACGAACATGACCGCCGTGAGTGGGCCGGTCCCGATCGCACCTCATATGCGTCTGGTCTCGCTCGTCTCAGAAAAGCCAGCGTTTAAAGGTTTGCGTGAAATCTCACTTGTGCTCGATACGCCAGATGGTCCTGTGATCTTCGTGGGATGCTCGCATCCGGGGATCGAGCGAATCATGACTGAAGCGACAGCACACAGCGCCACTAAGGACGTTTCGATGGTCGCAGGTGGCCTTCACCTTCTGCAGGACACTCCCGAACAGATTGATGCTACTCTGAACGTGCTTAAAGACACATACCACGTCAGAGCGATGGCGATCGGTCACTGCTCCGGGGAACTCACGTTTGAGAAGGTGCAACAACGCTGGGGAAAGCGGAGCGAGTACGCCGGACTTGGCGAAACCATCCCTTTCTAGAGTGCATTATGGTGCTTGCACGCCTTAGCCTCTCGAACGTCACTTAGACGCATCGTCGTAAGCCTTGATCGGAAATGTCGCGGCGCAGAGATGCCGGGACGCAGCGATA
>CAXTMN010000078.1:0-6702 GCA_964245395.1 uncultured Bryobacteraceae bacterium
CGTCAAAGTCATAGACTCGGAAGGAAACCAGATTGTTCTCTCCTCACGCTGAGGGACCGGTGTGGGCGGGGGGGTTACTCAGTTGCCTTGGACAATGTGAAGTATTGGTAGACGGTCTTCCACGTGAATTCGGCGCCTGGCTCGACAGTAATGGAGAGAAACGGCTCCATCGCGACCACACTCCGTATTGACCACAAGGCCAGGCGCAACAACGGGCGGTCGGTCTGCCAGCTTAAACCTGCTCCCAATCGGCTGTTCTCTATGCGAATCTGATTGTCGTTCGGGCTATCGGTGAATCCCTCCAGTGGAGCTGCAGCTGTGTCTCGGCCGTCGAGAGTTTTGAGGTAAACAATCTGGCGGCCACGGACCTCCGCCAACTCACTTTTAGGAGGGCGCGGAGTCGAGATCGCGAACGGAACGGAGATCGTCACCCCCGGTCCGGGCGGCTTCTGATCCAACACCAGAAAGTTATGGTTGTAGACGGTCGTTTGAATCGGGCGTTTGCCTAGATTCTTCAAGCTGTGCGTGAGGACCATTTCGGCTTTGGCTTTTGTCAGTCGCACGTTTTTCTGATACACGTACGCGTATCCCGACCCGGCATCGTCGAGGCTTTGCGTCAGCTGCAGCTCGTCACGATGCTTCCGGACGACCCATTTGCCTCCGTCGGCGATCTCGTAAAGATGGTAGTTGTCGTACTCGCCATCAATTGCCTTCCGCAGCGCTCCGATGCCGATCTTTACGAAATTGCCCCCTGCTTTCGCTTCGTCATAGCCCACGGGACCGAACTCGTCAACCGGACCCGTAATCGCACTGCAAGGGCCGGCGACGATATCCGTATCACGGTAAACGAAATCATGAACGGAAGGGTCCGTCTTGTTGAACCAGGGCCCGTAGTAATCGTGCCCGTTCGCCTGGAGGCTGTAGATGACTCCGGACCAATCGAAACGCGTACCACGGTAGAATCCTTGCTGCGCCTGGGGCAAATAGATCTTTGCGCGAATAACACCGTTCGTGATCTCAGCGCTCGGGTATTCCGAACTCATAGCCATTCCGATCCGAGCAGCCCAAAGGATCGCGGCAGCGAACACCAGCATGCGACGCATAGTCGCTAGCGTATCGCGAGACCGCATTCGTTCTGGAAGTTGCCGCTCGTTTTTCCATTTTGCTAGAAGCGTAACCGGGTCTCTGGATAGCCCGCGGAGCACCTAAGTGCGACGTTCCGAAGAATCACCACCTGCCGTCACTCCGCCCTTACGATCAAGCCCAGCCCATCCGGCAGCAAGACGGGCCCCAAGCCGCGAGTAATAGGACTGCTGCTTACATTTCCAGAAGATTGCCTGGCGATAGATCTGCTCGCCCAAGGCAGGATGGTCCAGAATCTGGCGAAACCTTGCTCGAAGGAGCGGGCCAGCGGGTTCTTCACGCAAGGGAATAGCAAAGGCATCCAGATTCATGCTGGTCATGAAGTCCAGGCATTTGGAACGGTAAGCGAGTAAGATCACCGGAACGCCGACGCAGCAGGCCAGCACAGCCGAATGCAGGCGCACTCCGATCAGGGCCGTGCTGCCTTCGATTGCGGCGAGTAGGCGATCGCCAGAGGAGCGATGATCTTCAATGCGCATCCCACCTAGCTTGTGTACAGCTCGAAACCGCTCGAGCGTGCTCCGATCGTGGCTGCCTAGCGCAACGCCAAGGAGCTCGCCTCCCTCCTGAAGAAATTGGGAGGCAATGGCGCCGATATCAGTGAAGATACGGAACTCTCCCGTTCCAAACTCAATTCCAGGTTCCTGCGCAAGGTTGATCACCAGTTGTCTTTTGCTGCGGAATTTGGGAAGCGCATCAGAGGCTAGGCCGAGAGCGGGATCGCCGATCACCTCAGCATCGGGAACGCCCGAATCTTGCAACCTTCTCGCCGAAAGCGGGCCGCGCACTGCAAGC
This sequence comes from uncultured Bryobacteraceae bacterium, assembly GCA_964245395.1. GTDB lineage: Bacteria > Acidobacteriota > Terriglobia > Bryobacterales > Bryobacteraceae > Bog-105. The sequence goes on from CAXTMN010000078.1 coordinate 1,939, forward strand.
ATTGGACTCCCGCCGAGTACCCTGGCCCATTCTTCGTATGAATCGCTGTCCGGCGGCATCCCGAACCCGGAACTTCCAACGCCGGTGCCTACCGAATATAGCGGCAGGCGAAGCTCTTTCACCAGTTGTGCGACAGCGAGGTAGGGTGGATTGATCAAGGTGCCGCCGCCTAAAAGGACCGCCTGAAATACTGCGCGGCCGCCCAGTCCAAGTTCAGTCAGCATACGTTCGCCCGGGGCCGGAAGTATGGGGATCAGATCGAAGTCATTAAGTGCTTTTTTGATCACCCGAAAAAGAATCTGGTCGCCAAGGTTCTGATGTCCAATCCATCCGATATACCCGACTGCGAGCTTTCTTCGCGATCTAAGCAGTGAACGCTGAGCAATCGCACCAGGCGTGCGCCCGATTTCGCTCACAAAGTGACCTAGCGCTTCCAGGTCATATCGCCCAAACCGAATAGCCACTAGGCTCACCGGACGAGTATCTCGAGAACACCCGCTTGTTTGTGCTCTTCGCCAGTCAACTCATTCGCGGCAAGGGTCGCGATCATACTGTCCATTGCTTGAGCGTACGCCTTCACGTAAGCTCAAAGCAATGGCCTGACTCACGAACTCTGTCAGCTCTCAGCCGCTGTCTTATCGAGGGTACGGATAGCCGTAGTAAGAGTATCCAGGCGAATAGTAGTAGTTGCGATCGTATCTGTTTTCCCACCGTTCGTGTTCTCTCCATTCCTGCGCTCGGCGGGCCTCCCGCCAGTCCTGTCTCCATTCTTGCCGGCGACCGCGGTCCCAGTCGCGATCGCGATGATTGTCGAATCGTCTGTTGCCGGAATACTGATACCCACCTCGATCGCCCCGGTCGCGCCAGTCCTGGGCAGACGCTGCTGCCGGGTGAATAAACGCTACACTCGCTAACAACATCAACGCGCTAAGTCCGAATCTCTTGAACATGGAAACCTCCGTCTGTCTTCCTGGGAGCTTTTTCTGCTTCCTGGTGTTTGGATGTATGGCGCGGATTCGCAGCAGGTCCGAAAGGCAGTGAGTTCCCATGAATTCGACTTCATGACGTTTTTCCCGACGAGCCCCGCCGCCTTTCGAGCCTGGCCCGCTACAATCTTGGCTGCATGGCCAGAACTCCCTGGGGCGATATTCCCATCACAGACGCTCACATCCACTTCTTCTCACGGCCCTTCTACTCAGGACTTGCGGGCGAAAAGAAGGTTGAGAACGCAGAAGCAATCGGCAATCTTCTCAATTGGGAGATTCCCTCCGCTGATCCCGTCGCCCTTGCATCGCGCTGGGTGGCTGAACTGGATCGCTACAACGTACGCAGGGCGTGTATCATTGCCAGCACACACGGTGATGAGGATAGCGTTTCGGGCGCGGTTTCCGCCTTTCCTGACCGCTTCTTGGGGTATTTCATGTTGAATCCCTTGCAGGCCGACGCACTCGATCGCCTTCGTGCTGCGGCAGCGAATCCGCATCTCCAGTGCATGTGTCTGTTTCCAGCCATGCACACCTATTCCATGACCGACCCGCGACTTGTTCCGCTACTTGAAATCGCGTCCGACTACAACTTAGCCGTGTTTGTTCATTGCGGATCGCTAAGCGTTGGCGTCCGTAAGAAGCTGGGTCTGCCAGGTCAGTTTGACCTTCGCTACGGCAATCCGCTCGATTTGCACCCTGTCGCGCTGCATTTTCCGCAGATTCGCTTCATCATTCCGCATTTCGGAGCAGGCCTGCTGAGAGAAGCTCTGATGCTGGCCGATCTTTGTCCAAACGTTTACTTCGATACCTCCAGCACAAATCGTTGGATGCTGTATGAGAATCTGGACCTGCGTTCGGTTTTCCGCCGCGTGATCGACGTCATCGGAACGGAGCGGCTTCTCTTCGGGACGGACTCCAGTTTCTTCCCGCGCGGTTGGAACACAGCGGTTTTCGAAGCTCAGACCACCGCTCTTTACGAGCTTGGTCTCGACGAGGAGAGAGCCGGCCAGATCTTCTACGCGAACCTCCTGGCGGTTTTCAAGAGCTAGCTGGAACTCAGATAAGCCTGACCGCGAGCAATCAGGTCCTAGCCGCACTTTCCAAGTGTCGCCGACAAGACTATGCACAATCCCTTGCACAAGAAGCGGTTGTTTCGGAGAGCGAAGCCGGAAGCTCTGCCTGCCTTTCAATGCGGTCCGAAGCTTTCCGCGGTACAGATCAGCGCGGGCACATTAGCCACCTTTGCCGGGCTTCAAATGCCGCCTCCGCTTTGGCCGCAACTCGCGAGTTTGAACCTCGGCGTCTTGATCGGCTTCGCCAGCGATTTTCGCAGGCTCCTCGATTCGATAGCGAGTGCCGTCATCAGTGTCAAGAGCGTCGATCGTGCCGTCGTGGTTCTTGTTCAATGCGGCGATACGCCGCTTGCCGAGTCCCTTCGGAGTGAACTTTGGGATGCATTGTGTGTTCCTGTATACGAGGTTTTCTTAAGCGCTACCGGATATCCGCTCGCCCTTGAATGTGAGGCGCACGACGGGTGGCACGTCGAACCGGGCCTCGCGGCTACCATGTCTTTCCAGGAAGTTACCTTTGAAGCCAAGACTGGCGAACGTTTTCAAACAGGGCTAAGAGGCGCAATTGTTGCTGAACCCTGTCCTTGCGGACGCCCCGGTTTTCGGCTCATGAGTGTTCAGCCGCAGCAACCGCTCTCATGCGGTCAGCAACTTGAATCCGCAGCAGCTTAAGCGAGTGGTTTTCGTGCGACGATCTCTGCCACTGAGCGCCGGTGTGATGGATCGGCTGGCTTGCCCTCATACTGATGTTCGATTTGCCAGTCCTGAAAGTAAGTCGCCAGCTCTCCTTCCCCAAGGCGAACTGCATTCGGCTCTTCACCTGCTTCGACAGTGTGCGCAATCACGAGCAAGGTACCGCCTGGAGCGAGCCCTCGCTTTGCCACTTCGAACAGGTCTCGCTGCAGGTAGTAGCAGATCGTGATCAAACCCCAGCTATTTGCTTCGATCGGGAACTGGTGAAGCTGCAAATCTGCGGCATGCGCGTCCACAGACAAGGCGTCCTCACTGGCACGCTCGCGGAGTCTGTGTATCGCTTCGGCGGATCCGTCCACCGCCGTCACCGTCCATCCTTGCCTGGCGAGGTATAACGCATTTCGGCCGGTCCCACAGGCCAGGTCGAGCGCATTTCCCGGTTTGAGACTTCCGGCGGTCTGAACAAGCAGCGGTGTCGCGGCCGCATCGAAATCTTCACCGCTTCTTTCACGCAGTCGATACCGTTCGTCCCAGCCTTGGATGTCCATGATTTATAAGTAGCATCGCTGCGTACCGGCCCGAGATACTGTCAACGTATGCTGGTCTGGCTGTGACATCTGTGCCGCTCACGCTATTCGCATCGCCAGAGCCGTCCATCTCACCGGCGGCACTTAGTCTCTTTGTCCTGGGTGTTGTGATCGCAGTATCGGTGTTGCCAGTATCGTGGTTATGGCGTTCGGCGACGGTCCCGGGACCGTGTTTTGCTCTGGCTCGGTTTTGTTCGCACTTCCCTACGGCGTAAGGCTCATCCTGAAAACAGCGGTATTTCAACTCACTTTCGGGTTTCCCCAACCTCTCCGGGTTCTTGGGGAGAAATTCCTCGACCGCTCAAAAATTGTGCCTGCGTTGCTGCTTTTCAAGGATTCTACGGCAAAGGCTGGCATAATCGCCCGCTCCTCCTCTTAGTAGCGCGAGAGTCAATAGATACTCACCACCCGCCCATCCGCACCGACGAGTGCTCTTCTGCGGACTTGTGATTTCTTCCTTGCCGCTTCCAGAGATCATCTGCGAAATGCTTGGATCGGCATGTGGCGCCTGGCTTTGAACCAGTCGGCTTCTACTCAAAGGGTAAATCTATCCAGACTTGCCAACACGCTAATTTCCGGTTTAGCGTATCGTCCTGGAGCTATCCGGAGCTTTTGCTTTGCGTGCCGCCTTATGAGGCAGAATCGATATTGTCGTTCGATTTTAAACCTTATTGGATTCGACGCCCGTACATTGTTGCAGCTGGTAAGCTGCGAAGTCTGCTTACCTTCTACCGTATATAACCAAGGTCCAAAGGACGGCATACCAAAACGGTTTCCTAATCCTGAATCAGATAATAAGAGCCGTTGTCTAGTTGAAAACTCGGATTTTCCAGATGCAGCCGGGCGGTGATGTCACACCGTTTACCTGCCCACAATGTCATTTGTTTAGGCCCGTCCCGCTGCAGGTTTACATTGCCCTTCCAACCCTTGTCTACAACGTCGCTCAACTCGGCATGCACTTTGTCTTTGTTCAACTTGACCCGACGCTTTCTAATCACCATTGGCACACTGAATGACCATATTCCCGGATCTTTCAAATATGAGATCTTTCCAGCGCTCGTCGCCAGGTTCTAGATGCAGCTTCGTCGCAAGTTAGCGGTGAATAACGAAGGAGGCCGGGGCACCCGAAATTCATCAACCTTCCACACTACTTGCAGTGGCGATACTCCCTGCGATGAAAGATGCCGTAAGTAGGACTTTCCGCTCGTAACAAACAGCGCCAGAAAACAGATCCATCCAAACGTACCTTGCGCGATCTGCACCCAGCGAGTTATCTTCTTGTTCTCCGAAAGAGCAATTTCCTGCTCGGGAGACACCGGGCGGTTCATCACGAGCAACTGAATGATCTTCATTAACGCAGGCCACGCCAGATGGACTGCCATTAAAAGATACTGCGCAGAAAGTGATTTGACCGAGACATCATAGGCG
>CAXTMN010000078.1:6712-14410 GCA_964245395.1 uncultured Bryobacteraceae bacterium
CCAGGAGAGGGCCCATGCATGTAAGCCGGGGAACCAGCAACAAAACGCCCGCCAGCACTTCGGCTCCGCTGAAGATTGTGTACGGTTTTGACGCTGCCATACAGGTCCAGAGCATATCCATAGGAGTGAGGTCACCGACGTGACCCATGAGCTTGCTGGGGGTGAGGTCGCCAAACTGCAGTGGGAAGACTTTATCAAAACCGTAAGAGATCATGATCCCGCCTAGTATCAACCGCAAGAACCGGCGGAACCATTGATCTAACCTCCGGTAGTTCGGCCTTCTTTTGTCCACGATAGACCAAACGGCTGTAGCGGCTCCCGATAGAAACACCCAGCAGAACAGTTCCACATAGTCCGACAGAGAGTCTCCGCCATCGGCGCTTGCATACGGAACAGCTTTATGGATGTGCAGTACATACTTAGCCGCCCATGGCACCACAACAGGCCCTTAAGGGCCTGATATCAGTAACACGAATTTCCATGGTGATGGCTTTATTAGGCTTTGGCTTTGGCAGCGGCACACGAATCACTTTATTGTCAACATTCATCGCGTCCGCGTCCGGATCGTAAGTCCACGCCTCTTCGTGGTACTGCCATCGAGGTATGGACGTAACCATAAGATCGCGTCCCGCCTTCCAATTCGATGGGATCAGGCGACAAGTATTGTTCCCAGACCGGGTTCGTGATATCGGAAAAAGTTGTAATGCAGACCGGATTCGTCGTCGTGCCACTGCCCTTGGAACCGAATGGGACAGTCCATTTCATCACTCGCCTGGCCGCGTACTTCGCCCCAAACGTTGAACCGCACAGCCCAAGCAAAATCGCCCGAATGCGTGAAGAACGCAATTCCCGGTGGACTTACATTGTTAAACGCGACCGATCAACGATTAGTCTGGTGTAAGAAAGAAGGACTCATACTGATTTTCCTCCGCGAAGAGCGCGACAGCTCTCCGTCGATCGGTACTGAGAAGAATCACGTCTCCTAATTTAGGCAGCCAATTCCCAGCATCAGAGTCAGGAAGCAGTCGGATTTTTGCCCAAGGCAGGGCCGCAAGCCCTCCCACGGAGATCAGCACCTCGCTCGTAGCCCCTAACTCAGACCACTGGACACGGTACCAAGCCTCTAACTCTTTCGGAGTAACATTTTCCCGGATACTGCGTGAAGGTTTTGTGGCGACCTGTGAGGCCTTGGCCCACAGCTCACGCACGCCTTCACTATCTATAAACTCGATAAAAAGTATCCCAGAGCTGGACGAAAGGACCGCAAGCAACTTAGTCTGCAAACGTCCCAGTTTCTCTTCTTTGCTTTCCTGTTCTGGCGTCATTAGGGCGTATAGAAATAGTGATGCTTTCCGTCAACCTGCTGATATCGATTGTTCCGGAAATCGTAATCCGGATCTGAAGGATCGCCCTTCGGCTGCCCTGCATGGAAGTGAGGATCGGGCGCATTGGGATCGGAGGTGTGCTCCGCGATTACCCGGGAACCTTGTGGCGTGTCGTACTGCTCATAGTGGCCGGCAGCGCCGGGGTCATCGCTGTATTTGTAATTGGGATCGCCCGTTCCTCGGCGGATCTGATCGTTCCCAACATCCCATTGATCCGAGGGCTCCTGGGAGCGCGGTATTCCCGCCCTATCCTTCGCCGCATTGTGAGCATCCTCCCGGCTTGCGAACTTCTGGTTGTCGCATGCAGCTAGCCCGAGCGGATCCACCAAGCTCAGCGGATTATGGACGTAGCCATAGGTCCGGGTACCACCACTCAGCCCGATGGGATCGGGCGACAGATACTGCCGGCTTTCCGGTTCAAAGTACCGATAGCGGTTATAGTGAAGTCCGCTCTCCTCGTCGAACCACTGTCCCTGGAAGCGCACTGGGCAATCGGTAGAGGACTCCTTCGGAGCTTGCAGCTTGCCCCAAACATTGAACCGAGCCGACCAGGCTACCTCGCCAGATTTTGTCACGAGCTCACAGGGGGTGCCAGCGTGATCCGTTATACAAAAGTATGTCTTACCGTGCTCCCTCTTAAGCAAGGGACGAAAGCTTTCTGGCTCAAATACCCAAGCAACGGTCGTCTTCGCATCCTCACCGGCACGCTCTCGGATCTCTTCACAGACCACCGCACCATCCCATACGTAAGCAATACTTGTGCCTCCCCCTACCTTCCGGATGCGACGCCCGAACGGATCATACTCGTAACGCCATTGCTGACCTGAGGATTGAATGATCTTGGTTAGCTGCCCTTCTACCGACCATTCAAATTTCCAGACTTGTCCCCCCTCGTGCTTCTCCGTCACTCGGCCGTCCTCGTCGTACCAGTAGCGCGCATCCGCGACGTTCTGTAGACGCCCGCCCGTACTGAAGAAAGTAGACTTAAAATGAACAACAGTCTTTGCCTGTTCGGCTTCGCTGCCTACTCGAAGAGCGCTCTTGACGATAGAACCCGCACGGTCGTAATCAAACTCTTCGTGCTCCTCCGCGTAGTGGGCCGTCTGTATTCTATTGTTCTCGTCATACGCAAAGCTCGATGCGCCCCATCGCTGATCATTTATCTCGAGTAGGCGTTGATTACTGTCGTAACGGAAGTGCCGTTCGGCAGCTGGCGGTTCGCCATCGAAACCAGCCCACTGGCTGGTCAACTGGTCAGAAGCGTCGAAGCTCTGGCGAAGCAAGAGATTATCTCCGAAATTGCGCTGCGTTTCGCGACCGGCCGCGTCATAGTCGAACCGGAGAAGTTCATTCTCATCTAAGCGCAAAGCTTCAGGCCTGCCGTTCTCGTTAACAGTCCAATCGCAGCGATGTCCATTCGTAGTGGTGCGCCGTATCCGCAATCCACGTTCGTCATAAACAGACTCGACACCATGCTCGCCTTGTGTCTCCCGAACTACCCGCCCGTAGGCGTCGCGTTCCAGCTTCGCAGTAACCCACTGATTACCAGCTTCAACGATCCGCCCGTGTTCGTCATATCTGAATCTGGCAAACGACCCGTCAGACGATCTCTTCCCTACCATGTGCCCCAGGGCATCGCGATCGATAAAGGTTTCTTCTCCTCTACCATTTGTGCGCTTGATACAAAAGCCTGCAAGATCATACGAGTATTGAAGCCGCCTGCCGGTCCAGTCGATCTCTTCGATTAAATTCCCGTTCATGTCATAGCTGTATCGGTAGACCTCTCCACGTTCGTTCTGGACTGCCTGCAAACGCGTTTCCGTATCGTAGGCATACCGTAAACGGCCACCATTTGGCTGATAGGCCGAGGATGTCTTGTCAAACGGCCCGTAGCTGTAGGTATAAGCACGCCCATCTGCTTCTATCCTCTTTGTCACCATTCCTTCAGCGTTGTGCTCCCACTGAATCACTGAACCGTCGGGCCGGTGCACGGCCGCCATCTTGTCCAAATCAAAATACGAATACTTGGTTTCACGTCCAAGCGGATCGATCTTGCGGATTAGTCGTCCTAGCTCATCTCGGAAGTATGTTGTCCGATTAAGCTTCCAATCCGTGGAGGAGGCGAGAAGCCCTGCGGAATCGTACGTAAACACACGCGCAGCTCCAGAGGGATTCGTCAACGTCACCATATTCCCGTGCGCGTCGCGGTCGTACCTCCAACGCCCGCCGCCCTCCAATCCGGTCTCCACCAAATTCCCAAGCGCATCGTACCGCCGGCTCCAACGTTTCCCGGCCGCATCGACGATTGTTTCCACCTGGCCCGCTGCATTACGGCGAAATTCGGTGTTGCGCCAAAGCGCGTCCGTTCGGGAAGTCATGTTTCCGGCGCTGTCGTAATGGAAGTAAACGGACGCGCCCATAGGGTTAGTTTCGGACGCCTTCTGACCCTGCTTGTTCCATTTGGTTCGAGTCACTCCACCTAAGGCATCCGTTAACTCGACTACTTGCTTGCGATCGTTGTAGCGATAGGTTCGAATGCCTCGATCCGACCCTGAAACAACCGTCTTGTTCTGTTCTGGATAATAGAGGAACCGACGCCAGAAGACATGTGCGTTTCCCGCAATCTCGATGCATCGTCCGGCGGCATCGTAGCGATAGCCGTACCATGTGCCGACCCGGTCGGCCCAGCGAGTCAGGCGTCCCGCGCCGTCGTACTCGTATGTCAGTGCAAGTCCACTGCTATTGACGATTCCGCTGAGCCGTCCACTGTCGTCGTACCGGTAACCAATAAGGCGTTGCAGGGTCCCATCCTTTTGCTCGAGCGAAACATCCCGGATCTGCGTTTTCGTGCCGGATACGACCAGCCTGTAACCCCCGCTATGGTGGACTCGCCGGAGCGCACCCTCGTCATACCGCAGGTTTATCTGGTGGCCGTTCGGATCTGTTATGGAACTCAGCAGCCAACGAGTCCCCGTACACTCTTCGAATCGCAAAGCATTCCGATTACCGTTTTCGACCAAATAACCGCTTGGCGTCCGGCGCAGCTTCACCTTAAGTGCAGCTGCCGTCCGTAGCCACCCTCCCATCTCTGGTCTGCGAGGGGAGAATCGAAGCTTCTGTGCATCGGCAGTGATGTACCAGATCGTGCCCTTGGCATCGACTTCAATAAACTCGCCCCAGGTGGAACGCCACTTCGGGCCAAAGCAGGAGGTCTCCTTCAAGCCGCTAGTGTAGGTACGTGTCAGTCGAAGCGGGAGCGCGCCGGCGATTTCGAAATCAGTGGCGAGAACACACACCTCGCCCGTCACAACATCCACTGGATCGCCTTCGCAGGGGCGTTCATCGGCCGGTCGCGAATCTTCGGGTTTGTCGTTCTCTTGCGGAGTCTCCTCTGGCTGAGATTCCGGGTTCGGTTCAGAACTTGGTTCCGGGTTAGATTCGGGCGTTGGCTCCGCGTCCGGCACCTGCTCAGGTGTTGAGTTCGGGGTAGGTTCGCGAGTTGGTTCCGGCGTAGGCTCAGGTGTGGTTGTAGGCTCCGAACTTGGTTCCGGGGTACCTCCAGCCGCTGTGGTTTCACCTTCTGGAGGAAGCTCTCCGGGAGGAGCACCACCAGCCGCATGCGCACCGGCCATTCCCCCCAGCAACCCGCCGACAAAACCGCCGCTTACCTCGCCAATCCTTTGCCCCAGCTCAGCGTTTCCAAAGTAACCGCCGATCTTGTTACCGACTTCGCCGCCTACAGCTCCCAGTAGTTTTCCCCCAAGATACCCGCCGATGAGGCCGCCAAGAGCTGGACCGGCGCCAAAGGCCAGAATGGCTCCACCTGTGGCGATAATTCCTCCGACTAGCGCTACCACTTCGAGAGTGGTAGTTAGCCACGCCGGTACATCCGAGTCGATTTCCAGACCGGGCACATTGGCCGTTCCTCCGCCCATGAAGACATGTGGACAGCCTTTGGAGATGGATGCGCCGCACACCAGCTTGTCGGTACGCCTCGCCGCCATCATGTTGTTGATAAAGATGTTGGAACTTCCCTGCGCAATCAGTGGAGTTGCATGGGCCAGCACCACACCGCTACACGCTGCAGTGTCGATACTGGCACGCGCCGCGCCGAGGGCTGCGCCACCGATGAAAACATTAAACGAGCCCGTGATGATGGCACCGGTTGGCGATGTTGGAATCAGCTCACCAATGTAAGCTCCTCCCAATCCGCCGCCAGCCGCCGCCGCTGCGATGCCGGCACCCACGGCCACTGCAGCCATACCGCCCGTGCCCACAATCGCCACCACCGCAACCGCGATAGCAGCAGCCGCAATTACACCGACAATAAGGCCCGCCAGGGCGCTAGTGTGCCCAATCTCATCGCCGATTCTTGCCGCTTCAAATGCCGCCATAAGCCTTGCTTCTCGCTGCGTTTACGCCCGGGCAACTTTTGCTGCTGGAAACGAGATGCTGTCAAGAATGGCCGTAAATACGGGTTCCATACCGCTGAAATCACTGACCAGCGCCGTTGCTACCAGCGTCACCACAAGGCCATTCCCAGGGGCAACAAAAATTTGTTTCTGCTTCAGGATGCCCGTGCCTCCACGCCAAGTAAAAACCAACTCAACGGCGGCCAGTCCGCCGAGCAGAGTATCGCGTTTGCTGGACAGATTGAAGGCCTCCAGCCGCCTCGCCAGCTCGACCAGTTGCTTGTCGGCGTACGAAGATGCCGGCTCAGTGACGCCGATGGAGTCGCGCGTGACTACAATGTTCGGAGCCACCGTCTGCTTCGGTTTCAGTGGCGCTGAGAACGCCACGATCGTTCGATCCTGCCAATCATCCGGGACATCCATGCAGATGTCGCGGCTATTTATTTTCGGCATTAAGTATCTCCCTCTTCTACGTGCAGTTAATCTGAACCGGTTGGCCCTTGATCGCAGTCAACCCATCCGCGTCGACAAAAATTGTTTTGCCTTTAATGACAATGTTGCCGTCCTTATCCAGGAAGATTGAGCTCGCCCCCACCTTCAGCAGGATCTCGGTGGATGACTCCACGTACACACCATTGCTCGTCGACTGCACCACAAATTCCTGTTTCGAGCTGCTGTGATGCGATCCTTCTGCCACCTGATTTGTCTGATTACCCTTCGCCACTACGTTGCTCTGGTTGCCCGTCACCACCGTGGTGCTTTGGTCATGTTGGACGGTTGTGATCATGTTTTTCTGGGCATGGATCTGGACTTTCTCATTGTCTTTTGAATCATGTATGGTGATCTCATTGAACCCGCCACCACCTTTGGTGGAGCTTGAGCGGAAACCCATCATGTGGGCGCCGGCCGGCAACTGGTAAGGCGGCATCTGCTCGGCGTTATAAACCCGCCCGGTAATAATCGGCTGGTCCGGATCACCCTCCATGAACTCCACAATCACTTCCTGGCCTATTCGCGGGATCGATACTGAGCCCCACCCCTTGCCGGCCCACGGCTGCGACACACGTACCCAACAGGAGCTGCTTTCGTTGCCTTTGCCCTCGCGGTCCCAGTGAAACTGAACCTTTACACGTCCGAACTCGTCGGTCCAGATCTCTTCGCCCTTCCGGCCCACCACTATCGCCGTTTGCGGACCGGTGATCTGTGGTTTCTTGGTAAGGCGAGCTGGCCGCAAAGGGGCCGATGCTAACGAACATCGGAATGTATTTTCATATGGCTCGGAGTTTCCTTGCGCTTCGTCATTGCCCAGATACCAAGGCGTCTGCCGCCCGAAGTGTTCCACGGCGGTAATCAGGAATTCCTGGGCCGCCTCAACGCCCGCAATTCTCAGCCTGTAACCAGGGGTCAGACCCCGGCACAACGATGAGCCGCTCTTGTGCTCTACCCCAGCCTCCAGCTCTTCCATGCGTGTTCTGGTGATCTGTTCACCTTCCCGTTCCACCTCCACACTTCGGTTCGCTTCGACAAAACGGCTGGCGTACTCACCGGGATAGTCGTAGACTTCAATCTCTCTACCCACCTGGTTTTTCGCCACGGTCAGCTCATTCACCTGCAAGCTCTTTGCCGGCATTTGAAAGTGAAAGTCCCGAAGCGTGTACTGGCCAGCTTTGATCTGGCGGTTCGCCACGAGAGACAAGACCGAGCTGCTGTTCTTTCCCCATCCTTCCTGGCCTACGAGCTGTGCGCTTCCCTGGTGGGGATTTACGGTGAGTTCGTATGGCGAGTCAGCCAGAATCAGCTTATGTTCGTCTTCAGTGTGCTCGAAGAAATAGAAGATGCCTTCCGCCTCTAGCAGCCTCGAGATGAAGGCAAAACTTCTCTCACGGTATTGAACGCAGTAG
>CAXTMN010000078.1:14420-22590 GCA_964245395.1 uncultured Bryobacteraceae bacterium
CAGTAGTCAAGCTTGGTGTAGATCACGTTCGTCTACATATAATAAAAAAAAAAACCCGGAAACCGCTTCCGATACTCATCCAGGATTGTTTCGACAATCTCTGGAATGCTCTTGCCCTGGAAAATGCGGCAAGCGGAATCTAAGTCCAGCAACCACAACCAGGGAACTAGCTGGACGTTCAGATAGCAGAAGTGATCGTCATTATCTTTCTGGCTAACCTTGCTCACAATCCCGTTAAAGAAACGGCGGGGTCCCGAAGCGTAATCACTGTCGATGCAAGCAGCAAAACAGAGTTTGGTTCCCAGCAGATCCTGCTGCGCCAGATAAGCCCCATTCTCCAGGGGCGAGATCATCTCTAAGTTGAAATGAAACAATGCCGAGGTCGCTTCCGAAGCTGCAAAAGCCACGGGGAGCAATAGGTCTTCAGGAAGGGTGCTCCTTAGGGAGAGAAGCCGGTTTGCCTGTGTGAAAGTAGGATGAGTTGCTGCCGCTTGAGTGATTGTGGACGATGCCATACGACCAATAAGTCAAGGCAACTACGATTCCGCGATTTACCGGCATGCCTAATGGAGTTCAGCCAAGAATCGGGAGCGCAGGGGCAAACCTGCATTTCAGCTGGAACGAGGCGATCGTCTTCTCCTGTGCACGGATGAAGTTCTTCAAGCCGAGAATCCGGCTGGCGACTCATTCGGAGACGCCACCCTGGCCAACTTTATCGAAATCCATCAGCACCTGGGAACCGATCCGTTTGCCGATCGTCTGCTGACCAAAGACTGGAATGGCCGCAGCAAGATGGTCGCCGGAATCAAGCTGACAATATAACGCTCATTGTGGTCGACGTAAATTGAGCGCGGGAAGTCCCAGAGCAGTTCAGGAACAACCCGCCCACTAGTGTCGATCCGCCTATTTCGGCTGATCCTTATGATCAGTGTTTTTGTGTTCACCATCTTTGTGCTCTTCGTGCTGCTGCGGAGCATGATGATCTTCACGCTGCTGAGCCGGATGGCTTTCTCCATGCTGCTGGGGCGCTGAATGACTCTCCTCGTGCGACTGCGGTGCATGATGTTCTTCCTGCACACGTTGCTGGTTCACACGGTCGGGCACGGCTTGCGGCTGCGGTACTGGCTTCTCCCCGGCCCGATTTACGGGGCGTTCCTGTCCACCGGGTGCTCCTCCTTGAACGTGATGCGCTTCGTGATTCATTGGTTGAGCTTGGGGCGAAGGAGCCGCGGAGATGGCGCGTGCTTGTGTTTCCGGGCCTCTGCTTGGCTGGGTTAATGGTGGCTCTTGTGTTTGTAGGCGCTGCTGCTGTCGTTGCTGTGGCTGCGCTTGCGGCTGCGGCTGCACAGTGGCACGAAACGCCTGTGCATTCCCAACTCGCTGACCCGGGTGAACCATTACAGACTGTCCTGCGGGGGGAGCTTGCCGGACGAATGCTGCCTGACTCACGGCCGGCGCGCCTGCCTGGTGCATCGCTTCAAAGTTGTGCGGTTGCCCCGCGTGCTGGGCCACGTATTGCTGCTGCGCAGCGAAGGACGCCGGAGCCGCAGGTGGGGCGTTTCGGGCAACAACCTGACGATTGAAGACGGCCGCTGCCGGACGCGTTGCGTTACCGCCCCCGCCCGACAAAAATGCCTGACGGTTCGGCGCGACAGGAGGAGCGATGACGGACGCACCTGGCTGAATCCTGTCAGCATCCGCCTGTCTGACAGCGAATCCACCCTGACGCACAGGACGTCCGCTTGCAAATGCCGATTGCGGCATCGCCGTGACTGCTCCGGGAGCACGCACATTCACATACTGCTGGTTGTAGACCGTCTTGTTCACATAAACCGTGTTGTACACATTCGTAATGTTGACTGTCTTCACTATCCGCGTGTTATTTACGTTTACGTTCGAGAAATATCGAGGACTGCAGTTGTAGTGGGGTGTAAATACTTCGCCAAAGCCGAGCGGAACCCATCCGAGACTAGGGCCTCCGCCCACCGAAAGAGAAGCGCCCCAGTGCGCACCGCCAAACCAGGCAACCAGTGCCGGGGCATAGTAGGGTCGAACCACCGGACCTTGATGACCGACTATCACCGTGGGGCCTGGGCACCAACCCCAGCGACCGCTGATAAAGGCCCAACGCCCATAGTGGAACGGAGCGAATCCCCAAGCAGCCGAATCTACCCAGGTCCAACCCCATGGCTCTATCCATGCCCAGTGACCCTCGCGATAGGGTGCCCAGCCCACTGCAACCTGACGCGGATACCAGACCGGACCATAGTCAGGGGCCTCCTGCCAAGCGCCGTAATCGTCTAAATCTTCGTACCCGACCATTGTTGGCGGCAAATAACGAGCCGAAGCCAAATGCGCCTCATGTTGATCGCGCTGCGAACACCACACGTCGAAATCGTCGGGCGCTGGGGCCACTTCTATGTCGTACGACAGCTGGTCGGCGCCGGTCACACTAGCGCTGTTGCCCGGATTTAAGGTAAATGCCTGGCCTCCGCCGGTCACTTCCAGTTGGCCTTCCCGCGTCACCACAAAGCTCATGTTTCCGTTAGGGTCCACGCGGAACCGATACAGACCATTGCGCAGCAAGGTCACTGCCGCGTTCGGCGTATCTACTTCAAAAATCTGATTGATGCCCAGATTGTGCAGACGGAAGCTCATGTCCCCTTCTGAAAGCTTGATCTGTACCGCCCCGTCACTCAGGTTAAGGAATCCAAAGCTGGTCTGCGGCCCCATTCGTAGTACCGCGTTATCCAGATGCAGTTCCGCTCGTGCACCTATGTCCGTGTAGAGATAGTCACCCAGCGTAAATGGGCGATTGATCTCTGCCGGCACCCAGTCGTTCGCTCCTCCCGGTTGCATCGACACGTTCCCGCCCAGATAGTTCAGCCGTGCCACCCGGGTTGGCGGATCCTGTTGTGCGCCTAAGGGCAACACACTCAAGCCCAAGAAAGTTGCGGCCCAACAAAATTTCCTTGCAATTTCGAAGATGTTTCTTGCCATGTTTGGCTCCCCACTAGGTTGCGAGATGTGCTGGCTGACACAGCCGTTACTGCACTTATCGACCAAAGCCGGTTCCTAAACGAGATTTAATTGGCAAAGCTTGCGACGTAACCGATCTGACTCCCGGCGGGATGATTGCGGTTGGAGAAGCTACAACCTCGGCTTAATCGGTTAAGAACGCCGTGGTCTTAATGCCCGAAACTTCGAAGGAGCGGCGGCACCGCGCATTCTTGCATGTCGTTTTATCGTCCAGCAACACCATATAGCTGGCGGCCTTCAAAAACTTCGCACGATCCCGTTCGTCGGCTTGGCGCAGGAGTTTGTCCACTTTGCGCCGCAGGAGCCAGCGCAACTCATACGAGTCTTGTGTCCGGCAGAAAGGGCAGTTCAGAGTGACCGGCTTGCTGACCTGCGATTCGCGATAAAATCCACGCTCATCCATGATGCTTCAGTTGATACCACGCCGCGAGAATGCCGACACCGTGCGAAGGAGCATTAGTGTCCGGCAAAACGGAAGTTAGCTACAGCCACTTCGTCGCTCCCGGGAAGATAGAAGCCAACCTTTTCCTGCGTGAAATCACTTCCTGTACTGGTAACAGGGGCCAGATCGCTCCACCCGCTTGCGCGGGTTTTCACGCGCGCACTGATGGTATTCGCCCGGACCGTCAAATCCACCTGAACCCACTCGTTCGGTTCCACATCGAATGGAATCCGACCGACATCGGTTGCCCGTCCACCCTCAACCTGGCGAACCGTAGCGCGCTTGCCATCCACTACGAAGAGGACGTAGTTTTCCGGATCGCGGTAGCCTGCGAACCATTGCACCTTGCCGTGCTTGAAAATTCCAGTACGGCGTGCCTGTACTTGAAAGCTATACCGCCCGGGTACTTTAGGCACGTGGTAGGGAATAAATCCTCCGCCTTTGCGCACCTGCTCGCCTTCTACTTCCATGGAATTGGCTTGTGCCGCACTTGCCGGCGAAGGCACCGGATCAACTACGGCCGGCGCAGGCTTGTTATCAGGCAAGACCACTCGATCCAAAGTGACATCAGGACCAGAGAGGACAACAACATCTCCCGTCCGGAACGTGCGTGCGAATTTCTTAGGTAAAGCCTGATCGCGCCGCAGTTCGATGGTGTGGTCACCAGGCTTTACGTTCGATATAGTTGCGTTGCCGTCGGGTCCGATCGAAGCCGCTACATCCTTATCAACGTAGACCATCGTTCCCGGGAGCGCGCTCTTGATTTGTAATGTGGCAATTTCTGGGACAGGCTGCATCCGGAACTCGACGGCAGACTCCTCCGCTTTTTTGATGTCGACTGTTTCAGGGGGTGGATCCAGGAACCCTGCCTTGTGCACCCGGATCGTATACGGTCCTACCTTTAACGGGATGCGAAGCTGCCCACGATCCGTCTTCCTGCGCCATAACTTATCGTTGATGTATACATCGGCGCCGTCCTGACCGGCCATTACGACTACGGTACCCGCATTCGGATCCGACTTCACATAGACAGTTAGCGCAGGAGTCGGAGTGTAGGTCAGCACGAATCGCTGACGATCCTTATTCTGAGTCACTTCGATATCGTGATCTGTTTTGCCTAAGCTAGTCAGCGCCAGTCCATCGGTCCCGACTTCCCCAGCCGCCGTGCCGTCCAGCGACACTGTCGCGTGGTCAGCATTCGTCACGAGCCGGCCCTCGCCATCATGGGCTGAAATCAACACTGCCATAACATTTGAGGCAGTCGGCAATCCCACTACACGAGGCGCGGTCTTCTCCGCCACATCGAAACTGAATTCGGCATTGCCGCTGCGGCCGGTCACCTTGAGGGAGTGCTGACCCGGCTGCAGGTTATCGAGAGTAAACTCGCCATCTTTCAAATCCTGCTGCTCACCGCCATCAATCGAGACGGTGCCCGGGATCAAGTCTGTATATAGTCGTAACGCAGGGTTTATCGAAGCCGGCGGAGGCGGAGTTACGGCGGTTGGGACAATCGCATTCTTCCCGGATTCTCCACCGCTTGCGCCAGCACTCTTCGTAGCCGCGGCACTCGCTGGAGGACTCAGGTTGATTCTCCTCGCAGTCTGGATCAGGTAAAAAAACGCAGCACAGATAATGAGCGTGAAAAATAAAGCCAGGTACGTTGCGCGTTGCCAGGTCTTTGTATCGAGCCGCTGCACGTCCGGCCGCAACTCAGCTGCTTCCGCCTCCTCTTCCAAAGGCACGTCTCTGGACTGCTCTTCGCCCGGGGCTTTGTGGCTCGACAAGTGCTCCGAAGAGGCAGCCAGTCCGGACTCCTCACGCAATCGTCGCGCTCGTTCGATGATCTCTTCCTGCACCTCTGCGATGAAGAGCTGCATATCGAAATCATCCGCATACGTGCGGCGCAAGCTTTGCACCCGCTCGTAGTACTGCCTCAGATCGTCCAGCGAATGAGTATGCCGAGCCTCATACTGGATCTGTCTCAACTCGTCCAAAGGCGTGTATGTATGGGGAGAACGATCCACCGAATTTGAGAGCTCGCTAGAGAAATTATAACGGCTTCTAATTATTTACTTCGCTCTGCCCGAATAATTTAGTTCGTAGAAATTCCGATACTCACCGCTTTTGACACGCCGTATCCATCCGCTATTCTGCCGATACCAGTCAATGGTTAAGCTGAGCCCCCGATCAAAATCCATCCGCGGGCGCCACCCCGTTGCGCTCGTCAACTTCTCGTTGGTTAGCGCATATCGCCGATCGTGACCCGGCCTGTCGGTCACACGGGTGATGAGAGACTCGGGCTTACCAGTCAGCTTCAACATGCGATAAATCACATCGAGATTAGGGAGCGAGCAGTTCCCACCAATGTTGTAGATTTCCCCTGCTTCTCCCTTTTCCAGAACCGAGTAAATAGCCCTGCAATGGTCTTCTACATACAGCCAGTCGCGGACTTGCTGACCGTCGCCATACACCGGCAAGGGCTTGTCCTCCAAAGCATTGGAGATCATCAGTGGAATCAGTTTTTCTGGAAATTGATACGGGCCGTAATTGTTTGACGCCCGAGTTACTGACACGTTCAAGTTGTAGGTCTTGAAGTACGACAAAGCCAAAAGGTCCGATGCTGCCTTAGAAGCCGAGTAGGGACTGCTAGTCCGCAACGGATAATTTTCATCTGCTTCGTAAGGAACCTCGATGCTTCCGTACACTTCATCGGTAGAAACATGCACGAATCGTGCGAGATTGCTCTGACGCGCCGCCTCGAGCAAGGCAAATGTGCCATTGAAATTCGTATGAACCGCCGCCGCAGGAGAATGGATGCTGCGGTCTACATGTGATTCTGCTGCGAAGTGAATTACCGCATCCGGGGCTTCACGCCGGAACAGCTCGCCAACTGCCACGCCATCGCATATATCAGCTTGTACAAGACGGTAGCCAGGGTGATGAGCAACGGGTTCTAGGTTCTCGAGATTACCTGCATAGGTCAGCTTGTCAAGATTGATGACGTGCTCTGCCCATTTCTCCGTTAATGCCATTCGCACGAAACAGGAGCCGATGAACCCTGCTCCTCCCGTCACGATCAGCTTCATTTGTGTTGCAACTCCCAGTCGTAGGCGATGCCCGTATCGTTGTAAGGAATGCGGCCTTCGTCCTTTGGATCATAGGTGCGGTTCGTTACGTAAACCAACACGGAAGGCTGTTCACCTAAGACTTTATATCCATGCGCAACACCGGGAGGGATCAGAATCTGCCAGGGCCTTAGCGCGCCCACATAAAGCGTGTTCTTCTGCCCGTAAGTTCTAGCGCCTTTGCGCAAGTCTACCAGCGCCACTTGCAGCAATCCCGCAGCAGGCACCCAGAAGTCCGTCTGAAATTTGTGATAGTGAAAAGCTTTGATGATGCCCGGGTAGTTTAGCGCTGTTGAAACCTGTGTGGATGCAGGCGGGAACTCGGCAATCATTCCTTGTCCAAATCGCGCCACTTCCAAGAAATAGCCCCGGTCGTCCGGCCATAAGGCGAAGGGTCTGATTTGGACGTCAGCAATTAGGTCGTTGCTGGTAGGCGACAGAATCGCCCGGCCAATCCCCGGCTCTGCTGTGGGCACTTCGATTTCAACCCCGGACTCCAGCTTTCCAAGCGCCGCCAAACTCATCTGTAATTCGCTCCTGCCACTACTGCTTCTGCAACCCCGTCTTGTTTCAAACGCGTGTCGTGGACCAGATTAGCCGCCCGATGAAGAGACTCGAACGTTCCCGCGTCCGTCCACCAGCCTTGCAAGTAACTAAATGTCATCGTGCCTTCGCGAATATAGGCATTGTTCACGTCAGTAATCTCTAACTCGCCTCGCGCAGATGGCTCTAGAGTCTTCGTTTTCTCAAAGACCGTTTGATCGTACATATAAATGCCGGTTACCGCTAAGTTAGATCTCGGGTTTTTCGGTTTCTCTTCTATACCCACGATGCGATCGCCTTTGAGCTCTGCCACCCCAAAACGCTCGGCGTCTTGGACTTCTTTCAGCAGGATCTTAGCCCCTCGCTCTTGTTGCTCGAAGTCGCGCACCGCCTCGGCGATTGATCCCTCAATGATGTTGTCGCCCAGGATCACGCAAATCTTGCTGCCTTCCGCAAAATGCTCAGCTAACGCCAGAGCATCAGCGATTCCGCCTTCTCCCTCCTGGTAGGTATAGTTGATATGCTTCAGCCCGAATTCTTTGCCATTGGCTAAGAGCCGTAAAAAATCACCGGAGTTCCGTCCTCCGGTTACGATTAACAAATCGCGAATCCCTGCCTCGACCAATGTTTCTATCGGATAGTAAATCATTGGCTTGTCGAAGATCGGCATCAGGTGCATATAGCTCATCATTGTTAAAGGAAAGAGGCGGCTACATGTACCGCCCGCGAGAACAATGCCTTTCATACAACCTCGATGTTATCAACTTCGTCGTCCAGTTCTCAGCGGGGAATTGCCCTAGGAGGTCATCTTTGGGCTCAGCTAAAAATTGCGCGGCGGATAGGCAACTGATAGCGGTCCGAAAAACGAGTTCATTACGGCTGGAATTGTCCCCAAAACTGAGACGGGAGTCGTCGAGAACGAGGCGGAAGTTCACGGGCGAGTTCAAGGTGGCAGCCGTTAAGCAACTGTGAGCTGCCCCCGTGGCCGAAGCCAAATGCTACAAGAGTTTTCCCATGATAG
>CAXTMN010000079.1:0-15018 GCA_964245395.1 uncultured Bryobacteraceae bacterium
CGTGGGCGCGGCGCTTGGGGCCATCTTTGGCGGCGGCAAAGGAGCTGCTATCGGCGCGGGCGCTGGTGGAGCTGCTGGTACTGGAGCCGTATTGTTGACACGAGGCAAGGCCGCTACGCTCGAAAGCGAGACCATCTTAGGCTTTCGCTTAGCAGACCCGGTGACGATCACCGAACAGATTACTCACTGATTATTGGCTGGTAGCATGCGCCACTTTCCCGGATCCAAGCGTCTGGGGCTTGCTTCAACCGGCTCAGGTTCCTCCAGTTCGCCCGCACTAGCCGGCCGGAGATCCTTAAACTTGCGTGCCGACGTAAGGACACTGCGTTCGAGCGAGCCGACAGTTTGGTTATAGGCCTCAACCGACTTTTCAATCGCGCATCCCAATTTAACGAAGTGCTCGTTCATCTTGATGAGGCGTGTATAGAGCTCTGTTCCAGTGTCGCGAATCTTCTCGATATTTTCGGCAAGAGCCTGCTGACGCCAGCCATGCGCAACCGTCAACAGAAGAGAAATAAGCGTTAACGGCGTCGCAATCAGCACGCGGCGCTCGACCCCATACTCAAGCAGTGTCGGATCATGATCGAGAGCGGCGCTGAATAAGGACTCAAGCGGCAGGAAGGCGATCACAAACTCCGGCGAACAGGCGAGCCGTTCCCAATAGGCTTTCTCGCCGAGTGTCTTTACGTGTGTCTTGACCTGGCGAGCGTGATCAGCCATATGACGAGATCGTTCCACGTCGGTCTGGCACTCGACTGATTTCAGATAGCCCTCGAGCGATACCTTGGCGTCCACAACCACCTGGCATTTATTGGGCAGCCGGACAACCAAGTCGGGGCGCTGGTTGCTTTCGCCGAAGAGCGTCTTCTGTTCAGCGAAGTCGCAGTATTCGAGCATCCCGGCAAGCTCGACAACCCGGCGCAATTGCATTTCGCCCCACCGTCCGCGTTGAGACGGCGATCGCAAAGCAGACTTGAGGTCGTCCGCCGATTGGCGAACACGCTCCTGCAGACTGGTCAGTGTTTGAACCTGCGCAGAGAGCTCGGCATAGGCCCCAATTCTGGAGCGTTCAATGGCGCCTACGTGCTCCTCAAACCGACGGAGAGTTTGAGTCACAGGCTCCGTGATCTGGGCAATCTGATCCCGGCTCCGATCGAGAAAGAGCTGGCTGTTGCCTTGGAGAACATCCGCGGCCAGAGCACGAAAGCGGTCTTCGAGTTGCTGCTGCGTGTTGGTGAGAAGTTTGATCTGCACTTCACCGACCTCGCGAGCGCGAGAGACTTCGCTTTCTTTTTCCACAATGGCGAGCCTTGCCCGATCAAGTTCGGCGCGATGGGTCTCGCTCTGCTGCGCCGCTTCTTGCGCCTGCCTGCGCCAGCGGCTTGCCTCTATAAATTGGTGCGCGGCCAACGCCACGGCCAGCAACAGGCAAAGCAGGAGAACCCCAAGCCCGATCGAAATCACTTCTTGAAACCCGCTTCTTTCTTCCACTCCTCGAGAGTGTTGAAGACGATCGGGCAGTACACCGCGCGGTCGGGCATATGCCACATCCGGCTAACCAGTGAGCCGCTGCCCTTTACCAAATGAGGGAAAAGCTGGCATGCCTGTGGCCGTGCCTCATACACGGAGCAGAGATTCCCATCGAGAAGAACACAGCCGTTTTCATTCCGTTTCAGAATCCGGCCTTCGTCGGCGCTTTCGTCCGTGTAATCGCGAATAAATTCGAAGGTTCGAACACCGATGAAGCGGGACAGATTCTCAATATCCCGGTCAGTTACCTGAGTGGTGGCAACACGGCAGCAGTTCGCACAGGCCGTGCAGTCAGTAGCGTCCTCGACGCCTTGAGCTACTGCTTTGAAGTGCCTTTCGACAAAGTTGTGACTTTTCATCCAGACGCGAAAGCGCTTGTTCTCCTCGCGCGCTTTCTCGCCGAAACGCTTGATCTGAACAAGGTCGGTCACCACATTCCCAGTATCTCAGCTAACTTGCCCTTCTGAACATACGGCTGACTTTTTGTTTTGGCAGTATAGAGGTTCGATAATAGGAAGGTGACAGATCAACTATTCCTGTCTATTTGGCTGGATCACCGGGGCCAGGCGAATCGCTTACGCCACTTCGAACGGCTCCTCCGATCTTTCCCATTCTCCCAACGCGAACAGCCGCAGTCGACTGCTGTTGTGCAGGCAATCGATTGTACAGAGCCGCCGCTAATTGAGCGACCCTTCAACGGTCCCTTTGATATCGAAGACATCCTCCCCATGCTGAAAGACGTAACGGGCGAAGACGTAGCTTATAGCTTTGAAAGCTGGTGGGATCTATGGCAGTTCCGTAGCGACTGGGAGTTAGCGCCGGCGCGGGTAGCACTCTACTGTTTTGGACCAGAGTTCGATAACGGAACCGAGCGAGAGACCCGAGCACAAGAAGATCTAAGAATTGATTTCGGGCTAGACGCTTACTATCTGCCTCAGCCTGATTTGCCTGGTGGCGCGAGACTGGTCGAATCTAACATCAAAAGTTTGCTCAGGCTCGTGCATGAACTTGATACATCTCTGCCCGTGGCCAAGCGCAGGCTCGAAACCGAGTCGGGGGAGAACTTTGCCGAACGATTGCAGCAGACATTAACCGTGACCAGCCGGCTGCAATAGCAATTAGTAGATGGTCAGCGGGATGCTCTTGGAGCTAAACGAAAACCCAAAGCTGAAGCGGTCATCAGAAACCGCTGAAATCGGGGAAAGCTGGCCGTAGCGGATGTAATCGTAGCGGAAGTTCGCTGCAACATGCCGGAAGATGTTGTACCCGTAGGAAGCACCGAACCCGGAGGAGGTGTAATTAGAGGCGATGGTATTCGAGATGCTGTGATAGCGATTGTAATATCCGCTGGCACTTACGTTTGCTTTATGACTTCTCAGTGTGTGCGAGTAGTATCCGCTGAGAAACTGCGAGTTGGAAGCTAGATAATAGCCGTTTCCCGAGACTACCGCCTGACCGCCGCTTACCGAGAAGCTCGACCGGCGAAAGTTGCGCGTGACGGTGCCTGAGAAGGCGGGCAGATTCGACTTCTGGTCATACTTGCCGAGCTCATAGCCACCAAAGAACTGATTGCCGATCTGAAGCGTAACCGGCAGAAAGACGCTCCCCGAAACGTCGCTGTGGTTTACGCCGCCCGAGAAATTGACCAGCCAATGATTAGGGAACAAATAACTTACATTGCCGTATACGCCATCAACCGTTGCAGTCCCTGAGTTACGCTGATAGACGTAATAGCTGCGAGAGTAGCTGCCTCCTACAGTGAAACGAGGCGTTACGCGGTATTGCACCGAACCTGTGCCGGAACCGCCAGTCGTGCCGATCGAACCAGGAAAGTTGAAGCGTTGAAGGAAGATGTTTCCACTAGCAACGTAGGAAAGCCGGCGCGTCTGCCTGTAGGAGAGTGTAATGCCACCCGAGAAAAATCGGTTTTCCGAGCTGAATGGATTGTTCTGAATAAACGGTTCACCCGACGCCTGGGTGCTTAAAAAGCTGCTTCCGTAATAAGCAATCCCAGCGCCAGTTCCTACATTGAGTGTCCAGCGTCGATTGAGCCTCTTCAGGTAGGAAAACTGAAGATTCTGATCGGTTCCGCTCCCGTACAGGTAAGTCGTGTACTGACGCCAGTCGCCCGCGTAACTGACGGATAAGAACCCGTCTTTGTAGGCATGATAGCCGCTGAGACCGCCACCGATGGTGTAGCCGAAGCCTCCGTTATCCACCGTTTTCCCGTTCGCTTGGAGGACTGGCGCATAGGTGTCGAAAACGCCATTGGCGAATGCGAAGTAGTTGAAGTAGTTGTGCTCGAAAAATTGATCGGCAAAGGAAACCGGGCCAAATGTTCTGGGCTGAGTCGGCTGATCTTGCGCCCAGGCAAACGCAACAGATAGTCCAATCAGAATAAGAGCACGAACCTTCACAGCACCTCCGACGAGCGTCTGCCTAAGTGTCTCAAAAGTCACGATAAACCTCTCAGTCTGGCGGAGGGATACAGGCGTGTCAAGCAGAGAAGTAGGCGGCCGATGTTGCTAATCTCATAACTTGCGCGTTGCAATGATCGGGTATGGAAATGTGGGCAGGGCTTTTGCGCAGCTGCTGTTTGACAGGCGTTTGACGTACCCGTTCCGGATTGTCGCCATTCATACTGCTCATCATGGAACCGCCTATGAGACCAGAGGGCTGAGCCTCCAGCCGGAATTTGGCCCGGCGGCTTCGTCCATCGATGAGTTTCTGGATCGTGCCCGTCCCGATGTAGCGATCGAAGTGACGACGTTAAATCCGGAAGGTGGTGAGCCGGCAGTTTCGCACCTCCGAGCTGCCATAGGCCGGCACATTCACGTAATAACGGCCAACAAAGGTCCTATCGCTAACAAATTTGCAGAACTGCGGTCGGAGGCGCGACTGGCGCAGGTTGAATTCCGGTTCGAGTCTACTGTGATGGATGGAACGCCGATCTTTAATAATGTGCGCAACAACCTTCCGGGAGTGGTGATTCAGGGGTTCGCGGGCGCTTTAAATTCGACGTCAAAGATTGTGCTCGCAGCGATGCAGCGCGGCCTGAGCATGGACGATGGGGTTCGAGAAGCGCAGTCGTTGGGTATTACAGAAGCAGACAGCTCGTACGACCTGGATGGTTGGGACTCAGCCGCGAAAGCGGCCGCTCTGGCCAATGTATTGATGGACGCACGAGCGACTCCTCGCGATGTCGAGCGCAAGGGTATTGGCGACCTGACCACCGATGAAGTGATGAAGATTGCGAGTGGCGGGCACACCGTGGTGCTAGTCAGCCGCGGCGAACGAAGCGGACCAGGTGCGCGCCTGCAAGTCCGGCCGGAGATCGTCGGCAAAACGGACTTACTGGCAACGGCCACAGGCACCTCAAACATATTGCTGCTGCATACGGACCTGATGGGAACACTGGGCACAATCTCGATCAATCCCGGTGTGGAGCAGACCGCCTATGGCCTGTTCAGCGATCTGATCGATATAGCGCGTTCGGTTTAGCGGGGTTCGCTCAGGCCAATAAAGCTGCTACGTTGTTTAGATCAGCAGGTTCACCAAACTTTGCCCCGGCCAGAGATGGGTCGATGTTTCTGCAGAGTCCCATTAA
This sequence comes from uncultured Bryobacteraceae bacterium, assembly GCA_964245395.1. GTDB lineage: Bacteria > Acidobacteriota > Terriglobia > Bryobacterales > Bryobacteraceae > Bog-105. Next base: position 5,138 of record CAXTMN010000079.1, read on the forward strand.
GACGGAGCCTGGGCCAACCTCTACGAACCGCTTGATGCCACGGCTGGCTAGGGCACGTATCGTATCGGTCCAGCGAACCGGGTTGGGTACCTGTTCGAAAAGTCCATGACGTGCCTCGGCAGCAGTTGTGATCTCACGAGCCTGCCAATTATTGATCAAGGGAAACGCAAGATCCTGGAACGCAGTTGTATCCAGATCTGTCCGGAGACGCTGTTGCGCAGGGATCATCAAAGGACAGTGGAAGGGCGCGCTAACGGGAAGCAAGATAGCGCGTTTGACGCCGGCTTGCTTGGCTAGCTCTATCGCGCGCTCGACGGCTTTCGCATGGCCAGCAATAACCACCTGATCGGGAGAGTTGAGATTGGCGGCAGAGACAACCTCGCTAGGGCCGGCTGCTTCCGCAAGGATGGCCTCAAGCTTACCGTCAGGCAATTTCAGCAGGGCAGCCATGGCTCCCAGGCCTTGTGGAACAGCTTCCTGCATGTACTGTCCGCGTTTGCGGACCAGACGGACGGCATCGGCAAATTGCAGTGAACCGGCCGCGACAAGCGCCGAATATTCGCCCAGGCTATGACCGGCGACGACTGCAGGCTTGTAACCTTCCTCGGCGAGCACCCGGAAAGCCGCAATTGATACGGTGAGCAGGGCCGGCTGGGTATTTTCTGTCTTCTTAAGCTCTTCTTCGGGACCCTCAAAGCAAAGCTGGGACAAAGGAAAGGCCAAGGCGTGATCGGCGGCGTCGAACGTTCTCTGAGCACATAGGTAGTTTTCAGCGAGAAGTTTTCCCATTCCCACATATTGAGAGCCCTGGCCGGGAAAGAGGAAGGCGATGTCGGGCATGAACAGTTATCTTAGCTTCTACTTCGGATTACAAGCGAGGCGAGATGCCAAGCTCGGTAAGATCGCTGGGATCGGAATAGAAATTCGCAATCCCCTATTCGATAAAGCACGACTGTCGAAGACAGCGGTCGTCAAAAGTGAGTTAAGGAGTTGAGCAGGACACCTCCTCTACGGCAACGTCATCGAGGCTGACGTCGCTGTTTACGTTTCCGATCCAATGCTCAAGAGATACATGGGTCCGTGAATTGCCCTTCGGTATCGTGTACCGGACGAGAGCTCGGTCCACTACCGAACTACTCCCTCGGTAGTTATAAGTTATGGCAAAGTGGACGTAACCCCTGCATGCATAAGTGTCGCAGCTGTTTGAGTTAACGTCGAACGCGAACAAGTACTTGTTTGATTCGATAGCCTTCGGAGCAATCGATTCAGCATCAGCAGAACATCGGTCAGCTAATGCGGCACGGGGCAATAAGAGGTCGCCCGCGGCACTTATAAGTGCGAAGACAAGTTTCGGTTTCATCGGTATACCTGCCTAGCGAGCGATTCCAGAAAGCCAGCCGTCCGGGTAATAGCACGCGCATTGCGCGCCTACGGGTAACAGAACTTTTAAGGGACAGACAGGCCCTGCATACGTGACACAGCTGCTGGCCGGAATCATCTGGGCCATGAGTGTGTTGACAATTCGTGGTGGCTGTTCTGAGTGATTTCTCAACCAATAGTTACTAATGCTTGCGGCTACAGAATTCTCGGCTTGAGAGGACTGGCTGCTTACCGTTTTTTCGTTCGAAGCTGCTGAAAGGTGGGTTGCTATCCCAAGTGAAGATAGGCCCAAAAACGCGGATAGAATAAAGCGACTAAACATTGTAGTCTCCTTAGTAGGTGATGTCAGGTGTGCTGTTAGCTGCCTGCATCCAAGAAGTGGAAAAACAGAGGCGAAAGGGGCAGCGTTGAAACACAAAAGCGAATCGACCGCTGAACCAGCAGCCCTGTCCCCTTCTGGCCAAATACAAGCGTTGCTGAGAGACGTGCAAAAAGGCGATAAGATTGCTGCGGCACGCTTGCTTCCTATCGTTTATCGGGAGTTGCGTCACTTGGCGGCACATTACATGCACGGTGAAAAGCCAGGCCAGACGATTCAGCCTACAGAACTCGTCCATGAGGCCTACTTGCGACTCCTCGGCAACGAACGGTTGGAGTGGCAAGGCGTTTCTCACTTCAAAGCCTTGGCTGCTACGTCGATGCGACGAATCCTTGTGGAACGAGCACGTAAGAAACTTACGGAAAAGCATGGCGGCGGAGAAGAGTGCCTTCAAGTGAGCGAGGTGTTGACATTCAGTCCCCAAAAATCCGAGAATTTTGTTGCTCTCGATGACGCCCTAATGCGTTTGGCGGAGTTCTCGCCCAGACAGAGCCGCGTCGTGGAGATGCGCTTCTTCGGGGGGCTTACCGTGGACGAGATAGCCGAAATCGAGAAGATTTCTCCGAGAACCGTGAAGCAGGACTGGAGCATCGCCCGCTCCTGGCTACATCACGAAATTGCCCAAAACAAGTGACTCCGTCCCATTGGAAACGAATAGGCGACCTGTTTGCAGCCGCGCGACAGCTGGACCGCGTGGGTCAAAAGGCGTATCTGGCTGAGCAGTGTAGATCTAATAACAAGCATATTGATTAAATAATATTGTTGCTGAAGACTGAACGCGAACCGGGACTCCTGGACGAAACAGTCGAAGTAATAAGTGCAGAGACGCCCATTCTGGCGGAACGATTTCGGCTTCTCAGATGCGTCGGGCACGGCGGCATGGGAGATGTGTTCGAAGCCGAGGATCTGCAGTTGCGCGAGCGCGTTGCGCTGAAGACCATTCGCCCCGAGATTGCGTCCGATGTTCTTGTTGCCGAGCGTTTTAAGCGCGAAATTCTGCTCGGCAAGAGAGTCACTCATCCCAATATTTGCCGGATACACGACTTAGGTGTACACCGGTCGCGTACGGGAGCGGAACTATTCTTTTTGACAATGCAATTTCTGGAGGGAGAAACTCTTGCAGCTCGTCTGAGCCGCGGGGCGATGTCCCAGGAAGAAGCGCTCCCAATCATTGAGGACCTGGCCGACGCACTTGCCGCAGCTCACAAATCCGACGTTATTCACCGGGATCTTAAGAGCGCAAATGTCATTCTGCTGTCCGGATCAGACCGAACGCGAGCCGTTGTAACGGACTTTGGCCTGGCTCAAGCAATCCGTAACGAAGACGTTTCAATAACCAAATCCGGGAGTTTCGTTGGCACTCCCGGCTACATGGCTCCTGAGCAGGTATTGGGCGAACGTGTCAGCGCCCGAGCCGACATTTACTCCTTGGGAATTGTCGTGTACGAGATGGTGACGGGACGTTGCCCTTTCGAAGCTGATTCCTGCATGAGTCTTGCGTTGAAGCAGGTCAATGACAAGCCGCCGCCGCCTCGAACATTTGCTCCCAGCCTCGATCCGAAGTGGGAGACAACTATCCTTAAGTGCCTTAGAAAAGCGCCCGAAGAACGATTTGAGTCGGCAGATGTTGTCAAAGCTGCTTTCCGGGAAGGCCGCTCCGAAAGCCGAGACAGCATTATCGGAATGAGCAGGATACGCCGGCCGGTGCTCGGCTTGGTGTGTCTCCTGCTCTTAGCGAGCGCATTGCTGCTGACGAAACCACGATGGTGGAGACCTGAATATCCCTTCATTATGCTTTTGCCAGCGCACAAGCGGGTTGCCGTTCTCGAATTCGAGAATATTGGTGGCGACGCCGAAAATCGAGCCTTTTGCGAAGGATTGATGCAGACCTTCACGAACAAGCTAACCGATCTCGAGCAATTTCAGGGACAACTGTCTGTCGTGCCAAGTAGCGACATCCGAAAGGAGAAAATTGCCAGCGTTCGGGAAGCACGTCGTGAATTCAACGCAAATATTGTTATCACGGGAAGCGTTCAACGATCAAGCAGCGGGTTGCACTTAATCGTCAATATTGTCGACGCAGACAGGCTTACTCAACTGCGCTCTCGTGAGATTTCCATTGCAAATACAGACGTCGTTGCGATGCAGGAGGGCGTAATTAAGCAGATTGCAGATCTCCTCGACATTGAACTTCGCCCGGAAGCGCAACGATACTTGAGGGCGGGCAGCACAACAGTTCCGGGCGCATACGATTTCTATCTGCAAGGGTCAGGATATCTTTTGGCGGGCCATTCTACTGATCAAGCTATTGCAGAGTTCAACCACGCGTTAGAACTCGATCCTAATTACGCGCTGGCGCATGCTGGACTAGGCGACGCTTATTGGAGGAAATATACGATCACCAAGGATCGGGATTGGATTGATCGCGCCTGGAAGGAATGTGATCGATCCCTTAAGGCAAATGCAAACATTGCCGCTACGCATACTACGTTAGCGATGCTGAATTCTGGAACAGGTAAGTACCAGTAAGCGATCCGGCAAGCTGAAATCGCCATTAAAATTGACCCGTTGAATTACTTGGCGTACTCTGAACTGGCTCGTGCGCTGGATGCGTCAGGCCGGGCGAATATGGCGGAATCGACACTGAAGAAAGCCATTGAGCTTAAGCCAAGTTATTGGAACAACTATGTCCGGCTCGGGACGTTCTACTTTGCGCACAGCAGATACAAGGAAGCTGCGGACGCTTTTCAACATGTCACGAGATTGATACCGGACAATCCAGCTGGGTACACCAACTTAGGCGTAATTTACCACTTACAAGGAAAAGAAGTGTTGGCTGAACAAGCGCTTACCCGATCTCTTCAGGTTCGTCCTACTGTGGAAGCCTGTTCAAACCTCGCGACGGTGTATTTCTTCGAAGGGCATTACGCAGATGCGATCCCGATCATGGAGACACTGGCCGGAGTGCAAAATACGAGGGTTGTAAAAGCCATCTTGAATGTAAATGCGCTTGCAGGCTTAGGGCGCAAAGACTTTGTCGTATGGGGAAATCTTGCAGATGCTTACCGGTGGACGCCAAGTGAGCGAAGCAAAGCAGCAGCCGCTTATGAGAGAGCAGCCTCGCTGGCGAATCAAGCGCTTCAAGTCAATCCACGTAACGCTGCCGTGTTGATCAGCATTGCCTTGTACAACGCTAAGGTAAGCCAGAAGGCAGAGGCTTTGAATGCGGCAGCTAAAGCTCTTGCCGAGGCACCCCAAGATAGCAATGTGCTATTTAACTCTGCCGTCGTCTATGCCGTCGTGGGCCAGAAAGATTTAGCACTGACGTATCTAGCAAAGGCTGTCAAAAATGGTTATTCACAAAGCGAGATAGGTGCCGAACCGGAGCTTAAAACATTGCGCGAGGATCCGCGATATGCTGTTTTGATTCGACCGGCGGTTCCTCGAAATATGAACGGTCATTAAATAACCGAGGAGAGAACAATGGCTAATTACATAATCAACGTTGAAGTAGACGATCCTCCAAACAGCAATTTCACTAATCCTGAAACGTGTCTCGAGATTACAGAAGAAAACCGCAAAAAGCACGCTAGATGCAAGCATCTTGAGGCCGGAGATAAAGTCAAATGGTCATCGACGAGCGGACGTCTAACAGTAGTATTTAAATCCAATCCTGATTGGCCGTTTGATGAGCCAGCAGAGAATTTGCCCAGTTCCAATCCCAACTCAACCAGTTGGATGACGGCGAAGAAAAAGATTTATTTTCATCCCTTCACTTATAACGTTACAGTCCAAGGTTCAGCGAAAGCGTATACCGAAGATCCACAAGTCATACTGGATTCGGGACAAAAGCTTCATAATTTTTGGTGGCTTCTTCTAGCGGCTCTGGGGATCGGCATTACTGTTGTGGTCTCACGCAGCTCTCTTGCGGACCGTGAACAGTCGAAATAGTCTTTCGCCGTACAAACTTCGCAGTAGGATGTATTCCCCAGACTTGATGACGTTGGATAACAAAGCTGCTCGAATATTCGGAAGCTGCCCGGAGTGCGGGCGCGTCTGACGAAATGGGTGAAGCGGATGAGCTTCCACGTCAGACTTGATCTATAGTGAAGACAGATGAAGAAGAAACTGATACCTGAGCCAATCATCTCTCCTGAAATTTTTGAATTGGCGAAGAAGTCGGTTGAGTTAGAGCGTCCGGTGATGGTGAAGAAGTGTGCGGTCTGCGGGGCTGCGTCGACAACGGTTACGGGGCCGCAGGCAGCAGAAGACCTGTGCTGGGTTTGCCGGCGCCTGAAGATCAGCGCCTGGCGTGAAGCGGACCAGCAGATTTCCGTTCAGGAATGACTGTCTGAATCGGAAATGATTTTCTGAGCTTTCATCCAGTCGTATAGCCGTTCGGTCCACGTATGCAGCACCGGGTCGCTCAGGGCCAACCCGACACCGTGACTGCCTTTCAGATAGATGTGCATTTCGGCGGGCACTCCGGCCTTTTGAAGAGCCAGATAAAAGCGGACGCTGTTTTCAACTGGTACGACCCGGTCTTCGGTCGTGTGGAACAGAAACGCCGGCGGGGTCTCCTTTGTTACCTGCATTTCGTTCGAGAGCATATTGACGAGGGCCGGCTCAGGTTTTTCTCCCAGTAGTGCAGTGCGTGACCCGACGTGAGCGTAGGGATCTTCGAGGGTAATGACGGGATAGGCCAGGATCATGAAGTCGGGCCGGGAACTCTGACGGTTGATCGGGTCGGAAGCGGCGTTGTCGCCGCGGTCGAAGTGAGTTCCCGCGGTCGAGGCTAGATGGCCGCCTGCAGAGAATCCCCAGATGCCGAGGCGAGACGGATCGACACCGTATTCGGCGGCGTGAGCGCGGACATAGCGGATGGCTCGTTGCGCGTCCCAAAGTTCGACGGGATGGTGATACCTAGGGCCGAGCCGGTATGTAAGCACGAAAGCCGAGATGCCGTGATGATTGAGCCATGCTGCGACATCGGTTCCTTCTTTGGCCATTGATAGATGGACGTATCCGCCGCCAGGACACACGATGACGCCCGCTTGCGGATGGCCGCTCGCAGAGAGCGGGTAAAGAGCAAGCGTAGGCTGGTCTGCCGGCTCATTTCCAAGAGCACCGGGAGCTCCGGAGTCCCATAGAAAGACAGTTCGTGGCTGCTCAGACTGGGCAACGGCAGAGGCGGAAGATGTCAGAAGCAGACACACAAAGACAGTCGAGGGGAGTACGGACAGGCCTGACACGAAGGAATAGTAACAGGCAAGGCTACAGGTAAGCGCGCCAGATGCGAAGAAGGTCGAGGGCGGCTCTTACGAAATCTCTAGGGCGTACTTTGGAGCCTGCGACATCGACCCAGGTTTCCAGCGGGTATTCGAAGATGATTTCGCGGAGATAGCGGGCGTCGTTGTTGTAGATCTTGAGGTAGCGCGCAAGGATTTCCACATCGAACACCCAACGCGACAAGAAGGGATTGGCGAAGACTTCGGTTGTTGTGGAATCGACCCGGAAGAGCTTCGCTCCGCACTGGCTGTCGTAGATGGGCAGGTGGAGTAGATTCGATACGATCGTGGCGAAGACCCGGCCCAAGTAGTGACGGAGAGGACGACGTTCGACATGGCGTCCCAGGAGCTTGATGCGCGAGCCGAAGACCATCTCCGCGGTGGCATGCCCTTCGAGAACAGAGAGCAAATTAGGAACAGCGGAGAGGGGAGTTGCGAGGTCAGCATCCCAATAGCCGATAACAGCCGGAGTGAAATGCGCAAGCGCGAAGTTGATTCCGGTTCGCACGCTTTCGGCTTTGCCCTGGTTCCTGCCGTTGCGGAGCACTGTCGCCCGAGAGCCGTAACCATCGCAGATCTTTTCCAGAACAAGAACGGTTTCGTCGCGGCTTCCATCATCGACAAACAGAAGAATATTGCTGTTGGAAGTTGCAAGGAAATGCTGGAACTGTGATGTTTTCAGCCGGAGAGCTTCGTTGTAACAGGGGACGACCAGACAAATAGTGAGATTGGGGGCACTGGAAAGGCCTTCTAGCATTCAGGATTCTTCGCTAGTGTAGCCTTCACGCAAGTAGTGCCAGAAGCAGGCGCTACAACCTGGCAGTTTGTGCGACGGAGGGCTGCAGCGGTACAGGCATGCCAAATCGGGTAAAGATGAAGGCGTAGAAGCGAGCCAAGCGAGTTCGTTCGATGAGGAAGCTGAGCAGGGAAGTGAAGACAATACTCATGAAAACGACGCCGTAAGTGACGTCCTGGAGAACCGCGCCTCCGGGCAGGTTCTGCTGCAACGGGAGAGAGGCGAGGACCACAGCCGCCAAACCTTTAGGACTCATGATGGACACGAGGGAGATGTCGTGGACTGGGGTAGTGCGATCAAGACTGACGTAAGTGGCAGGAACTCTGATCAGGAACACAAGAGCGGTGAGGACGAGGCTGATGTAAACCAAACGGAGATCGGTGAACTTGATGGATACCCCGACATACACAAAGAAAAACGACTTAAGGAGGAAGACGGCCTCGCCAAGGAAGACTCGCTCTGTTTCATTGAGAGTGATGGGCTCATTGGGAAGATAGCGGCGCATCCAGGCCATGCCGTGGAAGACCTCAATGTTGCCGAGAACAGCGCCAAAGACGGCGGCGGCAACGTAACCGCTAAAACCGATGAGTTCAACGAGTCCGAAAAGAACGAATACGAAGGCAGGCGTGGTGAAGATGGAGTTTTCGAGGCCGCGTATACGGCGGAGCAGGGCAGACCAAAACACCGCCCCGGCAGCACCGGCGAGTCCAGCGAGAACGAGTGTGGCGATGACTTGACCGATCATGGGACCGAGTTGCAGTTTTCCCAGTCGAAAGCTGACCATTAGTCCCGTTGCGACGACGATGCTGAGCACATCACTGATCGCTGACTCGAGAAAGACAATCGTTTTGGATGATTGCTGAATATTCAGGTGCTTCGTCAAGGGAACAATGACTGCGGGTGACGTGGAGCCGATGATGGCGCCCAACATGAGAGACATGGCAAAGGGCATACCGGCAAGATAGTGAGCGACGATGCCGATGGCGGCAATGGTGAGCAGGAAATTTGTGAGAGTCAGGGTGGAGGTTGACCTGATTGCGCCTCTCAAGATGTCGAGATCGAGGCTCAAACCGGCTTCGAACAGGATGATTATGAGAGTGACGGTGGCAAAGACGGGCCCAACAGCACCGAAGTGCTGAGGAGTGACAAGGTGAAGTACCGGCCCCAGAAAGATACCGATGATTGTAAGGAGCAGAACGTCGGGAACGCGAGTGCGGCTAAAGAGGCCGACAAACGCGTGGGCGACAAAGACGAGGAAGCCAACGACGAGGATGTTGGTGGCAACTGCAGTCATACTGTGAGGCCACTCAACACCCTCATCTTACTTATGGTGCCTGCGAGACGCACGTTTAGCGTAACGTTCGAGCGTACTGTGGAGTTCGCTTCCGGCTGCAGGCCAACGGACATCGCCGTTGATGATTTCTTTATTTCGTAGGGGACGCCCATATAGCTCGGCATTGTCGCTGAGGTCCTGGCGGAGGGTGGCGCCCTGCAAGGAGATGCCAGCAAAAAGCCCGCGAGCGCGGGAATAGGAGAGCATTTCGGCGCGAAGGCTGACGTCGGTCTGGGCTGTGGAGGAGCGACCGACAGGGCCAGCGGCGACTTCGGCGTTGCCGCCAAGCGTGAACTGGTCAGAGAGCAGACGCGCTGCCCCTTTCCGGTTCATAACCAGGAGCACCAGATCGCTTTCGAGAAGACCGATTTGAAAGCCGACGCTGCCGCCTTCGATGCGTATGGAGGCAGGGGCGGTCCAGTTAGAACCCTTGCGGCAGGAAAAAAAACCCTTTCCGTATTTGGCGCCGCCGATGAAGGCAACGCTTTTGACGCCGGGGACGATTACGATGCACTGAGCTCGTGCAAGCAGGTTCAGGGGAATGCCCTTGTCAGGCGCAGACATGACCTCCGAGATGACGTCGGCAGCATTGTTGATGCGGTTGGCGGGCGCTTCGGCGCGTGTAAGTAAGGGAACGCAGAGAACGCCCAGAGCTATCAGTGTCTTCACGAAAGTTCCTCCATGTGGGTACACGAGTTTAGATAC
>CAXTMN010000079.1:15028-21783 GCA_964245395.1 uncultured Bryobacteraceae bacterium
GCGTACGGGCATATAGACAATGTTATCGACCCGCATTGATTCTTTGACCACGAACGGCTCGCCATATTTCACTCCAATTAAGTTTCCGTAAAAACGAGCAATACTTGCGAGGCGGTCGCGAACCTCGGTTTGCGCGGGAAAGAGCTCCGATCCGGTATCACCGCTGCCGTATTGGGACTCGTAGGTAAGGAGGGCAGCCATGCGGCGGTCGAAGTGTCGAGAGATGTCGACAACGAATGAGGGAGCGACGTTGGCGTAGAGCGATGAATAGAGAATCTTGGAGGGACGGTGGGGCGGAGTGTCTTCTTCCAGACGGCGCAGACCGGCTAAGAAACAAGCTTCGTAACCGATCTCGCTGGCCCGGTAGTGGTCTGGATGGCGACCGGTCCAGTAGGGCAGGATCACGACGCGGGGCTGAATGCGTCGAATGACACCGGCGAGAGTCATGCGGGCAGTAATGGTGTTTTCCAGGCGAGCATCGGGCCAGCGAAGATTCTGACGCCAGGCGAGCAGAAGATGCTGCGCTGCGGCCTGAGACTCACGAATGCGGATTTCAGGGGTGCCGCGGGTCCCCATATCGCCTGCTGTCAAATCGAGAACGCCGGTGCGGTAGCCGAGTTCAGCGCTCCCAATGAGCGTTCCGCCGCAGGTCTGTTCGACATCATCGGGGTGAGCGGCGATGGCGAGAACGTCCAGCGCGCGGAGATTCTCAAATGGTTCATTCGGATCGTGCATCGGTGTGGGGCAGTGATCAGTAAGAGAATCGAGGCCTGTTTCCAACAAAGAGGCGGACGAAGAGAATGCCGGCGAGGAACCCGCCCACATGAGCGAACCAGGCGACGCCGCCCTGATCGGTAAAGCTGCTGAACGACATGAGGCCGCTGACCAACTGAATGGCGAACCAGTAGAGAAGCATAAAGGCCGCAGGAATCTCGATGGTTGTTATGAAGAACACAATGAAGATGAGAGTGACGACCCGGGCGCGAGGATAGATCAGAACAAAGGCCCCCATGACACCGGCTATAGCGCCGCTGGCTCCCAGGGTAGGAACAGGGCTGCCCATGTTGATGGCGTATTGAACCAGAGCGGAGGCGATGCCAGAAATCAGGTAAAAGATCAGAAAGCGGCCGCTGCCGAGCACGCCCTCGATGTGAGAACCGAACACCCAGAGGAACCACATGTTTCCGATGAGATGAAGCCACCCGCCGTGTAGAAACATGGAGGTGACGAGTGAATAGGTATGCAGATGATCAGGGACGAGCGCATAGTGAGCGATGAAGGCACTTTGCATGTAGCCGGGCTGAACAACTTCGAACAGGAAACAGAGAACGTTCAGAATGATGATGAGCAGGGTCATCGTCGGAGCGGTTCGGCGGCTTAAAAGTGCGCGAAGGGGAATCATGAGTGACTAACTGAGGCTTTACTTAGGTTCGGAGCGGCGCGCCCGGCGATGTCGCAGTTGACCAGGCGGTTTATCTTCCCGCTTTGGGCATCGGCCAGCAGGGCTTCGACTTCAGCGAGCGTGGGAATGTGACCGCGAGCTCCGATGGCAGTGCAGTTGATGGCAGCTGCAGCGTTGGAGTAAGTCAAGGCTTGCTCAAGAGAAAAACCCTTAACCATTGCGTAGCAAAATGCGCCGTGGAAGGCATCGCCAGCGCCGGTGGTATCGCTGCACTTTACTTGAAAAGCCGGCGAATAAAACCACCTTCCATCTTGCAGAGCCAGTGCGCCATCCTCACCCAGAGTCATGGCAGCGATGCGCATCTTATACTCGCGCTGGACTTGGAGGAGGGCACGAAAAGGATCAGCTTCTCCGGTCCAGTTGCCGCTCCAGCTGGAGCTAGCGACCAGGTAGTCAACATGTTGGAGCACCGATGCAAAACCCGGATAGACGGTATCTACATCGAGCGAGACAGGGATGCCAAACTGGCGGGCAGTAGACGCAGCGAAGGCCGCCGCTTCAAGGTCATAACCATCGATGTGCAGGAGTTTGGAGGCCGCGATATCGTCCCGGGAAATCTCGGCAGGAGTGAGCCGGAGCGAGTCCTCGCGCTGCCAGAGAACGGTGCGTTCACCGGTGCTTTCGTCTATCAAAATGTAGGCGGTCTGATTTGGGCAAACTGTGCGATTGATCAGGCCGCTAATGTCGACGCCGATTCCCTGTAAGCTCTGCTTTTGAACCAAGCCACGGAAGTCATCGCCGATGGTGCCCACATACTTTGTGCGAAGACCCAGCCGGGCGCAGGTGACAATAGCCGTTGCCACCTGTCCGCCCGGGCTGAGGAGCTCTTTGTGAAAGGCGACTTTACCTGCGTAAGGAGGAAATTCGCTTACGAGGATCAGAGTATCGGTCGCGTTCAGGCCGATGCCGAGTACATCGAAAGATTTGATCAACGCTGATTATTTCTTGAGGGAATCGGGAACCTCATAGAGATAAATCATATGAGTCGCGCCCTGGCTCCCGCTACTTTCCGACGTATCGACCGCCTTCCAGCCCGGGATAGGGTAATCGTAGGAAACGACCCGGGTGTTGGGGCGGAGAAAACGTTCGAGGTTGGGGCGCAAGGTGTCGTTCGCAGTTGTTGCAAGATAGAGAGTGACTACGTTTGCTTCGCTCAAGTTAGCTCGCATGAAATCGCCGTGGATGATTTTGATGCGGTCCTGTAAGCCGTTCTTTCTCACCTTTTCGGCAGCAGCTTGAGCCAAGTGTCCAGAGATCTCAATCCCAACCGCTTTCACGTTATATTTCTGAGCAGCCTTGATGAGTATGCTCCCTTCGCCGCAACCCAGGTCGTAAAGGACTTCACCCGGTTTGGGATTAGCCATCTCCAACATTCTGTCGACTGCGTGAGTAGGCGCAATTACATAAGGGGCTAAATTGTTCTTAAACTCGTCCAGATTTGATTGCTGAGCTTGAAGAAGGGGCAGAAAAGCTGCAGCCGCGAAGCTGAAAACGAAACGCCTAAGTGGGCGGTGTGACATACGCATTCCCCTAATAGTCTTTTTAGCTTACCTCAGGCGAGGTGCCCTGGCTTAGCGGACGGAGCCGACTGCGGCAGTGGTCAGGGCGTGCTGACGTTTCGAACGGACGATTCGGCTGACCATTTCGGTGGTCGTGAACCAAACGTCGCGAGGACGGGAGATGGTAAATTCCGTGCCCTTGAATGCCTTGATGGCATGACTGATGGAATCCTTCCAGGGAACAGCCTGCGGGTTGAGGTTGTAGTTCATGTAAAACACAGGACATTCAATATCTCCGATGCGCCGCAAGTCGTCCTGGGGTACATTGGCGTCGAGCATGGCCTTCGGCCCAGCAAAGATGACGGCATCAGCATGCGACGCGGTACCGACTTCCTTTTCGATCAGGTCCTGAAGAAAATCGGTGTCACCGTGCTTCTGGGTTAAACGGGCGACATTAACCGTGCCGAGTTTCATGGTCTGGAGAGCCTTTCCCAGAGCAGGAAAGTCGATGTGTTGGGCAGAGTCTTGTCGGTACACGACCCGATTTTCTTCCATATTAAAGGCCACAAGGGAAAGCTGGCCGACATGAGGATCTTGCTCAATCTCGCGCAGAATTGTGACCAGAGCATCCGTGTCCGATCGCTGGAGACTAGCGGACAAGGCGTTTTGCGGGGCAAAGTTCACGAGGAGCTTAACGTTCAACATCTCGTTGGGCGGGCGGACTTCGCGGGAGACATTTTCACCGACGAAGAAGGGTTCGGCGATCGATTCGGAGACGTTATTCGGACTGATGAACAGAGGCATCACCTTATCTTTGGGAGACAGCGATGCTTCGAGATCCCAACTGGAAGAGCAGACGCGCTCTTCACGATCGCGCGCGAGCCAATCGACGTGATATTTGCCTTCACCGATGTCGAGCGACCCTTGCAAGAGGGCGTCGCCTCTGACGTCGTCCGTGATCTCGGGAACGCGGACGTGCTGAACAAAAAAGGATGAGCGGCTCTTGTCGTTCTGGGGGTAGACGCGGAAAACGATACTGAGCATCTCGCCGGAACCGACCAGTTCCTTCATGGGGATGTTCACGTCATAGCCACTGTGGAAGCGCAAGTCAAAACCGAGTTCCGCTTTCCGCTGGGTGACGACGCAGGGCAGATCTTTGCGAGCTTCGTCCGATTCGAGAGCCGCCATATCGGAAGGAAGAAGAGTAATACTCTCGCCGGGCTGAGTGGGTTTCAGGAGCACTTGGGCCGGAAGTGAGCCGGAGAGTACAGCCACAATCACGAGGCAGCGAAACGCTAGTTCAGTGTTCATGGCGTGCAACGGAGACGGGTTGCTGAAAGGCGAACACGATCGAAGAAACCGCGAGGCCATAATCCCCCAGGTAGTAATTCGGAACGGAAGGCTCGAGAGCCGCCGGTGTCATCATTATGCACTACGTCGGGGCACTTCAATATGGATTAGAAAGAGTTAAGGCGATAGTGAAGTACCGGTATTGTTTTTGGAGATGCTCGCTAGTGAATCGTCAAGGGAAACTTTCTCGTGCAAAGTAATGGGCCGTGATACTCTTCGGAAGATTATGGCTTCCCGCAGCGTGAACAAGGTTATTTTGGTGGGCAATCTGGGCCGAGATGCAGAGACGAAATTTACCCCGTCGGGGGCCTCGGTCACGCGTTTCGCGGTCGCAACGACACGCAGTTGGAAAGACAAGGAAAGCAACGAGTGGAAGGAAGAGACCAATTGGACCAACGTTGTTTTGTGGCGGCAGGAGAATCTGGCGAATTACCTGGTGAAGGGAAAGCAGATTTACGTAGAAGGGCGGCTGCAGACCCGGAACTACGATGACAAAGACGGGAAGAAGGTTTACGCAACCGAAGTGGTTGCCGACGATGTGATCCTGTTGGGCGGCCGGGGCGAGGGCGGCGGTTCAGGGCAGGCCGGACAAGCTGAAGGTGGATATCAAGGCGGCAACCGGTCGAACCAAGGGGGGCGGGGTAGAGGTCCGTCAACACCACCCTCAGGCGGGGGCGATGATGACCCATTTGGAGGAATGGGCATTACGGACGACGATGTTCCGTTCTAGCAGAAATCAGGAACGAGTGTCGCCCGAAGTGCCGGCGTTGGTTTGTAAGTGGTCCAGCAATAGCGGCGATATGAGATCGGGTTCTTCGATGAGCCAATGAGACCTTCCGTCCAGTCTTTCAAAGCGGTATGGTCCATCCACATATATCGCAGTTCCTACGGCGGCGACTTCACCCAGAGCCATATCCTGCGAGCCCCAAACGTACAGTGTGGGTACTGAAACGTGACCGATCCGGGTGTCGAGATTCAGGGCGCGGTACCAGTTCAGCGCCGCGGTGAGCGCGCCGGGCTGGCTCAGGCGGCGAACGTTCTCATTGACCAACTGTTCGGGAACTTTGCCCTGGTAGACGCCACGAAGGCACCGGTAGTTATCGGCTTGAAATAGAGACTCAGCCGCGCCTCCCGGCATGCGGAACAGAGAAATGTACCGAGACCGTTGCTTCTGATCCTCATCTTTCTCGACCGCCGCTAAGAACGCGTCGGGATGCGGAGTTGAAAGCACTGTGAGCGATTGGATTCGGTCGGGATATG
This sequence comes from uncultured Bryobacteraceae bacterium, assembly GCA_964245395.1. Lineage (GTDB taxonomy): Bacteria > Acidobacteriota > Terriglobia > Bryobacterales > Bryobacteraceae > Bog-105. Next base: position 20,600 of record CAXTMN010000079.1, read on the forward strand.
CGGCCGCTAACGACCAAGCCAGGAGGCCGCCCCAATCGTGAGCGGCGAGGTGGAACTGCCCGGACCCGAGAGTGTCAGCAAAGCCAAGGATGTCGGAGAGCAGGTAGTCGACGGCATAATCCTCGACTTTGGGTGGGCGCGCACCCGGCGAATACCCGCGCTGATCGACTGCGACGGCACGAAAGCCAGCGGCGGCAAGTGGATGCATGATGTCGATCCAGGCGTCGGCAAATTCAGGAAAGCCATGCAGAAACAGGACTAGCTGGCCGTGGTCAGGCCCTTCCTGAAGGGCGTCGAAGCGCAGGCCGTTCACATTCAGGACGATGGGTTTCGCACTCATGTCTCAAGTTGTATCGCGTGTGAGTTCCCGCGGCAGATGTTGTTCTGAGGATTGGATATAAGAGAGGGATGCAAAATGCGAGTTGTGATATCGGGCTGATTGGGTTGGCCGTCATGGGACAGAACCTGGTCATGAACATGAATGACTGCGGGTTTAAGGTTGCTGTGTTCAACCGGACAGTGTCGAAGGTGGATGAGTTTCTGCAAGATGAGGCGAAGGGCTCACTAGTTGCAGGGGCACATTCAATTGAGGAACTAGCTCAAGCTTTGAAGTCGCCACGGCGGGTGATGCTGATGGTGAAGGCGGGCGATACGGTCGATCAGATGATTGAACAGATTGTGCCGCATCTGGAGAAAGGCGACATTATCATTGACGGCGGCAACTCGCACTTTACCGACACGAATCGACGGACGAAGTCTCTGAACGAGAAGGGCATTCTGTTTATTGGGACGGGCGTATCGGGTGGCGAAGAAGGCGCGCGGAAGGGACCTTCGATTATGCCAGGCGGGAATTCCGAAGCCTGGCCGCACGTGAAGGACATATTTCAATCAATTGCGGCAAAGGTGGAGGACGGAACCCCTTGCTGCGACTGGGTGGGTGAGAACGGCGCCGGTCATTACGTGAAGATGGTGCACAACGGCATCGAGTATGGGGACATGCAGCTGATCTGCGAAGCGTATCAACTGCTGAAGGAAGGGATCGGGCTGAATGCCGACGAGTTGCACGAAGTTTTCACGGAATGGAACAAGGGAGAACTGGACAGCTTCCTGATTGAAATTAGTGCAGAGATTTTCAGCAAGAAAGACGAGGATGGGCAGCCGCTAATCGACAAGATCCTGGATAC
>CAXTMN010000079.1:21904-22114 GCA_964245395.1 uncultured Bryobacteraceae bacterium
ATGGACCGCAGTCAGTGCGCTGGATTTGGGCATGCCAGTGACGCTGATTGGCGAGGCTGTTTTTGCGCGCTGCCTTTCGGCAATTAAAGACGAGCGAGTGGCGGCGTCAAAGCTTCTGCAAGGTCCCCAGCATGGGAACGGTGCGCCAGACCGGAAAGCGTTTATCGAAGACGTGCGCAGGGCGCTGTACTGTTCAAAGATGATCTCGTA
>CAXTMN010000080.1:0-8898 GCA_964245395.1 uncultured Bryobacteraceae bacterium
GTGAGACCCAGATCATCGCCATGGTTCTTTCCGCGGATCCGCAAAATGATCCGGCGGTTCTGGCGATCATTGGAGTCGGCGCTGCCCTGGCCATTTCTGACATTCCGTTTCACCATGTGCTCGGGGGGGTTCGTGTTGGTCTCATCAATGGCGAGCTAAAAGCAAACCCGAAGTACGACGAAACCAAAGATGCGCGGCTTAGCATTATTGTTGCTGGCACGGAGCAGGGAATCGTCATGGTTGAGGCCGGTGCAAACCAGGCTTCCGAAGCAGAGGTTCTTAAGGCTATTGAGTTCGGCCACGATTGCTGCAAGACCATTAGCGCCGGCATCCGGCAACTGGTGGAGGCTACCGGTAAACCAAAGCGCACCTACCAGTCTCCTGCAGTAAATCAAGAGATGCTGGAGAAGGTATCGCAAGCTGTTCGAACTGATCTAAGCGACGCTTTGAACACAGAAAAGTACGGCAAGCTGGAGAGCTACAGTCGTATTGATCAGGCGAAGACAAAAGCGATTGCACTATTTACAGAGGAGTCCGAACAAGGTCAGGCGGGCAAGGTCTTCGATCACTTAAAAGAACAGATATTCCGGGACGAGATGCTGAAAGATCGACGCCGTCCGGATGGCCGGGACTTTGACGAGATCCGCAACATCACCTGCGAAGTCGGTATGCTGCCGAGGACTCACGGTTCAGCGATTTTCACCCGAGGTGAGACTCAGGCGCTTGTCACGACGACATTAGGTACGAAAGACGACGAACAGCGCATCGAACTCTTCGATCCGGCCGAGACTTCGAAGCGCTTCATGCTTCATTACAACTTTCCGCCGTTTAGTGTAGGTGAGGTTGGATTCATGCGCGGTCCTGGGCGGCGCGAGATTGGGCACGGCGCTTTGGCCGAGCGAGCATTGTCACCGGTGATTCCGGAGGACTCTGCATTTCCATACACTTTGCGGGTGGTGAGCGATATTTTAGAATCAAACGGCTCCAGTTCTATGGCCAGCGTCTGCGGCGGAACTCTCGCGTTGATGGATGCCGGTGTGCCCATCGTTGCTCCGGTGGCAGGAATCGCGATGGGCCTTGTTCTCGAGGGTGAAGCTTATGCTGTCCTCACGGACATTGCCGGCGCAGAAGATCACTACGGAGACATGGATTTCAAGGTGGCTGGGACGAAGGACGGTATCACCGCCCTGCAAATGGACATCAAGGTTCCGAATGTCACAACAAAGATCATGGGCGAGGCTCTGGAGCAAGCCCGGAAGGGCCGGTTGCAGATTCTGGACACGATGAATGCGACGCTTTCAACCCACCGCACGCAGCTTTCGGATTACGCGCCACGAATTTACACAACGAAAATTCCGACTGATAAGATTCGCGAACTGATCGGTCCGGGAGGTAAAGTCATTAAGGGAATCATCGATCAAACGGGCGTGAAGATCGACGTTTCCGACGATGGAACGGTTAACATCTATGCCTCGGACGGCGTCTCAGCGGGTCGCGCGATGCAAATGGTGAGCGATATTGCGGCTGTAGCTGAAATGGGTAAGACGTACCTGGGCAAAGTTGTCCGGATCGCAGACTTCGGTGCGTTTGTCGAAATTTTTCCGGGCACTGACGGATTGCTGCACATCAGCGAAATCTCCGAAAGTCGAATCAAGAATGTTCGTGATGAGTTGAAGGAAGGTGACCAGATTTTAGTGAAGGTTCTGGCACTCGAAGGCAACAAAATTAAGCTGAGTCGCAAGGCGATTCTCAAAGAGCAGAGAGAAAAGCTCAAGGCCGCGCCCGCTGGCGTTGAGCAGGCTTAATAGTTAGGGTACGCGGTTGCGCTGCGTACCCGCCGGTTCCTTTACAGATCGAGGTTGATGCCTACGGGTTCCAGTGGTTCGGCCGAATCAAGCATGCGTAGAGTCTCCCAACGTTCGCGCATCAGCTTAATGTCAATTTCGTCAGACAACAACTCGTGAAACGAAGCTGCATATTCTTCCGCTGCAGCGCGCCAGCGGCGCACCGGTCTGCAACCGCTCTCCCGCTCCTCGCTGTAGAGCCGGTCTACGATTTCCGGCAGTACTTTCATCTCCGCAATCTGGTGCAGATTTGCATTGCGGGTAAGTTCACCCAATTCTCGATTGATGGCGTTTTCGAGAACGACGACCGGCTTGCCGAGTGCAAGTGCATCGACAACGGGCAACCCAAACCCTTCGTAGTAGCTGGGGTATACGAGCATCCGGGCATTCACAAGAAGGCTGCGCATTTCGCTGCGGCTTAACCCACCACTCTGGAGCCACTGTACGTTGAGGCCGTAGTCGGCATGCTGTTTGCCGCCCAGAACTACGATGGGCCACTTGTTGCCGAGACACGCGAGAGCTTCGGATACGCCTTTATGAGCAAAGTAATTGCCCATCACCAGAAGATAGTGTCCCTTTCGGTATTCCCTTGCCGTCAGGCCAGCGGTGGTTCCGTGATAGATGACGGGCATCGCGCTGTCAACGTTATAGAAGGCGTCGAAGTCGGTTCGGGAGAACTCGCTGATGGTGAAGACGCGGTCGGACAGTTGACCGGCTTTCTTAAAGAGGATCTCTCGCTTGGCGGAATTTAAATATTGACAGCGAACCGCGATAATATCTTGGACTACGTAAGTGACCCTGGGAGCGAGGCGGTTCATTCGATAGAACTCGGGCCACGAAAATACCTGGCACGGCTTAAAGATAAGGTCAAAGTTCATGCGAAAGTCTGGACGGTCCCGATAGATCTTATAGCCAGTTAGTTCATGATCGAAGTAATCCTGAACCTTGCGCAGACCGACATACAGGTCCACTTCCCCGATGACGTGGCGGAGTTCCCGGAGCAGATTTAGTCCGAAATCGGAAGTTCCTGTGTGCGCATCGGGAAGGTGGAACAGGTCATACAAAATGCGGGGACGGTGCGGTCTGAACAGCTCTGCAAAGTTTTCAACCGGGTCGGCAAAATAGCGGTCGTATTCGTAGACTTTCCTTTCGTACTCTGGATACCGCTGAAGCAGTATCTCGCGATGGGTGCTCTCGAGAGCTGCCCGGCTTGGTCCAAACGAGGCCGATTCATAATGGAACACAAACGCCTGATTAGCAGCAACGGCCGAGTATCCGTAGCGATTGATTCTACAGATGAAATCATTCTCTTCGTTGTAGCCTGGGCTATATACCTCGTCGAACAGCCCGAAGCGAGTGAGTACTTGCGCTTTGATCAGCAAGCAAAAGCCTACGGCGGTGGGCATTACCTGATACCGGGATAAGTGGCCCTGGATCTGTCTCCAGAGCTGAAAGGAGGCGTCAGGCTCGAGCCGCTCTCCAGTCCAGGGGATGGAATAAATTGTTGCGTTATTGCTGCGCGGGGTGACTGTTGCATGCTTCTCATGAAAGTAGAGAACTTCCTGCATTTCTTCGAGAAAGCCGGAGGTTACTTCCGTATCGGAGTTAAGTATCAGTAAGTCATTCTCGCTCTGCCGGAGGTGGGTGTTACCCCAGTTACAACCAGCTACAAAGCCTCGGTTGCTCTCGCTTCTTACGTAAGTCAACTGTGGAAAACGGCTCTGAATTCGACTGCAAGCATCTTGAACTGTATCATCGGGCGTGGCGTCATCAAGAACGTAGACGGGGTAATCGGAACGTACATGCTGACGGAGGCTCTCCAGGCATACAGTCAACTTGTCAGCTGCACCGTAAGTTGGAATGATAATGGAAACTAAGGGGAGAGTAAGCCGGGAACTTTCTCCCTGCTCTGCTGTGGCCTGTAGCACGATGGAAGCTTAACGCCGCTTGATTAGTCTATTCATTTGTCTCAACGGCTTTGTCACACGCCAGGATAAAGATGTCTCAAGCCCATGCCGGGTAACTTGCTCCGCTTCAAGTTGCAGCTGTGTTTGCTCAAGAGAACGAGTAGATGATTCGAGAGACTGGGCCAGAGATGCTGCGCGGTTTTTCTCTTCCTGAAGCCTGGCAACGGTTTGAAAGTGATCTTCCGCATTCTGTAGAGCGCGCTTTAACGAGTGCTTCAGATCGTTACGCTCAGAAGCGAGTTGAGCAATTTCGACGGCGGCCAGTTTCCTTTCTGCGCTTATATTGCTCAGCTCGAGTCTTAACGGTTTAATCTCTTCCGAGTAGCAACGTGCCTGAGTACTTACAAAGCCGATCAGAGAAGTTATTGATTGATCCACGCAGAGTGAAATTCGCACGCGATCAGCCTCATCACCGCGAGGAATAATGGGCAGCATGAAGCAGGGATCATTCCCACTGCTGAATAGAATGGCCTTGTCTTCTTTTGATGAAAGCATGGCGGAACCCGAGTACCGGAGAGCACGCAGAGTTTCTGGAGTACTGGCTTGCCAGAGAATTGCTCCGTCGACGGCAAGGATACTTACATCGGCAATTTCAATCACGCCAGGACAGTCGGCAGGATCGATCCGAACCGGGCCGGGTCCAATACGCTGCGGAAAGTGGAAGGTGAGAGTTTGCCATTGCCCCAATTTTGCCGATTGCGTAGCGCTCGCCTCTTCCGAGTAGCCGCCTCCAGAGTGAAGAAAGACCTGGATAGCGGCAGAAGGCTCTTCTTCGATGACCGGCGACATGGCCGGGGGTGGTTCTGCCTGTAGTGAATGTGCTTCGAGAACTTTGAAAACAGCTTCGAGGGTTCGATGCAGCCGGATTCTTACCTTGAGCCGGACTGAATCGCGAGTCTCTGGGAGAAGTGGTAGAAGCAATTGCGGGTCGTCGCCGTAACTAAAAATCCAGAACTCGTCAGCGATACTGATTCGGGTAGCCGAGCCAGAGCATCTTAACCCATCCAGACTAGCTTTGTCCGACGCATTCCAGAGAACGTCCGCAGAGTTCTCGCAAACAAGGGAAAGGGCTTCGATTTCGATCACACAAGGCGAGTCGGCTGGATCAATGCGCAAGGGACCGCTTCCTGGTCCATTCGGCAACAAGAAGTCGAGCGTGTGCCACCGGTCGAAGCCAACCGACTCAGTAATACTTCTTACCTCGGAATATCCGTCGCGGTCGAGAGTGTAGACTGTGACGCTGGTTGTTGAAGGCTTCTGAACCGTGGCAGCTCCAGATTTGGAGGAGAACTCGTTTTCCAGATGCGATGCGTAGATCTCGTAAACTCTGCGCGCGCCCCGTTGAATGTCAGGCGAACTTCGAAACAGAGTCTGAAGTACTTCGACATCGGGCAGGGCTGCCCCGGGTTTGCGCAATACGCCTAAGCCGTAGGAGTGGTGGAAAGAAAAAGTCTCAGGAAATTCGGAGCAGAGTTCATCCCAAAAGCGCCAGACGCCGAAATCAGAGTGTCTAACCGCGATGTCGTGGAAAAGAACAATACCACCTCGCTTGACCTTTGGAAACCAGGCTCTGAAATCATGCGACACTGCTTCATAAGTGTGCAGACCGTCGATGTGAAGCAGGTCGATTGATTGATCGGCAAACTGACCCAGAGCGGTGTCAAAACTCATCCGAAGGAGATACGAGAAATCGCGATAGTGTCTCGTGTTGTGCTCGTGTACATTCTCGAAAACGTCCTCACTGTAGTAGCCAGCGTGTGCTTCTCCCAACCAGTGATCGACCGCATAGCAAAGGCAACTGAAGCCGTTCTCCGCAACACTTTGACAGAAGGTGAAATAGGCTTCTCCATAATGGGTGCCTAGTTCGACTACCATGGAAGGCGCGATAGCCGAGATGAGGTCATCGGCAAAGGCCAGATGTCCGGACCAGGTGCCGAGATTGCCCGGCCGGTATCGCCTAGGAACAAAGACCGGCAGCGGCAAATTGCACAGGGAACTCTCTTTGTGAACGACAGACTGCACTGGAAGTCAACAATGTAGCATCAAAGAGCACTACGCTCGAGCGAACACAAACATCTGCTGTCCGCAAAACTCTTCAATACGGCTTTCTTCCTGTAGACCCGCGGCGAGAGCTAACTCGGCAAAGTAATTCGGGTCCATATCGATTCGGGTCTCTGTACCAACGTAACGCTCTCCAGGAGGCACAACGTTGTGAATAGTTAAAAGTGCCCTGCCGCGAGGGCTGATAACCCGGCCGACTTCCTGAAGATAGCGGATTGTATCTGGCTCGAGCAAGTGGGTGAACAGCGAGGCAGCGAGTATCAAATCGGCCCCGGCATCCTCACAGGGGAAAACGAAGTCCTTCGACAAGAGGCCCCCAGCGGGATTGTACTCGGCTGAGAACAGATCGTAATGAAGGAAGTAGGCCTCTCCGTTCCAGGCGGGTGCAATATACCGGTTGCACCATTCGATAGCGCGACGGACAACATCGAAACCGATGTACCTGGTGATCCAGCGATTATGAAACAGAATGCGCGCAATGCGTCCACATCCGCATCCGATATCAAGTACGGTTGCCGCTTCGGGACAGTAACGAGTCGCCAGTTGGGCCCAGGCATCTCCGACCAGAAGAAAGTTATCTACGGTTGGAGCGCCTACGATCCCCATGAGGTCGGGTGGAGGAAGAGGAATCACGTTGCCCCAGGGCGGAAGTATGCTCCGGTTGGGGCCGGCAAGCTGTACGAGTTCACCAGAGGCAAGGAGAGCAACAAGAGTTACAGGACCTTTGCCGGGGTAAGCCGCGAAGGTAAGTAAAAAGCCATATGCAGCTTCAGGCGGAGTTTCAAAGGTAGCGTTCACATCAGCCCGTATCTCGCGCTGAAACGTGGAGTCGATTGTGATGCGGTCTTGCTGGACCGGGTACACTCTCCGGCAGGGTTCGTGGGAGTCTGGCGTGAAGGCCCAGCCTCCTGCGGCCCAGCGGAATTGTGAGATGTCGAGAATGTCGCAAAAACCCTCAGCGCCCGTACCGAGACGAACGCTTTCGGGCCGAAGAAAGTAATGGCCGCCGGTATCTACGAACAGAACGCCGGCGGCCGCAAGTTCGGAGAGGATTGGATCATTCACCCGAAACATCTTAGCTAAGAGGCTGTCTTCGGGGTTTTGGAAAAAGCAAGTTGCGGAAAATCAGTCCAATTGCGATTTATTCTAACCCCAGAATCGGAGACCTCAGGCAGGGCGTACGTTGGGAACAGTTCAGCGGGTTCCTCAAACGTGGCAATGGCATAGGGCGTAATCAATACGCGTAACTTCTCTTGCTGGGCATGAGCAACGAGCCTAGATACCAAACGTGGCATCTGCGCGGCTGAGACGGATCCGATCCCACCGGCGGCAGCGAGATGATCGCGCTTTACGGCGAAGAAGCGATGATCGACTGCTTCAACCGAACGGACTGCGTTGAAGTATTCGAAGCGGGTGAAATCGGAATAGGGCATGCCCATGCAGGGATCGACAAGTTCGCCCGAAAGACCGCGCACGAAACCGCTGGCTATTACTTTGAGGTCGATGTCGAGCGAGAGCCCTGCTACCACCCCGCATTCCTCCCGAAGCGCCTGCATAACAAGTTCCTCGCAGAACATATGGTTTATCGTTTCAAGAGAACCATTGATGAAGACAAAAACGTCTTCGGTCATCTCCTGCAATCGGGAGACGACCAGACGTTCAGAATGTTCATCACCGCGGTACAGAACGCAGTCGATAAGCTCGTAAACGGTAGCCAGCTTTTTGCCGGCATTGACTTCGATCGTGGAACGCTGATGGAGTCCGTCGCGGCAACGAATGATGATTGCTGCACGAGGGTTTCCGGGATGCTGCTCTTTCCTGCGCACAAGCGGAAAACTAATCCCAGGCTCAATGTCCACGGCTGTAGGGTTCGTTGCGAGATGGTCGGAAAGAACACGCATCAGAGCTTTGCGCTCGTTTGGGCCAGCATGGAGGTCATCTTCAGGAACCCCGCCGAACATACGCGTATGATAAAGCGGCTTGGCAACTTGGATGACCCGCAACGAGGGGAATTGCCGGAGCGCACGTAGCAGCAGATCCCATTCAAAACCGGCCATAAGCGCAAGGCGGAGTCCGCCAAGCGTCAAAACCAATTCGCGGCGCAGTACGGTGAGCCGGCGCAGGTAGTTAAAAGCAAGAAACAGTTCCTCATCGAAAGCAGGTTTAAACAGAGGATGACTTCGCTGGCCGAAGACATTCATTCGATCTTCGTCGGTGTATACGACATCGCAGCCTCCGAAGGTGTTGATCTGTCTGACGACCTCAAGCAAGGCGAAGGGGTGTAACTCGTCACTTGAGCTAATTAGGGAGACAAATTCGGCGGTCGTTTTTGTGATAGCCGCATTGAAGCGTTGTGGCAAGGAGCCGCCCTCGTCGCAGAGATCCAGGCAGATACGGGAATCTTCGGCGCTCATTGTTCGCAAGATGTTCAGGCTTGCTTCGGAAAGCGAATCCTTGTTCAAGATCAGCAACTGCCAATTCTTGTAATGCTGCCGCCGAATGGATTGCAGACAGTGCACGAGAAAGTAAGGCAAGTCATTTGCAACGTGCAACAGTAAGGCGATCTGGGGCAGCGTTGAGAAAACGGAGAGTTGCTTCGAGATCTCATTTTCCGGCCAGAACAAACCGGGTTCGAATCTTTCGATCCAATCACCGTAATCAGCTGCCCTGTGAGGGTCCGGTGGAGCAAGTACGTCTGGCGCAGGCGGAATAGGGATGGCGCCAACGACGGTAGTTTCCTGATCGGCGGTCTTGAATTTGAGGTGAGCGAGCCGTGACGTCTTCGGCGCAGGAAAGCGCACGGCAAAGCCCGAGTTCGCGCCTCGAGCAGTACGCAAATGTCTTGCTACATCGGGCCGCGAGATGCCGGTCCAAACGGGGATCGTTTCATCCTGAATCTTCAAGATGAGTTGCCCCGGGGTGCTGTTCTCCGAAAAGAACCATCCCGCCAGGTAAAACTCGTCGCCTTGAATATGCACGGCTTCTGCGGTATCCAGATTGATTTGGATTCCTTGCCGAGCTAGAGC
>CAXTMN010000080.1:8908-22065 GCA_964245395.1 uncultured Bryobacteraceae bacterium
TGCACTTACCTGCCCGACACTCCATCCGCGGTCTAAATGCCTGTCCATCTGATAAATAAAGCCGCGATTGCAGAACCGCACACCGGCCCCGCTACTGGAATCCAGGCATAGCTCCAGTCAGATGAACCTTTGCCTTTGACAGGTATGACTGCATGTGCTAACCGCGGGCCTAAATCACGTGCCGGATTGATCGCGTAGCCCGTTGTTCCTCCTAAAGAGAGCCCTACGCTCCACACAAGTGCTCCGACCAGTACAGGGCCTAAGCCGGGTGCGACCCCACCAGGAGCGAGACGCTTCGACACGAGAGCAGCGGCGACAAGCACCAGAACGAAAGTGGCTACCGCTTCGCTTGTGAAATTGCTGGCGTAGCTGCGAATCGCGGGTATTGTTGCAAAGCAGCCTAGCTTTTTCTGGGGGTCCGATGTCGATGACCAGTGGGGCAGATAAAAGAGCCAGACCAGGGCCGCTCCAGTAAACCCGCCTAAAATCTGAGCGGGTATGTAGCTGAGCAGCCGGTCTGCATGTCCGGTCATGATGACAGAAGCCACCGTGAAAGCTGGATTCAAATGGGCATCAGTATCGCCGATCGATATGCTCACCGTCACAGCTGCAAAGACGGCCAAAGCCCATCCAGCGGTAATGGCAAGCCATCCTGCATTCTCGGCCTTCGACCGGTCGAGCAACACTCCCGCAACTACACCGTCACCTAACAGGATCAGGATGGCTGTTCCTACAAATTCGCCGAGCACGGCGGGGCTAAGCATCACAAAGAGGGTATCAGGGGTCTGAGCAGTTAGTTGGCTTGTGCTTCCGGTGCTGCGGGCAAGTTGCCTACCCGCGGCGGTTCTAGCTGGCGTTGAGCCTCGAAGCTGGCGCGCGGGTCACGAGCGGAGGCCTTGCCGGCATAGAAGATGCCGAAACGCAAACTAAGACCGGCAAGCGAACCAAGGACTCCGGCTATGGCCCGCTTCGCACGAGATTTTCCAGGCAGCATTGAAACCACTGCGCTCGTAATAGTCAGTACCTTAGAGGTCTGCCAAAGAAATCCGCTGAAGCCTTCCTTCAAAGGTCTACCGACGCGTTTCACCCTGCGCGCGTCGCGCTCAAGTGTTGCGGTGGCCAGCAGTTCGACAACCTTTCCCATTAGGGCGAAGCGCTCGACCGCATGAGCCTCAACCTGATTCAGATTGAAAAACTCGAAAAACGAAGCCGCAGCGGCGGCTCCGGATGCCAGGAAGAGAATCGGAGTTGTGCGGTATGCCTGCTGCCAAACTGGAACCGCTGTTTGCGAAATAAGAACGCCCGTGTAGCCTGACAGTCCCAATCCAAACAAGCCTGCAATGAGACCGAAGATGTTAGCAAGTGGGCGGAATAGTTGCGGTCCGAAAGGCAAGACAGCCGCCGCACCTGCAGCGCTGGAAAAGACAGTCAAGATCCACGAACCCATGCTCATCGGCGAGGCCACGCGGAAAACGCGGAGCATATTTAGAAAGCGCTCCGGACGCCCCAGGTCATGAATCAGTAAGGCTGCGCTAAGCGCCCCGCCAGCTGTAGCTACCCAGCGGGACTTGGTGATGAGCGATTGCATTGAATCCGGGGCGATCAGTTGCGCCACAGCCCCGAAGGTGGCGCCTACCCCAGCCACTCCGCCAACGTAGAAGTAAGTGGGAATCGACCAGATCCAAACCGGCTGTTTCAACATGGGCATGTCGTAGTAGCTCGGACTATCGGTAGATTGACTGCCTGGAATGTAAGGGAACGATTTCGAATGAAGCGCCGTGTCGTACTTGCTGGCCAGGGGAGTTTGTCCGGATGCTTCACCCGAAAGAGTTCCGATCCGGGTATCTATATTGCGCCCGGTATCGAATTGATCGGAGAAATGAGATGTTGCCTTATCGTCACCTGCGCTGTCTGTCATTGAGCGGTGTTCCCTTTCCCGTTCTGGCTGGCTGCGCCCAGAATGACTGAAGCAAAAGCGAGGGCCGTGACACCGAGTGCAGCCCAACCGGTAGCGATCCAACTCTTAGCGCCCTTGTGCGTGGGAACTTCAGGATGCGGCGGAAGGTTGTAGACTTCGGGCTTATCGACCAGCAAGAAGAATGCATTCAGCCCTCCCGTTCCAGGCTGGCTGGCCGCATCTTCGCCGTACAAGTAAGCTTCTTTGACCCCTAATTCATGTAAGTGTTCAACACGCTCCCGGGCGTGAACCCGCAATTCATCAACGTCACCGAACTGAATGGATGCTGTCGGGCAGGCCTTGGCACACGCCGGTTGCAGACCATCTTTCTGGCGGTCGTAACAGAGGGTGCACTTCCAGGCTCTTCCGTCTTCATGGTTGCGGTCGATTACTCCAAATGGGCAGCCTGAGACGCAGTAGCCACATCCGTTGCAGACATCAGGCTGCACATACACGGAGCCAAACTCGTTGCGGATGATAGCGCCTGTAGGACAGTTTTCAAGACATCCTGCGCGAGCACAGTGCTTGCAGACGTCCGAAGCCATCAGCCAGGACAGGCCACCTGCGTCCTGGGTCCCCAGCGCTACGGGACGCTCGATAAAGCTGACATGCCGCCACGTCGAGGCGCCAAGCGCCATGGTGTTGTCGTAGGACATCCCGCTGAAGTGATAGCCATCGTCGGGCAATTGGTTCCATTGCTTGCAAGCTACTTCGCAAGCCTTACAGCCAATGCATAAGGTCGTGTCGGTAAAGAATCCGGTTGCCATAAGGTTTAGAAGGTTCCGCTAAGTCTGATCGCCCTGTTTAGAAAGAGGAGCATGAATTCTGTGCCGTCCAACAGGTCGCTCCTGCGCTTGGGGCAGGTCGCGCAACTTCTCGTCGGGTGCGTTTCCTTCACTCAGCCAATGCCTTTTGGTTCGATCGCGCCGCCCTGCACGAATATCGCCTGTGATGGCCTTTGATTCCATGATGCTCGTGTTTGCATCGGCGCCAAAGGCTAAAAGTTCGTTTGCTGAATCACCTACAATCAGCCCGCGATTGCCCCAGTGATAAGGCAAACCAATCTGATGGACGATGCGCCGCCCCATCTTCAAAGGCTTCATTCGCTCGGTTATCAGGACGCGCGCCTCAATCTCGGCCCTGGCCGATGCGATGGTCGCCCAACCGCCATTGGTGAGACCCTTCTCTCCGGCGAGTTCCGGCGAAACTTCACAGAACATCTCCGGTTGCAGTTCGCTAAGCCATGAGAGCCATCTGGACATAGCGCCGGACGTATGATGTTCGGTCAAGCGATAGGTTGTGAGCACATAGGGAAAACGGATGTCAGCATAAGGCCGTGCCATTTTGTTTTCTCTACGGTTGTACTCCATCCGGACCGGATTGCACTGCTGACCATAGAGCACGTTTTCAACGGGCGATTCAAAGGGCTCGTAGTGCGTCGGCATCGGCCCTTCCTGTAAACCGGTGGGAGCAAAGAGCCACCCTTTCCCGTCAGGCTGCAGAAGGAACGGATCGTCCCCGGAGATGGTGTCAAGGCCTTGGGACTCTGGCGCAGGCCGGTAATCGGGACGCTTCGGTTTCTGGAAATCGGGTTCATCGTGACCTGTCCATTTCCCTTGAGCTTCATCCCACCAGACAAGGGCTTTTCGATCCGACCAGGGACGGCCGTCGGGATCAGCCGAAGCACGGTTATAGAGAATGCGGCGGTTGGCCGGCCAGGCAAAGCCCCAATCGTGACCGTAGTGGTACTTGTCGGTGCCTCGTTCCCGTTTCGCAGCACGATTGACTCCGCCCGCGTAAATGCCCGAGTAGATCCAACAGCCACAGGCAGTGGAGCCGTCGTCTTTCAGCGCGGTATACCCATCTACCAGCTTTTTGTCAGCGACTGTATACCCGTTGATTTCGGCCAAAATAGACTCTGCGCTTGGCTCTTCAATTGTTCCATGCACGGGATAATCCCAAGTCATATCCTGCATCGGCCGGTCCTTCGGATCTGCAGAGGAGGCGTAAAGCTCTTTCAACCGTTTTCCCAGATGGAAAGCAAAGTGTAGTTCGCTGCGAGAATCGCCCGGCGGCTCGATGGCTTTGTGATGCCACTGCGCGACGCGTTGGGTTTGAGTGAAGCTTCCGTCTTTTTCGATGTGGGTAGCAGCGGGGAAGAAGAACACTTCCGTGCCGATATCCCCGGTTTTTACTTCTCCCGTTTCATGTTCGGGGGACGATCGCCAAAACTCCGCAGTTTCAATCAGTGAAAAGTCTCTGACAACGAGCCACTTCAGATTTCGCAGGCCTTTGCGCTGAAGGCCAGCATTCGGTGAGCCGACGACCGCGTTTTCACCCATAACGAAGTACCCGGTGAGATTGCCGTCAGCCATGCCGGCCACCGTGGTCATATGCGAGTGGTCACCAGTCATGCGCGGCAGGTAATCGAAGCAGTACCCGTTCTCCGCCGTCGCTGCCTCGCCATACCAGGCCTTCAGGAGAGAAACGATATACTTCGGCGTTTCCGTCCACCATCCAGAACGCGGAGTGTAATTTTCTATGAACTTGTCAAGCGACGTGTCAGCCTTCGCCTTAGGCATAGGCAGATAGCCGGGTAGAAGGTTGTATAAGGTCGGAATGTCTGTCGACCCCTGAATTGTGGCATGACCACGAAGGGCCAGGATACCGCCACCGGGACGTCCGATGTTTCCCAGGAGAAGTTGTAAAATCGCCGCCGTTCGAATCATCTGCGCCCCGATCGAGTGGTGTGTCCAGCCGACTGCATAACAAATGGCCGTTGTGCGCTCGCGCCCTGAGTTTCGGCACATAGTTTCGGCGATGCGAAGGAACTGGTCTTGGGGCAGCCCGCAGATCTCTTCAACCGCTTCGGGAGTATACCGGCTGAAATGACGCTTTAGAACTTGGAATATGCAGCGCGGATGCTGCAGCGTATCATCGCGCTTGTAATCCTTCACCAGTTTGCTTTGAAAATTTGCAGCACGTTCAGCATGCGACTCGGGGACACGATGACCCTCGTGCATGCTGCTCTCGTCTGCACTGTCATAGCTCCAGGTTGTGGTTTCGTATTGCGCTTGGCCTTGTTGCCAGCCGCTAAAGAGGCCATCGAGATCATCGGTGTCCTGGAATTTTTCGGATACGAGAATGGCGGCGTTCGTATAAGAGAGGACATACTCCTTGAAGTGGCGCTCATTTTGCATCACATAGTAGATGAGCCCTCCCAAAAACGCGACGTCGGTAGCGGCGCGAATGGGTGCATGAATATCCGCTACGGCGCTGGTGCGAGTGAAACGGGGATCGACGTGAATGATGGTCGCGCCACGCTGCTTCGCTTCCATGACCCAGCGAAAGCCTACTGGGTGGGCCTCCGCCATATTCGAGCCTTCAATCAGAATGCAATCCGCGTTCGCCAAATCCTGCAGAGACGTCGTGGCTCCCCCTCTTCCAAACGAGGCCCCCAGACCGGGGACCGTGGAAGAGTGTCAAATCCTGGCCTGATTTTCGACTTGAATGACTCCAAGTGAGCAGAACAGCTTTTTAAGAAGATAGTTCTCTTCGTTGTCGAGCGTCGCACCACCGAGATGAGCCATGCTCAGGGTGCGGTTTACTGTTTCACCGTCAGGGCTCTTCGCCTCCCAGTTCTCGTCCCGAGCTTTCTTCACCCGTTGAGCAACCATCTCGGTAGCCTGCGAGAGGGAGATGGCTTCCCACGTCGTGCTGTAAGGCTTGCGATACAGGACCTGCTGGGTGCGGTTTTGATTGGTAACTAGTTGGAACGTGGCTGAGCCTTTGGGGCAGAGACATCCTTCGGATATCGGTGACTCCGGATCACCTTCGATATCAACAACTCGCTCGTTCTTGACATAGATCAACTGGCCGCATCCGACAGCGCAGTACGGGCATATCGACCGCACCACCTTATCGGCGCTCCTGGTTCGCGGAGCCAGCGAACGGCTGCGATCCGAACTGGCCGTGTCGCCCAAAGCGTGGATATCGCTCCACTGGAGCTGCTTGATAACGGGCCAGTCGGTGATCTTGGGAAATCGCTTCATACGTTCTGATTCTACGGTTTTTCAACTGAAAGACCGCGAACGATCCGTTTTCCCGACAGGATTGTTCGCCGGCAGTTCTAGTAGCGCCCAGGAGCACGCAACTCCAGTACTGCACCTCGCATAAGTACCTACCGGGCGCAGGAGGCTGATCGATTCGATCAAGCGGTGACGTCACACGCATGAAGTCTCGTGCTTCCAGGTGAGCAACTATGAGCGCAACCGCGGTCGCTTTCGCATCGAATCGGCAAATTGATTCTCAACAGAGGAGCCGGGGGGGCATTGCTGCCGCTGGAGTGCTTTTGCAAGTGGCGCTCGGCTCGGTATACGCGTGGAGCGTCTTTCGCGTGCCTCTCGTAAGGCAGTTTGGTTGGACGATTTCGGAGGTAACACTCACTTTTACAATCGCTATCTTTGCACTGGGAGTCTCGGCTTTCTTTGCGGGACTGTGGTTGAATCAAGTCGGCCCTCGCGTAGTGGCCATGACCGGAGGCGCTCTTTACGGAGTCGGCGTATTCCTTGCCAGTTTTTCTGGTCACCATCTCTGGTGGCTCTATCTGACGTATGGCGTTATTGGTGGCATCGGTCTCGGGTTTTCCTACATCGTTCCCGTCAGTGTTCTTGTGAAATGGTTTCCGGACCGTCGCGGATTGATTACGGGTATCGCGGTAGGTGGCTTTGGAGCGGGGGCCTTGTTGACCGCTCCCATTGCGACGAGATTGATCGAAAGTGTGGGCGTGCTCCACACGTTTGCCTACTTGGGCGCTGCTTACTTTCTCTTGTCTGTCACCACGGGATTTTATATGCAGAACCCGCCCTCCGGGTACAAGCCTTCAGGCTGGACGCCCAGTGCAGCTCAGCTTTCGCAGCGGGCTACGCGTGACTACAGTCTCAGTGAGGCGCTCACAACGTGGCAATGGTGGGCGTTGTGGATGCTGCTGTTTCTGAACACCTCCGCCGGTATCTCAATCATCTCGCAAGAGGCTCCGATGTTCCAGGATCTTGCTCATGTGACAGCCATCGGCGCAGCTGCCGCCATTGGCATCGTCTCCCTTGGAAATGCCTTAGGTCGAGTCTTCTGGGCATGGTTTTCTGATATCGCAACGCGGCGGACAACCTTTCTGGCGTTCTATCTCCTCCAGGTAATTCTCTTCGTAGCGTTGCCTAACCTGCATTCCATATCTGCTGTGACTGCCGTTTCGTTTCTGATTCTGATGTGTTACGGCGGAGGTTTTGGAACTATGCCCGCCTTTGCCGCCGATTACTTTGGTTCAAAGAATGTCGGCTCAATCTACGGTCTGATGCTTACGGCCTGGAGCTTCGCCAGCGTCTTTGGACCCATTCTTGTCGCACGCATGCGTCAGGCAAATGGAAACTACAGGGAAGCACTGTACATCATTGCGGGCGCCTTAGCGGTATCCGTGGTTCTGCCGTTCATCGTTCGGCCACCGAAGCAGCCGACCTGACGGTTATCGCGCAATTGTTCCTACAAGAGGGCTGCTGGCAACCGCATACTCACGCTTGGGCATCCTGCCTGCTAAGAAGGCCGCCCTGCCTGCCTCAACGGCTAACCTCATTGCATGCGCCATAAGCTCTGAATCCTCTGCCTCCGCGACGGCAGTGTTTAATAGAAGACCGTCATAGCCCAACTCCATTGCCAGAGCTGCATCGGAAGCCGTTCCAACTCCCGCGTCCACAATGAGGGGAACTTGCGAGATCGCTTCGCGCAAAATTTTCAGGTTCACCACGTTCTGAATACCCAGCCCGGAGCCGATGGGAGCTGCAAGCGGCATCACAGCCGCTGCACCTGCGTCGATCAGCTTGCGGGCGTTGACTAGATCGTCGGTGGTGTATGGAAGAACTACGAAACCTTCTTTGGCCAAGACTCGCGTTGCTTCTAACAGTCCCTCGTTATCCGGAAATAGGGTTTTTTCGTCACCAATCACTTCGAGCTTGATCCAGTTTGATAAACCCACTTCCTGAGCCAAACGCGCGGTGCGAATGGCCTCCTCCGCCGTGTAACAGGCCGCCGTATTGGGAAGGATGTGAATCTGGGAACGATCAATGTAGTCCAGTTCTGACTCTTTGGAGCGATCGGTCAGGTTGACCCGCCGAATCGCCAAAGTCACCATCTCTGTTTGCGACGCCTTATGGCATCGGGCCATGAGCGCTTTGCTGCGGTACTTACCGGTGCCGACAAATAGACGTGACCGAAACGAACGGCCCGCAATGGTGAGAACATCTTCCATAATTCTTAGTATGGACGGTCCTAAGGTATTCATTGAGAGGGGACTGATGTTTCGGACCGGTCCGGCCGATTGGCACAAAATTACTTTCCCCGAGATCAGCGCAGGTTCGGCTTTCCTGCTTGCGGCACTCGGGGTCGTAATCTCGATCTGGGCTCATGCAGAAACCTTGCTGGGCGTGGATCCGGGATCGCGTTTCCCTCATTTCTGGATTTTTCAGCTTCTTCTGTTTGGCCTGCTCGTGCCCATGATTCTGGAGATGATCGTAAAGCGGGACCCATTTGGGATACTTCGCTCGCCGAAGTGGGCACGGAACCTCCTCTACGCTCTGTTCGCCTACTATGCGCTACACTTTTACGTTTTTATCTATTGGTCAGTCGACCACTTGACCAGTCGGCTCACCTGGGAGATGTTTTCCTCTGGTTGGCTGCTACTATTTGCGACCGCTATGGTTTTTTATAGCGTACGGTTCTGGGAGTATCGCCAGCTGCGTGATCAAACCGGCGCGCCCTCCGCTTGAGACAGTGAAGCGATCGCGGGCACTTCAATTTCAACGAGCAGTCCAGGTTGGGCGTTTCTGGCCCGGATAGTCCCATCGTGAATAGCCACTGCACGTTGTGCGATAGCCAACCCGAGTCCCACGCCTCCGCTGCTTCGATTGCGGTCAGTCTCTACCCGGAAGAAAGGCTTAAACAGATTAGCCAAGGTGCTTTCCGGCGCGCCGGGTCCGTAATCGCGAATTGAAATTACCATTTCGCTAAGCTTGTTTGCGACCCTGACGTCAACAGGACTGCCGAAGGGTGCATAGCGAAGAGCATTTCGCAGCACGTTTTCCACCGCGCGGCGTAGCAACTCCCGATCGCCTCGGATGCAAGTCCGCTCGCCTGAAAGGAGCTGCAGAGTGGTCCCGTGTGCCTCTGCCTCCATGCGATTATCCTCGATCAATTCGGTCAGCAGATCTGGAAACCAGATCTCGTCATTCTTCCGAAGGTTTCGGTCGCTCTCGGCCCGCGTCACCTGAAGCAGTTCGGAAACCAGTTCACCGAGACGATCGACTTCTTTTTCCACTCGATTGAGCGATCTCTCCGCATCGGGATCGGTTCTGGCTAATTCAATCGCAAATTTGAGCCGGGCTAAAGGCGAACGCAACTCATGAGAGACGTCTTGCAAAAGGCGGCGTTCTGCCGTTAACAAACCCTCGATGCGAGCGGCCATGAGATTGAAGGCGCGCGCGAGCTTGCCAATTTCATCTCCCCTTCCGGCTGAAGCCCGGATGGCCAGATTGCCACTTCCAAAGCGCTCCACGGCTTGTTCGAGAGCGCGGAGAGGGGAGGCAATGTGAACGGCGAGAATGTAACAGAAAGCCACGGTCGCCACAACAAACCACAAGGAGAACGGAATCGGACTGGGCGGACCAATGGGATGGTCGCTATGGATAACGAGCTTGTATTTTCCATCCGCCGAAGGCCAGACCAGCAGGCCCCGGCCGCGTGTCAAAGGATTCCACCGGGAGTCCAAACGGGGTAGTTCTGCGGCTCTGTTTTTCCCTGTGACAAGGTCGATACCAGCGGAATTTAACAGAGCGTGCGTACCAGGCATGAAGGAACCAAGCCGGTTGAGATAAGCTTCCAAAGCGGGTTTGCCGCCGATTTCGAAGGCGTGAGTTGCTTCATTCAGTTGAAGCGACAGAGAGCGGGACATGAAGTCTCGTCCGTCGGGTTCCGGCCTGTTGTGAATGCTGTAGGTAAAGGTGGCGCCCAGCATGCAGACCACCAGCGTGGCCACGAACCAAATGAGGATCTTGGCAAAAAGGGATCTCATACGGGATCCTCTTCCAGAGTTTCGACGTCCCCTAGAGAGAAGAGATAGCCGACACCCCTGATGGTGCGAATCAAGGTCTGCTCGCGCTCCAGCTTTTTCCGCAGATGACTAACGTGCACATCGAGGGCACGCTCGAGCGGATTGGCCTGCCTTCCATAAAGGAATCGGGCGAGATCGTCTCGCGAGACGACCCGGCCGGCGGATCGGATAAGAACCTCCAGAATGTCGTATTCGATCGAAGTGACGGAAACTCGCACAGTGTCACGGAAGACTTCGCGAGTGCCTGAATTCATACGGATACCGTTCGCTTCCAGAACCTCAGGTTTGAGGGCGGATCCTTTCCCGGCCCTTCTCAGGACCGCGTGAATGCGCGCCAAAAGTTCGTCCGGGTCGAATGGTTTGGGCAGGTAATCATCAGCACCCGCGTTGAGGCCCAGAATACGATCTTCCTGTTCTGTGCGCGCCGTCAACATGATCACAGGGACGCTGCTGCGTCTGCGCAGATTTCGAAGAACGTCGAACCCGTCCATTTCTGGCAGCATCACATCGAGAATCACCAGATCGAATGAGCCCTCCAGCGCACGGATTATCCCCTCAGCACCGTTATAGGCGACAGCGAGTGAGATGTCATGCGAGAACAGAAACTCGGTCATCAATGCTGCGAGTTCAGTGTCATCTTCGACGAGAAGTATCGACAGGGTTTTCGACTGGTCGCGCAAAAACGTTGTGCTCTGAGCGACTATAACGCGAGTTGCCCGGCGTATTGCATGGCTTTCAAATCGAAGTGGCTTTTGACCTCGATCTGGTCCAACTTCATCTTGAACTCAATTTGGCCATCGGAAGGCGACAGCGGAAGAGATGATCGTAAGAAGCGAAAAAAATATACGTTGGTGTCTCCGATCTTTCGGTAATCAGAGTCAACAGCGCGTACGGGCGCTTTGCCCTTTTGAGTGAGGAAGGCACTCTGGGCAAGATCTTTTGGCTTCGTATCGTAATTTGCCGGAGGAAGCAATCCGCTCACTGCAATCACATACCGCTCCCGCTGTTTCTGCGCGTTCTCAATGTCTGCGTCAGCCACGGTATTTGAGCCCGACCGAATCCTGAGCACGGCTAAACGAACCGGGGTTGCACTGGCCCAAGTGATCGTGATGGGCCGGGGAGAGTCCGGCGCTCCTGCGGACGGCGGGACGCCTGAAGGTGACGTGTTGGTTGGGGCGCCTCGGCCTGCACGCGTATCTGATGCGCCGAGCGGACTGCTATTTGCCGGTCCAGTCATCGCGGTTTCGCTCGTCGTGTTGGAGGAGTTCCCGAGCGCGGCGGAGGGTACTGCGGATCCAGTTGGACCGGACTCAATCACGGTCTCGACGGGGCGGCCAGCTGCCGGGAAAGGCATCTGCTTTGACCATGGCGAATTCGACATGATCATCAGGGCGTCTTTGTCGGTCCACTGTTTGTAGTCTTTGGTTTGCCAGAAGCTTTCTGGGGAGCCCAGGGAAAGAAGTGCGCTCAGGCCAAACAGAAACAACAAGCCAGGCTGCGGCAATTTCATGGACTTTCTCCGACATTTGTACTCCGATACTAGCGAAAAAGCAACAATATATTGTGAGCAGTCTGTGTTATTCTCTGGGAAGTTACGCCCACTTTCACGAGTTCACGCAATACAATCAGGTTTACCACTTCGGACAGGTGGGTGAGTGGTTAAAGCCAACAGACTGTAAATCTGTCCCTCCTTGCGAGGTACGAAGGTTCGAATCCTTCCCTGTCCACCATTCTCCGCGGCATCGCCGTTGTAGCTCAGTTGGTAGAGCACTTCCTTGGTAAGGAAGAGGTCTCGGGTTCAAGCCCCGACAACGGCTCCAATTCCCGAAGTTATGTGTGGTACGTGTCTGGCTGATGCTAAGAAACGGTATTCCAAGTGCCTGCTCCTTTTGGACAAATAGTCAGAGGAGTTATGCCTAGAACACTTTCCGTTGGACTACAAGGCGACGATGTCGCTAATCTGCAGCAGTTACTGAACTATCACCTTAGCGGCGTATCCGATCCCATCACAGTGAATGGGGTTTTTGATAACGATACGGATAATGCCGTTCGCACTTTTCAATCATTGAACACCGAAATGCCGGACACCCTGAGTGCATCCGCGTTTGCTAACACGTCTCCGCTCGTGGTAGACGGCATTGTCGGACATAAAACGAGAGCGGTCCTGTTGGACACGCGGGCTATAAACTGGACTGCAAACGTCCAGCCGGCAGGAGGCAATTTGGTGAGCGCGGCTGCCTTTCGTAATGTGAGCTTCCGGCCTGCGGCTAGCTTCGCTCCTCAAATTATCCTGGCGCAGGCGGTACCGGTGCAGCAGCAGGTCCCGCCGCCAGCGCTTCCGCTTCACCGGCAGTTTCAACTCTTCTCCGGGCAGCAGATGAACGTAAATCCCTGGTCGCTGCAACCGCTGGTCATCACCGGCCAGTTCAATTGGTTGGCAAAGCGGGATGGAAGTCCTGATTTCGTGATGACACTGGGTGGGCAGGTTTCGTTGAACCAGGTTAATGGCCCAAACGGCAACTGGACCGGGCAAGGATTCGCCCAAATGGGACTGAGCGGCATCTTCAAACCGGGAAACTTTGATCTTGTAAATCCCTTCGTAGTTGTGATGTTGCAGAAAAATCAAGGTCAGCCGTTCGGCATCGGGACGGGTATTGGAAATCAGATGAACTTGAATTTGACCCCGAACGGATTCCTGAGCCTTTTTCTAAATACACAGCTGGTCGTAAACACAAGCCTGAGCACGGGCTTAACGTCAGCCCCAGGCTTGCAGATCTTGGGTGGCGTCGGTTTGACTTTCGATTCGAATCCGTAGCCATTTTGCGCGGCGAAAAGGCAGAACCACCAAGCGGGGATTTATTGCGGCCGGGAAAGCTCCCGGCCTGACATGATATGCTGCCTGTTGAGCACTCCGCAGTTCTGCGGGTGTTTCTGCGTCTAACTCCTTCCTGCAGGAAATCAAGACCAACCAGTTCATTTAGAGGGAACGAATGGCGAAAGAGAAATTTGATCGCAGCAAGCCGCACGTCAACATCGGGACGATTG
>CAXTMN010000081.1:0-7757 GCA_964245395.1 uncultured Bryobacteraceae bacterium
AGCCGCCAGGGAAACTCTTGTTTTACACGGCTTCGTTTTGCGGGGCAACGTCAAAACCTGTTCGAGTTCCGATAGTGCTTTTGTTCCAGTGGGCATAAGTGCATAGCAACCCGAAATCGAGGGTATTTCCGCCACCCAGCCAGAAGGTTGATTGCGGTAGAGCACCACCTTGTATTCGTCTAACGCCATCTGCCCTTTTAGTCTAAGCCGAATGCGCCTCTCCAGCGAATGCCGATACAGTGTCCTCAGGGACGACAATGCGCTAAGTTAGATCAGCGTTCGACTTCCGAGCGGGACAACGGCGGTCACCTTGTTTGGCGGCGAGGGATCAGCGCTCATCGCTTCTCACCTGGCAATGAATGGCCGGTCACTTCTTCTTCATTTGCGTGTAAGCAAGCGCCTTCTTCTCGCCTTCCACAATCAGGTGGTCATCGCCGTTCAAGTAGGTCAGCTGCCGTCCTTTAGTAATTCCCTTGTAGCTGTCTTTTACCTGCGGCGAGCCCCCGTTTAGAACAACCTTGTCCTCTTTGGTGTAGTATTCCGCGTGCTCTGACCCGCCCTCGCGTGTGCGATTGTTCTTCACCACATCGTGGATCAGCACATCGCCGGTCGCAAACGCATGGTTGAGCGAAGAATCGTTCTGGGCGTCATTGGTCTTGGGATTGAGGAACGCCTCCAGTTCCTGAGAGGTAATCACCATCTTCTGCCGCACCAGCTTGACGCCCCCAGTGTAGGTCGCAATTCGTGTGTCATCCCGGTATTGGAGATCCGGTGCACAGATGACGGTAAAGATCGGCGCGGTCGGGACTGCAACGTTTGCACCTTTGTCAGTAACGGCAGAGCTTGCAACCGCCGGGGCAGCGCTGCTTTCGGCCTTATTATCAACCAGTTCACTATCGACATTGCCTGAGGCATGCAGCGACTCGGCATCTCGATCGATGTCGATCACCTTAGCCGAAATCCGGTTGGCGCCTTGCCAGATCACCGCGTGACCCTCGTAATGAACGACGGTGTTGTTCTCGCGTGTCTGCATGGCGTCAGCCTTCGCCTGCATTGCTTTTGTCTCGTCCAGCATAGACGTCCCCGGCTTCTGATTTTTATTGGGTTCGTGTGTAGAGACGACATGACCGTGCGCGTCCATATCGCCGTTAATTTGATTCATGACGATGGTATCGGCGATGGCTGAACCGGTGTCGTCCAGGACGCGCGCAGAATCGACCAGCGTCATGCGATTGATGGTTTGCTCCAGCAGAGCCTTACTCGCTGAAGCCTTTCTCGTGCCTTCCTCATAGCGAAAGTTCCCCATCTGCTCGATGGTGGCAACGTTGTTGGTATTGGGTGTGAACTTCGCCTTCAGGCCATCACTCCAAGTCAGCGCGGGAGCCGGAGCTTGCGCCGCCGTCACGTTACCGGACGTCTTTGCTGGTGCAGGCTTGTCGGTGTGCGTAACGGCGTTCCAGGCCAGGAAAGTGTCGACATAGCTTCCCTCTCCGTACAAAACTCGTAGGTGGGAAGCGTCAATCACCCGGTGCGCCTGATCGGGACGGTTCGGCTTAAATTCGAGTTGAGCCTGAGAAGAAGTTCGAATCTCCTGAACGTCCTGGCCGCCGGGCTTCATCTCGAGCTCAATATGTTCACTACGTAGCACCCGCGTCTCAGCCAGTTGAATCCCGGGCTGCGGCAAAGGAACCGACTCCGCCACCGCATGCCCGTCTGCCAACACCAAATGGAGATCGCTGCTGTCTTTTGCTTGGCCGTCCGGACCGGTCTTTGTCGCAATCGCAAAACGCAGATCCGCCCGGTTGCCCGTCAGCGTAGTCTGCGCTGCCGCCTGGAAGGCAAGCACTTTCGCGTTATTGTCGCCAACGATGTTCACCAGATCGCCGTTCTCGTTAAACAGGGCCGTCATCTTGTCTGCGGAGTAGCTGGTTTGCCGGTCTTCCCTCTTATCCGTGCCAAACGCGCGATCGGTGTCGATCTGATGAAGAGCCCCATCCTGTAGAGTCACTATCGAACTCAAGCCTTGGATAGTCGTCGTCTGGCGCTGCATCTTCGACCACGGCGACAGATACACTTTCTGCTCGGCTTCTTTATATACCAAGTCCGAAGTTTCGACGTGAAAACGGTTCGCGGCAGGTCCCTTGCCCACCCAATTCAACGAAACCTGCGACTTCAAATGCAGCAATTTCGTATTCGGATCATATTCACCCCCAACCGCTTGCCCGTCGCCGTCCGGAAAAATGAAAGAAGCTGCTTGGTCGGTCGACGCTTTGCCGGATTTCGTTTCGTAGGTGACCAGTGAGGTCTCCACCCGTACACGCTTCGCCGCTTCC
Organism: uncultured Bryobacteraceae bacterium; assembly: GCA_964245395.1. Lineage (GTDB taxonomy): Bacteria > Acidobacteriota > Terriglobia > Bryobacterales > Bryobacteraceae > Bog-105. The sequence goes on from CAXTMN010000081.1 coordinate 2,334, forward strand.
GCCTTATCCTCAGCCTCTTTGTCTCCAGGCACGTTCATCACAATGTGCACCGGTCCTTCCGACTTCATGACGCCGGACCGCTCATCGAAAAGCGCTTTGTCCGCCTTCACGTAGGTATAGGAATTGGCATGCTTATCGAACAGCCGGATGGTCAGTTCTTGCAATTCGAAGGTGGAAGGGTCGTGTGTGGCCTGAAAGGATTTGGCGTGCACTCGAACTACCGGTTTATTCGTTTGAGGATCATCCTCGTCGTACCTCCAATCAGTCGCAATGCCTTCTGTGCCGGGTTTCACGGGAGGGATCGGGTGAACGCGGATGGTCCGCATGTACCGCTGCCGCAACTTGTAGGTGTATCCAACGACGGCAACGAGAAGGAGTGCGGTTAAGGCGAGATAAAAGGAGATTCGCCGCATGGTGCGATAGGGAATGCCCACTTCACGATAACAGGCGGGACTGGTGGGGCAAGCGGAAAGAAATCTGAGTCCGCAGGTGTGCGGTTCGGAGTGCCATCCAAATAACCCTCCTAGAAACAGTAACTTGCATATTCTCCTTGTCACTCGGGGGTGTGTTGTGCTAAAACTGCATTGGGTCACTCGGGCCCACTACTAGCCTAATGAGAGATTTCTTTGGACTAGCAGCATTTCACTGGGAGGTTTTTATATGGACATTCGACCGCTACACGACCGCGTAGTAGTTAAACGGATCGAAGAAGGCGAGACCATGCAGGGTGGTCTTTATATTCCGGATTCGGCAAAAGAAAAGCCGCAACAGGGCGAAGTAGTTGCCATCGGCAAGGGCAAGCGCGATGACACCGGCAAGGTGAACGCACTGGACGTTCAGGTCGGCGACCGCATTCTCTTTGGTAAGTACTCCGGCAGTGATATCAAGCTGGATGGTAACGAGTATTTGATCATGCGCGAGGACGAGATTCTCGGCGTGTTGAACAATGGCGCTTCGTCCGCCAAAGCATAAGGATTTAAGAGGAACAGAATGGCTGCAAAACAGATAGTTTATAGCGAAACTTCGCGTCAAGCGATTCTCCGCGGCGTCAACCAGCTTGCCGATGCGGTTAAGGTGACGCTCGGTCCTAAGGGCCGCAACGTAGTTCTCGAGAAGAAATTCGGCGGACCGACCATCACCAAAGACGGTGTTACGGTTGCCAAAGAAGTTGAGTTGAAGGATCCGCTCGAAAATATGGGCGCACAGATGGTGCGTGAAGTTGCTTCGAAAACATCCGATATTGCTGGCGACGGGACCACCACCGCCACCATCCTCGCTCAGGCGATCTTCCGTGAAGGCGTTAAGTCAGTAGCTGCCGGTGCGAATCCGATGGCTCTGAAGCGCGGCATCGAAAAGGCCGTTGAAGCAGTTGTCACCGAAGTTCAAAAGTTTTCTAAACCCGTTTCGGGCGATGCCATTGCCCAGGTTGGCACTATTTCCGCCAACGGCGACGCCACCATCGGAAACATCATTGCCGAAGCTATGCAGAAGGTTGGCAAAGATGGCGTTATCACGGTAGAAGAATCGAAGACCATGGTCACCGAGCTTCAGACCGTTGATGGTATGCAGTTCGACCGCGGCTATCTCTCGCCCTATTTCGTGAGCGATCCGGACCGCATGGAAGCTGTTCTCGAAGATCCCTACATCCTGATTCACGAGAAGAAGATCAGCAACATGAAAGATCTTCTGCCGCTGCTCGAGCAGATTGCCCGCGCCGGTAAGCCCCTTCTGATCATTGCGGAAGAAGTAGAAGGCGAAGCGCTGGCCACACTCGTTGTGAATAAGCTCCGCGGCACTCTGAACGCTTGTGCAGTGAAGGCGCCTGGCTTCGGTGATCGCCGCAAAGCCATGCTGGAAGACATTGCCGTCCTTACCGGCGGCAAGGCTCTGATGGAAGAGACCGGTATCAAGCTCGAAGGTGTTCGCCTGGAAGACCTGGGCCGCGCCAAGCGTGTCACGGTAGACAAAGACAACACCACGATTATTGATGGCGCTGGCACCCAGAAGACCATCGAAGGCCGTATCAAACAGCTTCGTACTCAGATCGACGAAACCACCTCTGACTACGATCGCGAAAAGCTGCAGGAACGTCTTGCTAAGCTCGCCGGCGGTGTCGCCGTCATCAAGGTCGGTGCTGCTACCGAAACCGAGATGAAGGAAAAGAAGGCCCGCGTCGAAGATGCATTGCACGCAACTCGCGCTGCTGTTGAAGAAGGCATTGTTCCTGGCGGTGGTGTAGCTATGCTTCGTGCCGGAAAAGCTCTTGAGAACCTCAAGGCGGATGGTGACGAGCAGATCGGTGTCAATATCATCCGTCGTGCAGTTGAAGAGCCGCTACGCCAGATCGCTGGCAACGCCGGCTTCGAAGGCGCGATCGTGATCGAGAAGGTTCGCTTAAATGATTCTGAGCCCAACTACGGCTTCAACGCTGCTTCTGGCAACTTTGAAGACCTGGTTAAGTCCGGCGTTATCGATCCGACCAAGGTGACTCGCTCAGCCCTGCAGCACGCCGCTTCGATCAGCGCATTGATGCTGACCACCGAGGCGATGATCTGCGAGATCCCCGAGAAGAAAGCCGCTGCGGCTCCTGCTCCTGGCCACGGCCCGGACATGGATTATTAATCTAGTCTCATCGTTAGCCGAAAGGCCCGCTCGGCGTTATGCCGGGCGGGCTTTTTTGCGTATGCAGAGGCAACGATCCTCGTAACTGGCTTGAGATTGGACCGTGGCTCGGTTATGTCATTCCGCCGAGGAGATTATCTTGTATTTCTAGGCTAATTCGACTAAGATTATTTCGGCATTGGGCTATTGGCGCAGGTATACTTTCGTGCTTCCCAAGGCGCGTTCAATTCCGCTACAAAGTCGAACTAATCCAGTTCCGCTTTGGTGTTTTGTTCCACGTTGCCTTGAACAGGTAAAACAAAGCAAACTACAATGAACAACAAATTATCAGTGTTTCTTATCGCTGGCCTGTTCATGAGCAGCGTAAGAGTTGGTTCCGCGTCATGCACTCTCAATGCCAACTGCGGCCTGTGCAATTCAGGCATGTTTGTTGCCACCTGTCAGTGCAACGATAATAGTGGCTGGACTTGCACCGGCTGCACCGGCAACGGCTGCCCTGGATCGCCGGGTTGCTGCTGTGGACATTCGACTTCAGCTCCATACGGTTCAGCATGTAGTTCAGCGTCATGTGCTGGTTCCGCTACTTGCGAGTTAAACCATCTAGGAGGTAGGTCGCCAGCGTTACTGGCCAGTTCCTTGCCGAATCTGATAGGACTCGCCTTGGCATCGTTAGGACGGGTTCAGGATGTTGACAGGACAGTACTCGGAAATATTTTGAGCTCTGATGCTCCGATCGAGGTGGATGTCTCACCCGACTTGGATATTGAAGTATCCAATGTGAAAGTACATGTTACTTCGACCGCAGTGACGGGTGCAACGTTCACCATTAAGAATATTTACGGTAAAGATCTAATTGCCTATAGCATGCTTTTCAATCTCTATTGGGACAAATATCCCGATGCTCCCCGTCAACTGAGAGTCAACGAAGATGGATGGTTTCTCAATCAATACGTTTTGCATTCCGGCCAAACAAAGCAAGGGATTGTGAGGACATCCCTCAGTCCGACTGAGCCGATGAAGTTAACTCGTGTCACTGTCATACCTGAGTATGTAGAGTTCTCCGACGGCTCAGTGTTCGGCTCTAACGCGTCATTGATAGGGAACAAATTTGCTGCTAACCGGCAGATCAAGGTTAACCTACAGCAGAAGTATGCTGATCAGCTCCAATCTGGACAATCTGCGTCCTCTGTCGCCAGCAACATTCAAACCGATCAGGTAAGCGTCGACAATTCTAGTCAGCTGGCGATCGGAATCCTGAGGGCTGTATTAAATCGCGAGGGGCCTCAGGGACTGTCTAAGAGACTCTTAGAAGCGCCCGCGCCACTTACGCACTGATGGCCAGCTTAGGCGACTCTGTAGTGGGTAGCCCGTCCGGCGTTAAGCTGGGCAGGCTTTTTGTTTTACTTTCTACGGTGCCCAGCGAAGACGGCAAACCCGAACAGTCCGGAACCGAGCAAAGCCATGCTGGCCGGCTCAGGCGTGCCAACTGGTGCGTTATTCACCTGAAGGCTCAATTCCGGCGCTGCCGCGCAGCAGACAGCATAGTTTAATACGAAATTATAGTAGCCCGCTGCTGGGGCAGTTACGACAAATGGTGTGTGATTTTGGCCATTGGGAGTTGTAGGAGTGGGCTGATCCACAACGGTTCCGATGCCGGCCATCGTCAGAACCACGCCATCAGCATGAGGGACATAGAATACATTAGTGCCTGCGTACAGGTATGTTGCCCCGGTAAATTGATGAATGTGTCAATGAGTGATCCATTGGGATCAAACGCGTTCTGCTTATTCTTGAACGTCGGGTTAAATAGGCACCCCGCCGCCGCGCCCCCGCCAATATGGTCGTTGTAATCGATGTTGTTTGTTGTGAAAGTGGCGTTGGGCAAGGTTGTTGACGGTACTACGCTTGCATCCATTGCGTTTGGATCATTTTGGTAGATGGTAGCTACGGTTGCCGCTTGAGCTGAGATAACGCAGCTTGTCATCGCAAGTACTAAGCCAATTAACCTTGGCTGATAGTTCCACAAAACGCTCATAATTGTACAGGGCTGCTTTCTTAGTGGTAGTTATCCTCTGCTACTTGCCTTCTTAGCTGCTGGCTTCTTAACGGTTGACTTCTTGGCGGGTGCTGTTTTTTTCGCACTGGTCTTTGCAGCGGTTTTTCTCGTGACGGTTTTCTTAGCGGAAGCTTTGTTCTTGCTGGGCGATGGAGGAATCTTTGCGCCAGCGCGGCGCGCTTCACTCAAGCCAATGGCAATGGCTTGCTTTGGATTCCTCACCTTTTTCCCACTCCGGCCCGACTCGAGCTCCTTGTGCTTGAACTCGTGCATCGCATTTTCCATCTTGCTCTTTACGATGCTTTTTGACTTCGGATCAGAACCCGAAGACGGCTTTTTCGCATCCGATCGTTTGGCTGGCATATCTGTTCTCCTTACCTAGTTGTAATGGCCTAACCAATTGAAACACCATGTGTAGATCCTGAGTTACATCGGCGCAGGATTGCATGAATGTGAGGACACCGGAAAGGTGCTTGCAAATTCCGAGTCGGCAGATTGCCGAGAGTATACTGGTCTAAATTTCGCATGAACAGCCGCCAAGACGCCTGACACACGACCGATTGTCTGGCTCATCAAATGCAATCCGGATATGTCTAGGACCACCCCGATACGATGAAACGCGGCTTGTGTGCCGGCTTGCTACTGTTCATCGGCACATGCATTTACGCCGATACGTATGCCGACCTCTTTCGTCAGGCAGCCGCTTACACTCAGCAGGGCAAGTACGATCAGGCGATCGAGGACTT
>CAXTMN010000081.1:7767-21489 GCA_964245395.1 uncultured Bryobacteraceae bacterium
TATCAGGCCGCGCTAGCGATTCACCCAGGTGCACCGGAGGCGCTGAATAATCTGGCCGTAATCTACTACGAACTGAGGAAGTATCCAGATGCCTTCAACATTGCATCGAAGATTTGGGCAGGTCATCCAGAGCTTAAATCTGCGGCGCTCATTACCGGTTTAGCTGCGATTCAATGCAACCGGCCTAAAGACGCGATTGCTCCGCTCGAAGGCCTGCTTTCCTCGGATTCTACGAATGGCGATGCCCTCTTAGCCTTAGCGAGCGCGCACGTCGCATTGGGACAATTTATCGAGGCAGCTCAGATCTATGAACGGGAAGCTAAGTACTCGCCGAATGACTCCAAAGCTTGGTACGGTCGCGCGATCTGCTATGAACAATTGGCGGAGAATGCTTCAAGAGAGTTATCGAGAACGCCCGGTGGCACTGCCTATTCGAAGCGTCTGCTCGGCGAATACCTGCAAAGTTCCGGCGACCACACGCTTGCTGTCGAAGCGTTTGGAGCCTCGGATGCAATGGCCGCAAGTTCTTCTCAGGAAGCTCGCAAGCAATATGAAATCGCTCGCGAGCTGGCTCAAAAAGCCCAGGCCGCCTTCGAACGATTCGTCAGTCTTGCGCCAGATTCTTGGCAGACATCCGTATTCCTTGGCGACGTAGACCGGCAGCACGGAAACCTGGTTTCCGCTCTTGCCCATTACCAGAAGGCTGCGGATGAACAGCCAGAAAATCCAGCGCCTTTATTGGGCTTGGGCACAACTTATTGGGAGATGGGTAACTTCGAGCAGGCTGCATCGTATCTGAATAAAACACTCGCCATCAATCCCCAGGCCAGGCAAGCACTCTTTGAGCTGGCGAACATTGCCGTTCGCCGCCACGCCGATGCCGAAGCCATTCCGCTGCTTGAGCAATACCTGATGGCCCAACCTGACGCCCTGGCAGCGCACGCTGATCTCGGGCGCGCGTACCTTCATTCGGGTCAATATGACAAAGCCGTCGCTGAACTCACGCAAGCTGCTGACGCAGACGAACGGGGAGAGATTCATTACCAGCTCTCCATAGCCCTTAGAAAATTGGGGCGCACAGGGGAAGCCGAGTCCGCCGTCAAGAGGTCGACTGAGATACGCGAAGCGCAATCGGAGCGCGAACAGCGTTTGCGCAGTGCCCACTGATCCCGCCTTGCTATTGCTTGGGCGAACGATATCTTAGTTGCTGAAACTCGGTCATTGCTTTGGTAGCAGCTTGTTCATCGCCGGCTTGGCGGTAGGCGCGGTAGAGCAGGAAATGATAACTTCCGTCGGGATCAGCGGCGATTACTTTTTTTAGCTCACTCACAGCCAGCGTAGGCTGCTGTTTCGCAAGATAGATTCGGGCAAGAACCACGCGCGTCTGAATCAGGTTCGGATTGCCGCTCAAGGCTTTTTCGGCATACTGTTCGGCGTTGTCATACTCGCCACTGTGTTCAAGAATGTCGGCCATCATTGCGTTCGCCTCTGCATCCGTAGGAGACTTAACAAGCAGACGCTTGAGCCACGGAAGAGCCTGGTCAAATTGATGCTGCTTCCAATATTCCGACGCCAGTCCCAGATAGGCCGCGTCAAGTCCGGGGTCGAGCTTCATGGCAGCTTGATACTCCGGAACCGCTTCCGCCGGTTTGCCTGCTTCTGCAAGGGACTCAGCCATGAGAAGATGCGTACGCGCGGAGTTTGGGTCGAGTTCAGCCGCCCGGGTGAGCGCTTCGACCGCGCCGTCGAGGAGATGCTGCACACTCTGCTCTGTGGCGCTTTCTTTGGCAGTGCCAGCACGTGCAGCCCGGTTAAGTATCTCGTCCACCAGACTACGATCAGTTACTCCGAGGCCGTACCAAGCTTCCGCAAGATGAGCGTCCAGAGAAGTGGCTTTTGCATAAACCTCCTTCGCTCGAGCGTATTTCCGCTGCGCAACATATATCTTGCCGAGAGCGAGTAGCGGGGCTGGTCCGGTTGGATCTAATTCCTCTGCCTTCTTAAGATAGGGCAGAGCGGCTTCGAGTTCGCCAAGCTCAAACTCCGACACTCCGGCGAAAAGATTCGCGCCGGCGAGTTGTGGGTTCTTGCGCAAGGCAACACGAAATTGCGCCATCGCGTCCCGGTCTTTCCCCGCAAGATGTAGCATGACTCCGCAGTTACTTCGAATCTCAGGAGTATCGGTTCCCGTTGAAATCAGTTGTAAGTAGAGGCTCGCTGCTTTGGCGTAATTGCCCGAACTTTGCGCAACACGTATTTCATCACCAAGCGCATCGTTGGCGTACGGATTTGCATTGGCGCAAATCAATCCAACCCCGGCTAGGCATAGCCGTCCTGCGGCTCGAAACCAATTCACCAATAGAGTTTCATTCCAAACTGTATCGACCTTGCTGCCAGGGCCCCGGGAACCACTCCAAAGCTGGAGTTTCCGAAAGTTGTCCCAGGCGCAAAGAATTGTGCGCGATTGAACAGATTGTAAAACTCCGCACGCAGCTGCAGCTTCGACGTCTCGTTCCACAGACCCCAGTATTTCTGCAAAGTCAGATCGGTGTTGAGTATACCCTGAGCTCTTAAGTACGGTAACGTACGAGGCGCGTCGCCGAAAGTGAATGGAGCCGGTTGCGAAAACGCTGCCGTATTGAAGTATTCATAAATACTTTTATTGCTCAGGTTCGGATTACCGACAACATTAGGCCGTTGATTGCCGCCGAACGAGTTCGAGTTGTTGGTGGCGTTCGTAATGGCTAACGGAAACCCGTCCTTGAAGTTAGAAATTCCAGCCACCTGCCAGCCCCCAATTGCCCCCTCTAAAATTTTATTCGAGGGAGCGAACTTCCGGCCTTTACCTACGGGTAGTTCATACACGTAACTAGCCACCAGACTCCGGGGAATGTCGTCGGACATCACGGATTTCTCGAGCGAGGTGTTATACCAATTCTGCACTGACTGGGCTTGACCGTTGCTCCAGCCTTCAGGTCCTTCGCTGTTCGTCAGGTATTTCGACCACGTATAGGAAACGAGAAACTGGATGCCGTTTGAAAAACGATGATTGACCGAAAGAGCCAAGGCGTTGTAACTACTCGAAGCTGAAGGCGGCTGCACATCCTCCACGCCGGTGTATTCGGGGAAAGGTCGCAAAAGCTGCCCATAAGGGATAGTAGCTCCGGAAAGCGCGCCACTGGTAATGATCCCTGCGAACGGGTTTGCAACCGGCTGCAGAAGCTGGTTGCCCAGGGCCAGATCAGCTGTGGGAAGCTGATTCAATTCGAAAGTGGTGCCGAACAGCAACTTGGTTCCGTGATTGCCAATGTAGGCTGCTTGCAGGACGGTGTTGCCCAGCTGGTATTGAACGTTCCCCGTCCACTGCTGAACATAGGGACTCGCGCGATTTCGAAGTACGGCATCAATGTTTCGTCCGACATTCGTGGCGCCTCCGTTCGCCTGTCCTACGGGCGCAAGCAACCCGGTGGGAAACGGATTGCTTAAGAGATTCTGCGGCGTCACTCCGTCCAGCGTTCCGACAAACGGAGTGGTCTGTGAATAGCCGTTTAACGCAAGCCCTTGATAGTCGCCGAATTCCATAGCGGGTGTATAAAAAATACCGTAACCAGCTCGAAATACGAAGCGCGACGATGGCGAGTACGCCAGCCCGACCCGTGGCGCAAAGTTCTTGCAATTCGTATTGTAAACACCGCGCTGATTACCATTCACGTATTGAAGACTGCCTGGCAGATTCAGGCCCGGCGTCTGGCTACTGATGGGATTCTGCGCGAATGTAAAGTACGACAGCCGGTTGAAGCGATCGACTGGCGGCGTCTGAATGTCATAGCGAATTCCGAGATTTAAGGTCAACTTCTTGGTAGCCTTCCAGTCGTCATTCAGATATAAGCCGTAGTCGTTTTTGCCGTAGGCTGCCTCGGCGTTATTGGTAACTCCGCCGCTACTGTTGTCCGCGGTGCCGAGGAGGAACGAAGCCACTGATGAACCGCTGTCAGATGTGGCGGAGGTTGGGAACGGCCCCTGAGTGAAGTCGGGCGCAAAGTTGAACGAAGCTTGGGCAGAGTTCAACGTATTCAGAACAAAATGAATTCCCATGAAACCCATCGAGAAAGCATGCGACCCTCGGTTTTTCGTGAAATCCGCAGCGTACGTGCGCGCTTCGCGGGGGGTCGCATTAATCACGCCAGATCCCAAGGCCTGGTAGCCGGATATGTTGATGGAGGGGAAGGCGCCCGGACCGTTGTAACGGTTGAGAGTGGCCGGAAGCCCTATCGAAGTAACGTCGAACGGCACACCTTGTGGAGTGCGGCCTTCTACCCATCGGCCCCACCCGGCAGTCAGTGACATGACAAAAGTAGGCGTGAAAACATACGTATAGCCCAGCCCGCCTTCGAAGCGATTGTCAGGCGCGAGTGTGCCCATGCCTCCTGGATCGTTAGCGCCGAAAAACTCACCGGTCAGCTGCTTAAACTGCCGCTTCTGCGACCAGCGAGCGTAGAAATTTTGCTTCTCGTTGATGTTCTCATCGACTTTGATCGTGTACTGATCACTGTTCGTCGGTAACCCGGCTGTTCCTACGTAATTATTTTGGCCGGTGATCGCGTTGCCGGGCCGGTTTGGCAAAGGATAGTAATTGAGCAGCTTCAACGCTACAGGGTTGAGTAGAGAGGGAGTTATAACATTGCCGGGGAACACAGTACGAACGTATTGTCCATTCACCAATTGCGTGGTAAACGGGTTGAAGATCGTGGAAAGGCTCCCATCCTGATTGAAGGTCTGTGAGAAGTTACCCTGCCGTTGCAGGGCAGTCGGCACCGTCGTCAGGAGTGTTGTGGGCGTCTGTTGTCTCAGTCCTTCGTAAGTACCAAAGATGAACGTCTTTTCCCGCTGTCTATAAAAGTGTGGAATGTATACCGGACCGCCCGCTGTAAATCCGAACTGGTTGCGCTTGAATTGCGGACGCGTTAATCCGTTCAGATTGTTGAAGTAGTTATTTGCGTCCAGATTGTTGTTCCGTAGAAATTCAAACGCATCGCCATGAAAGCTGCGCGTCCCTGATTTGGTGACCGCATTGACCACGTTTCCCATGCTCAATCCGTACTGAGGCGAAAACGTGTTCGTCTGGATCCGAAACTCCTGCAGCTCATCTACCGAAGGAACGTAGATGACACCGTCCCAATCACCTGCGCCGTCCCAGGCGCCATCCAGAAGAAAAGCCGTCGTACCGAAGCGGCCGCCACCGAAGTTGAAGAATGAAATGTCCTGGTCAACATTGCCTTGGGATCCAGGTGGATTCAAAGCCTGAAATTGTTGGCTATTATTGACACTCGAATCCAGTTCCACTAAGCCGTAAACGTTCCGGATGTTTAGCGGCAGTTCCACCGCCTGCTTGCTGCTTACTTCCGATCCAAGGTCCGCGCTGCCCGTGTTCAGCACCGGCGCCTGGGCCGTTACCTCCACTGTCTGATTGACATTTCCAACCTGCAGCTTGGCATTCAGCGTTGACGATTGGCCAACCGCCAACACAATATTCGGTTCTAGGAATGTGTTGAAACCCGCTCTCTCGACTCTCAGCTGGTATCGTCCTGGAGGGATTAGCAGATATGTGTAAAGTCCATTCTCGGAAGTTGTTTCCTCACGCGAGAACCCGACTTCAGGATTGCTTAATGTAACTTTCGCGCCGGGCACCGTCGCCCCGTTTTCGTCTTGAACCGTCCCACTAAGTTGCGCACTAACTGCTTCGCTTTGTGACCAGGCGGTCGGAACGATACCCAGGACCATCGTCAATGCGAAGACACATCTGAACCGCATAGCTAATCGTTGTAATTCGGATTTGGACATCGAAATAGTACGGCGATACTATCACAAAATTCGGAGGTCACCGTCATGCTCTTCGATATCGGCCCGAATAGAAGGAGTCGATTAAATCGTCCTGCACTGCTCTGTCCAGATCTACTTAGCGCGATATCCTGACTACCAGAGGGTTGTTTGTCGCGATTTACGTCTGCATTTCGCAGCTTTTTCTCCATACTGTTTTCAGGTGAGCTGCCCGAAGATATTGCCGCTGAATTTGGCTATACAAAGGTACAGCCAGTTACCGTCTCTGAGCCGATTGTTCTGCCGAAGGCAAGTGACGGCGCGTTGCAGATCTTGCACATTCTTCAACGCGACTCGCGCTTAGTCGATTTCCTGATGGAAGACATCGCCAATTACGCCGACGACCAGATCGGTGCAGCCGTTCGCACGCTTCATGACGATTGCCGGAGCAGTCTGATTCGTCACGTCAATCTGGCGCCAGTTCTTGACGGGATCGAAGGCACTTTTCAGAAACTTGATCCGTCGAAAGCTCCCGATCCCAACCGCGTCAAGCTGATCGGCAACGTTCCCGCCAGTGGCAAGGTGCCCGGTGGCACACTTCGTCACCGTGGTTGGATGGTCTCATCGGTCACCCTGCCCTTGCTGGGTAAGCAAGACGCCGCTGTGTTAGCCCCCGCCGAATTGGAAGTCGAATAACCCGCGTTCGCACATGGCGCAATTCATCATCGGTATCGATTTAGGCACCACCAACAGCGCTCTTGCATACGTTCCCTCGTCTATCGATGGACCTTTGGAATCCGCAGTGAAGTCGTTTGCCATTCCGCAACTGGTCAACCCGGGCGAGATCGCAAATCTCACTCTGTTAGCTTCCTCTTTGTATATCCCTGGACCAAACGAGTTTGTCGAAGGCTCGCTCTCATTGCCCTGGAACGCAGGACCGGAGTTTATGGTCGGCCAACTTGCTCGCACCCGCGGCGCTGAAAACAGCACTCGGCTGGTGAGCTCTGCAAAATCGTGGTTATCGAATCAGGCTGCCGATCCCACTGGGCCTCTCTTGCCTTTGAATGCCCCAGAGGGCGTTCCGAAGATCTCCGCTCTCGAAGCCTCGCGTCAGTACCTTTCTCACCTGAAATCAGCCTGGGACTTCGCTCATCCAGAGGCACTACTCGAGCATCAAGCCGTTCTCATCACGGTACCCGCATCGTTTGACGCAGCGGCTCGCGACCTCACTCAGCGTGCTGCTCGCCTGGCGGGTTATCCCGAAGTCACTATCCTCGAAGAGCCGCAAGCGGCCTTTTACGCCTGGATTGAACGCAATGCGAACTGGCGCGAACAGGTACAACCGGGCGATTTGATCCTTGTTGTCGACATCGGCGGCGGTACGACCGACTTCACCTTGATCGCCGTAACGGAACACGACGGCGAGTTACAGCTGGAGCGTGTCGCTGTTGGCGAACACCTTCTGCTCGGCGGAGACAATATGGATCTGGCCGTTGCGCGTTTTGCCGAAGGTCAGTTCTCATCGCGCGGTACCAAGCTCGACGCCATCCAGTTCCATTCGTTGTGGCAGCAGTGCCGTGCAGCGAAAGAAGTGCTGCTTGCCAGCGACTCCAATGTACCCGGGGAATTGCCACTCACCCTGCTCGGTCGTGGAACAGGTCTGATCGGCGGCACTCTTCGCGGCAAACTGCAGCGCGAGGAAGTTCGCTCTTTGCTTCTCGATGGCTTTTTTCCAACAGTCGGCTCCGATGCCAGTCCGCAGAAGCAGCGACGCGCGGCCCTGCTGGAGGTCGGTTTGAATTACGCTGCTGATCCTGCAGTAACCAAGCATCTGGCGCACTTTCTCCGTCAGTCTGGCGTCAGTTCTTCTTCCGGTTTCGCCCGCCCTACCCACTTGCTGTTGAATGGTGGCGTGTTACAAGCCCAAGCCGTCGAATCGCGTGTTTTTGCAGTGCTAAACGAGTGGCTGGCCAGTGCTGGCGCACCCCCAGTTACCGAATTGAGGAACACGAGCAAGCAGGCCGATCTGATGCATGCCGTTGCTCACGGAGCAGCTTACTACGGGCTGGCGCGTAACGGAAAAGGTGTCCGCATTCGAGGCGGCGTTCCCAGAAGCTATTACGTCGGTATTGAAAGTTCCCTGCCCGCTGTCCCGGGCGTCCCTGCTCCGATGAAAGCGCTGACCGTAGTTCCATTCGGACTCGAAGAGGGTTCGAAGGTTCAATTACCGCAGCGCAGATTCGCGCTCGTGGTGGGCGAACCCGCCGAGTTCCGCTTCTTTTCGTCACTCTCCCGTAAGAGCGATCTTCCTGGAACCATGCTTGAAGAAGCGGGTGATGAGCTCGAAGAACTTGCTCCTATCGAAGTGTTTTTGCCTCCGCATTCAGAAGCGTCGGGCGAAGAAGTTGTTCCGGTCACGCTGGAAAGCAACGTCACCGAGACAGGCATGATGGAGCTCTGGTGCGTCGCTGCTGACGGCCGGCGCTGGAAACTCGAATTCAATGTGCGGGAGCGGTCCGCAGCGGCATGAACATCGGCATCGACCTCGGCACCACAAATTCCGCACTCGCCTATATCGATCCCGAAGAGGCGGCTGAAGCTGACTTCCCGCCCATTCACGTTCTACCTGTGGAGCAACAGGTCGATACCAGCAGGACCGCTGCGCTCCGAACTCTTCCCTCCTTTCTTTATCTGAGCGATCCACCTGTTGTGGGCGTCTATGCGCGCGATCAGGGCGCCATCGTTCCCACAAGGTCCGTGCACTCTGCCAAGTCATGGCTCTCTAACTCTGAGACCGATCGCACAGCAAAAATTCTGCCTTGGGATTCACAGGAGGAAGGCCGCGTTCTCTCTCCGGTCGAAGCCTCTTCGCGTTATCTCCGTCATCTGAGTGAGTCGTGGGAACGTGTGCGAGGAACGCCGCTCTCTGCACAGCATGTCGTCCTCACGGTTCCCGCCAGCTTCGATGAAGAGGCCCGTGAACTGACCGTTGAAGCTGCGCACGAGGCAGGAATTGAGAACCTCACTCTCCTTGAAGAGCCTGCTGCTGCTTTTTACGCCTGGATCGCGGGTCACCTGTCGCGCTCGAACAAAGAGTTGTTCGACGGCCAGTTGGTTCTTGTCTGCGATGTCGGCGGCGGCACCAGCGATTTCACTCTCGTGCGCGTCGACCGCGAAGGCGACCGCGTCCAGTTCACCCGTACCCACGTCGGCCGTCATCTTCTTCTGGGCGGTGACAATCTCGACCTCACCATTTCCTGGCTCGCCGAGTCGAAGCTGGGCAAAACGCTTTCCTTACGGCAGCGGAGCGCACTTCGCCGTCAATGCTCGGCCGCAAAAGAAACGCTGCTTTCGAACGGTGGTCCTGCTTCTGTCGAGGTCACCGTGGCAGGCGCTGGTTCTTCTCTCATCGGCGGAACGCTTAAGACTACGATCACTCGCGACGAGATTCTTGAATTGGCACTCGGCGGATTTTTGCCGCCTTGTGAGTTGAATGCTCAGCCCCAAACCGAAAAGCAGAGCGTCTTCCGCGAGCTCGGCTTGCCTTATGTTTCCGATCCGGCGATCACGCGCCATCTCGCGGAGTTTCTGAACAACTCGCCTGCAGCGTCGCACGGCATTGACGCCATCCTGTTCAATGGTGGTTTTTTCATTCCGGATCTCTTTCGCGATCGTATCCGTGATGTGGTCGAGCACTGGTTCGGACGCAGACCCATCCTCTTTGAAAATCAGGATCTCGACTTGGCTGTCGCTATCGGCGCGGCTTATTACTCCTATGTGCGTGCGTCTGGAAGCGGCGTGCTGGTTCGCGGAGGGCTGCCTCGCGCTTATTTTATCGGTCTTCAGGACGAATTAGGATCCTCGGCTGTCCGTTCGGTCTGCCTTGTTCCGCGGGGAAGCGAAGAGGGCCAGGAGATTAAGCTAGAGCAGCCCCAACTCGAACTGTTGGCCAATGCGCCCATTGCCTTTCGGCTTTACAGTTCGCTGAGCCGGACCGACGATGCGGCGGGAGACATCGTTTCTTTCACGCCTTCCGATGATATGTACAACCCGGCGAGCGATCCCCGCCTGCACGCTCCGTTACGGGCCATCATCCGCTTTGGCAAAGGCGGTGAACGTCGTATTCCGGTCACGTTGGGCGCTCGGCTCAGCGAAGTCGGCACGCTCGAAGCGTGGGCTGAATCCAAAGTCAGTGAACATCGCTGGCGCTTGCAGTTTCAGCTTCGAAAGGCTGCGGACGCAAGCGGGTCCGGTACTGCGGGCAAAGGTTTTCAAGCAACCGGTGTTCGCTCCAGTGCCGTCATCAGTGCCGAATCGCAAGCAGGAGCGGAATCACTGATCGAGGATGTTTTCGGAAAATCGGTATTCACCAAATCTGGTTCTGCTCTTCCGCCCGAACAGCTTCCTGCGCGACTGGAGCAAGCACTCGGATTGGGGCGTCTCTCCTGGCCGTTGCCGGTCATTCGGGCATTTTCCGACAAGCTGCTGGCGCTCTCCGATGGGCGGCGCAAAAATGCACCGCATGAGGCACGCTGGCTCAATCTGACAGGCTTCTGTCTGCGCCCCGGATTCGGTTTTCCCGGAGACGAGCTGCGCGTGGAGCAGGCTCGCCGCGTCTATGCAGCCGGGCTCACATTCGGAAATCAGATCCAGTGTGAAGTCGATTGGTGGATCTTTTGCGGGCGCATCGCTGGCGGCCTGAATCGCAGTCAACAAGGCGATCTTTTTCAGCGCCTCTCCGCCACTCTGCTGCCCAAGGGGAAGCGCAAAGGTCGTCTCAATCAGAGTCTGTTTCGCGAAATGTGGCGTACCGCATCGAGTCTCGAGCTCCTTCCGCAGCAGACCAAAGTCCAACTGGGCGATGCCATCATCACCGTCATGAAAGGCGGCGAGATGATTGAATCCGGTATGTGGTGCCTGTCTCGCCTGGGCGCACGCAAATTGTTTAACGGCCCTGTCAATCTGGTCGTGGCTCCAACTGCGGTCAATCGCTGGATTGAGGCCTGCTTGCGCCTGCCGCATACACCTGCGCTGCTTGAAGCCATCGTCCATATGGCGCAACGGACGGGCGATAATGCGCGCGATCTTCCGCCCGCCTCGCTCGACGCCGTCCGCCGGGCCTGCGAAGCCAGTTCCCATGCGGCGGCTCTTCTTCGTCAGCTTGCTGGCGAAGATAACGATTTGGCGGCAGACAGTCGTGTTTTCGGCGAGCAACTTCCCGCGGGACTGTTTCTTGCAGAACCTGTAAATCAGTAAGGCTTCATGAGCGAAGCTGACGTTCTCCAGCGCGTTCGCAACTTAGCTGCGGCGGCCTATCGTCACAAACAAATTATCCGCGGAATCGGTGATGATTGCGCCATCCTCCGCCCCGAAACCGGCGACGAACTTGTCTTCACGACCGACTTTGTTCTGCAAGATCGGCACTTCACACTCGATACGCATTCCGCCGCGGATGTCGGACACAAAGCCTTAGCGCGTAGCCTGTCTGACCTTGCCGCAATGGGAAGCGAGCCTGTGTTTTGCCTTGTCTCGCTCGCGATACCGGCAGAGCTCGCCGGGAAGTGGACCGAGCAGTTTTACAAGGGCCTACT
This sequence comes from uncultured Bryobacteraceae bacterium, assembly GCA_964245395.1. GTDB lineage: Bacteria > Acidobacteriota > Terriglobia > Bryobacterales > Bryobacteraceae > Bog-105. The sequence goes on from CAXTMN010000081.1 coordinate 19,176, forward strand.
GGCACTTGCATTGAAATACAGGATCACTCTTGCGGGGGGTGACCTTTCGCGCTTCGATCAAGTCGTTATCGACGTCATGTGCTGCGGCCGCGTCCCGCGCGGCCAGGCCATTTTGCGAAGTGGCGCAAAGCCAGGCGATCGTATCTGTGTCACTGGGAATCTCGGGGGTTCAGCTGCTGGATTTCACAGGGGTCACGGTCCTGGGTGGAAGCGTCACTTGCGCCCGGAGCCTCGTGTTGACGTTGGGATCGCGTTGCGTAAGCTCGGTGTTCGCGCAGGCATGGACGTTAGCGCCGGTCTTGCTCTCGATCTGCACCGGCTCTGCTTAGAATCGGGCGTGAGCGCTGAAATCGACGGCCAGATCCCGATCGCGCGGGGAGCCACACTCGACGAAGCGCTCAGCGGCGGAGAAGATTACGAGCTCCTGTTTGCCGCTCCCAACACGATGCCGTTGCCTCGGACCGTAGACGGTTTGACCATCACCGTAATCGGTAAGTTCAAGCGCGGTGACGCCGGCCGGCTAATACTGAATAGCGAGCCCTTAGAGCCGAAAGGATTTGACCACTTCGTATGAGCTCGCAACCTGATCCATCCGTTGTTCTTGATCTTATTCAAGGCTTCCGCTTATCGAAAACAATGTTCACTGCAGTCCGCCTCGGCGTCTTCGATGCATTGGAGTCCGGGCCACAAGATGTATTGCAGCTGGCAAAACTTCTGAAATTGAACGCTCCGGCGCTCTCGCGACTGCTCGACGGTTGTGTCTCGCTCAAACTCCTGGAACGGGAAGGCGAACTATATCGGAATACCGAAAGCGCTTCCACCTACCTGGTTCAGTCCAGCCCCGAAACATTCCAGGGATATATTGTTTACTCAGACGAATCTCTGTTCCCCTTGTGGTCTCATCTCGATGACGCCGTTCGAGAGGGAACGAATCGCTGGGAACAAACGTTCGGAAGCCGCGACGCACTATTCGATCACTATTATCGAGACCCGGCTGCCACGCGAAATTTTGTGCGCGCCATGCATGGATTTGGGCGGCTCGCTTCGCCGCAGATCGTACGGGCCTTCGACCTCAGCCGGTTTCATCAGATCGTCGATCTCGGCGGAGCGACGGGTCACCTGGTCATTGCCGCCTGCGAAAAGCATCCCGACTTGCGCGGAACTGTAGTAGACCTGCCCCGCGTTCAGCCTCTCGCGCACGAGTTCATCAGTAAGTCCCCGGTGGCCGATCGTGTCCAATTCATTACGTTGGATTTTTTCAAGGACGATCTTCCATCGGGCGATCTCTACGCTCTGGGCCGCATCGTCCACGACTGGAGCGACGCCGAAATTACCCCGTTGCTCGCCAAAATCTATCAGGCATTGCCCATGGGTGGCGCGCTCCTACTCGCAGAGGCGCTTCTCAACGACGATCGTCAAGGCCCTGTCTACGCATTGATGCAGGATTTGAACATGCTCGTTTGCACCAACGGTCATGAACGCACAGCCGGTGAATACCAAGCTCTTCTCATGACTGCCGGTTTTGCCACTGTGGAGAGCCGCCGCACCGGTACCTTGGTTGATGCGGTTCTCGGGAGAAAACGGTAAGACATGCGTACGGCAGAAGTGACCATCAAGCGGCTTTCCTATGGCGGTTGGGCCAATTGCCTTTGCATCACCGACGGCAATGTCGAACTGATCGCCACGTCCGATGTTGGCCCCCGCATCATGCGCTGCGGATTTGTGGGTGGCCAAAATCTCTTTTATGAGTCTCCGGTTCAAGCTGGGAAGTCGGGTGAGTCCAAGTGGATGATGCGCGGTGGCCATCGCCTATGGATCGCTCCCGAAACGATTCCTGATTCCTATGCGCTTGACAATGCAAGCGTGCAGGTCTCGACAGACGACAACGTGCTGACACTCCGTCAACCTGTCGAACCAGAGACGTTGCTTCAAAAGGAAATCACAATAGAGCTGGGGCCGGCGAGTAACATCGCGATTATCCATCGCATCGAAAATACGGGACGGGCTCCCCGTCAACTCGCTCCGTGGGCGCTAAGTCAAATGGCCCAGGGTGGCACTGCCTTCACCTGCTTCCCGCCACGAGCCGGTCACGATGAAGTCTTGCAGCCGACCAATCCGCTCGTCATGTGGGCCTACACAGACTTCACCGACAAACGCTACACATTTCTGAAGCGGCACATTGTCATTAAGCAGGACGTGGCGAACATCTATCCGCAGAAGATCGGCATCTTCAACGAAGACACGGTCTGCGGATATCTGCTTGGCTCCGATCTTTTCGTGAAGCGCACCAAAGCAACTTTGAGGGCGGCCTATC
>CAXTMN010000082.1:0-21365 GCA_964245395.1 uncultured Bryobacteraceae bacterium
AGCCGCTTGAATCTGAGCGTCACTCATTGTTTGAGCGCCTCCTTCCCGAATGCTTTTTGTGGCAAAGAGCTTGATAACGTCTGCGCCTTGCTCAACTCGTTTGCGCACCAAGGCCCGAATCTGCTCTGGAGTTCCAGAATTTTCATTTAATGGATCAAGCGATGTCAGCAGGCGAGGTCCCGGCAGGAAGCCTTTGTCGATGGCATCACGCAGGTCGCCATCGGTCATCGCCCCCAAGCTCTGTACAGTGGTGAAGCCGGCTTGCAGTGTTACATATGCATTGCCACTCGCCCCTAAAGCAAATTGTGCCGGCGACTCTTTGCTTGTATCGGCCCTACCTGCCTGGTTGAAGTGCCAACCGATATGTACGTGTGTATCGATCCAACCCGGCATGACGGTCAGGTGATCGAAAGCATAAGTCGGGCGAGCAGATCCGCCCTTCTCAACGCGCACGATATCGGCGCCCTTGACAGTAATCTCGACGTTTTCTAGAACCGCCCCCTTACCGTCAAGAACGGTACCGGCCTGAATGGTGACGACGCCCGTTTGCGAAAGGGCTATTGCGACGGATGACAAGGCGATCGAAAGCAGACGAAAGTAAAACACCTCAGAATCTGACCTTTAACGCAAATTGAATCTGACGAGGAGCTTCAGCCGAGACGATAGACCCAAATCCCGGTACTCCGAAGGTCTGCGAAGGAAGGTCAAAATTGGGATGGTTAGCAACATTAAACGACTCCGCACGAAACTGGATCGATAGGCGTTCCATGACCTGGAAATTGCGACTGAGAACTACGTCCAAGTTCTTCCAGCCCGGCCCGATCAGGTTGTTCCGTCCTTCATTCCCGAAAGTGCCGGGAGGCGCGAGCTGAAAAGCACTCGTGTTGATCCATTGCTGCACGGTCTTGGGTCCGGCATTGCCGTTTCCGACAACGTTCGGGCGGTCCACATTGCCTAAGATGTTGGCGTTATCCTGGGTGACCAAAGCTGTGAAAGGACGGCCGCTTTGAAAGGTGAGAATACCGGAGGCTTCCCACCCACCGGCTATCCAACCCACGTAGCGATTGCTAGTTAAAAAACGCCTTCCTTGACCAAACGGCAGCTCGTAGACAGGGCTTAGTACAAACCGGTGCCGAAGATCAAAGCCCGACAGACCTCGCTCTCGGCGAAAGTTCGCAGGATCCTCGGCGCTGGAGCGGGAAGGCGTTACATTGTAGGGCGTTCCCGGTGTATCGTCTATGGACTTCCCGTAGGTATACGAAACCAAAAATGACAAACCGTTTGAGTACCTTTGTTGCAGCTTCGTCAACAGACCATTGAAGCTGGAGTTGCCCACCGCGTCTAAAAACGAGATGTTGCCGAACTGAGGGTAAGGGCGCAACGCTTGCTTTTGCGCGACCGTGCCTAAACCGGGAGTCGGTTGATTGATGTTGTAAAGCAGCGGCAAATGAGTTCCTTTCGACCCCTGGTAACCGACCTCCCATACCAAACTGCGTGTCAATTCCTGCTGAATATTCATATTCCACTGCTGGATCTTTGCGTCGGGCTGGTGCCGGTTAAAGGCAGATAAGGTGAGACTCCCGGCACCGGCAGCCGCGGCCGGAAATGGATCGTTCAACGTAATCGGTACGGCCAGACTAGAGTTAAACGTCTGGGAAGAAACGAAGGGAGCGTTACTCTGCTGAGGCCCGCTGTTCACATTGTTAAGAGCCGGCGCATTATAGAAGATCCCGTATCCACCACGAACAACTGTCTTCGCGCTCTGGAACGGCTGCCATGAGAAGCCGAAACGCGGCTCAATATCGTAAGGGTTGCTATCCCACAGCGACGGCGAAACGCCGTTCGTCCCTGCAACATCGATTCGCCCGGTCGATGGATTGAAGTTACTCAGCCGGTCGTACTTTTCGAAAACTGGAACGTTGTATTCGTAGCGTAGACCGACATTGAGGGTAAAGTGCGAATTTACTTTCCAGTCGTCCTGGAGAAATCCGGCATAGATTCCGGTTCGATCGTAAATGCGCGGGCTCAACGGACTGCGCGAGGTGCTCGTTGGCAATCCAAGGAGCAGATCCGCGAACGCATAGCCGGTCGTAGGCGCGGAGCTCTGAGCATTGAAGGTGAACGCGCCACGTCCATTCCCAACAATGGTTCCATTTGACTGGAAGCGGTGAAAGTCGCCGCCGAACTTCAGGAAATGCTTGCCGATGTTCCACGAAAGATTGTCGGCCAGTTGATAGGTGTCGTCTGTTCGAACCTGGGGAAAGTTTGTGGGCTCGCCAAAGCTGGCAAACCCGTTAACGCTGACCGAAGGAACGCCGGTCCGTGTGGGCCCATCAGCACGCGTGCCTCCGATATTGAACATCTGGAGAAAATCAATGTTCTGATCGTTCGTCGCTCGTGGATTTTGAAATTGCGAAAAGGCAAGCTTGAATTCGTTATTCACGCTCGGGCTAAAGCTGTGGGTCTCTGTCAGGCCACCCAGTCTTGCTAAGAGGAGAACTGTGCAATCAAATCCCGGAATGGTTCGGGAACCGCAAACAACGTTGTCTTGCGTCAGAGTATTGTCTTCGAAGTCGTTGTAGCTGGCGTTTAACGTATCGCGTTCAGAAAAGGAATGATCGATGCGCAGTGATCCCAAGTTCAAGCTATCGACTTGAGGCTCGTTGAAAGTGTAGTTATTCGTGGGGAGTGACCCCAGCGCGGTTGGAGCCGTGGGAGTCGGATAGAGCCGAGCCAGAAATTGACCAGCCGGGTTGATGCGATTTTGCGGAATGACGTTTCCGGGAAATTGCGCATGTGTCAAAGGGTCGATGATGGCCTTGGAAATTCCAGAAAAGTTTCCATTCACCATTGCTGTCGTTGGAACATTGGTCTGCGTCGTAATCTGCTGTGTATAGCGAGTACCTTCGTAACTGGCAAAGAAGAACGTCCTGTTGTGAATGATCGGTCCGCCGAGCGTTCCCCCAAACTGATTCTGCCGGAAGATCGGCTTGGTGCCTGCAGGCGTGAAGTAATTCTTGCCATCCAAAACCTGGTTACGGAGGAATTCGAAAGCCGTGCCGTGAAAGGCATTCGTGCCGGCTTTAGTCGTTACGATCACCTGACTTCCGGAATTTCGACCATACTCTGCGGGGAAGACTCCAGTAAGAATTTTGAACTCTTCAATAGCATCAACCGAGGGACGGAAAGCCGGCGCACTGAGCAACTGATTGTTGTTATCTAGGCCGTTCAGCGTGAAGTTGTTATTGAGCTCACTTGCGCCAGCAACGTTGAAACCTCCCCGAAAGCTGAGCAGCGATCCTTGGGCCGGAGGCGCCACACCGGGAACTAACAGCGCCAAGCTGTAGAACTGCCGGCCATTCAGCGGCAACTCGACAACTTTTCGGTTGTCGATGACGGCTCCGACCGAAGACGAATCAGTCTGGGTCAACGGCACATCGGCCGTTACTTCAACAGTGCTGCTGGTAGCGCCAACTCGCATGGCAAAATCGACTCGCGCATGCTGGTCAATCTGGAGCACGATATTGGTCTGCACAATCTTCTCGAAACCCTGTCGTGCCGCAGTAACAGTGTACGTTCCAATGGGCAGCAGAGGAAGAGTGTAATCCGAACTCTCGTTCGTGACAACGCTCCGCTCCAGACCGGTTTGAACATTTCGAGCTGTCACGTTTGCGCCTTGTATTCCTGCGCCCGAAGGATCCTTCACCTGGCCTGTGATCGTTGCTGTATTTTCCTGGGCCAAAGCTACCGCCGCAAGCAGATACACTGCGAGCTTATAGTTCAATGAGAACTCCTGAAATTGTAGAAATTTTTGGACTACAGTGTCCGCAGAATCAACGTGGGGTATCGGTAGTATATAACAGTTTGACGATTGCTCTATTCTCTGGCATACTCCACGTCATTCCTCAATCAATGCCGGTTCCTACATTTCTCAGTGCTCGTTCGATCTCATGAAGCCGAACCCAATTTCAGTCTCACTCGTTCTGATGGCCGCGCTAACAGGAGCAGCAGCCTCGCAGTCGCTTACCTCTGAGGAAAGCAAAATCATTGCTTCCGTCAATGCAGACGAGCACGACTCGACAGATCTGTTGAAGCAATTGGTAAACGTCAACAGTGGTACGTTGAATCCGCCAGGAGTTCGCAAGATTGCAGACATGCTTCGGCCTCAGATCGAGTCGCTCGGATTTGCCTGCCGCTGGATTCCTATGGAAGAAGTTCATCGTGCCGGCCATCTCGTGTGTACGCGGAAAGGTAACCACGGGAAGCGTGTTCTCTTAATCGGGCACATGGACACTGTATTCGAGCCGGACAGCCCGTTTCAAACCTTTGAGCAAACAAGCGACAAAACCAGCGGGCCGGGCGCTGCAGATATGAAGGGCGGCTTAGTCATCATGCTGAGCGCACTCAAGTCTCTCAACGAGAATCATGCGCTGGAAGGGACGAGCATCACCATTTTCTTGACCGGAGATGAAGAACGCCCAGGTGAACCATTGTCAATTGCACGTCGCGATCTGATTGAGGCGGGGAAGGCAAGTGATGCGGCTCTTGAGTTTGAAGGTGGCGTCCAAAATGGCGGACATGATGCCGCCAGTATTGCGCGGCGGAGTGCCTATCAGTGGGTTTTAACAACAACGGGCAAGACTGCTCATTCCAGCGGCGTTTTCAATAAGGGAGTAGGAGATGGAGCTATCTATGAGATGTCGCGCATTCTCTACAGCTTCGATAAGGAGCTGCGTGATCCTGGTCTGACTTACAACGCCGGTCTCGTTGTCGGCGGAACCAAAGCGTCTTATGATGCGGCTACAGCCAGCGGCACCGCAGTGGGCAAGGTAAATGTCGTGCCGGCGCAAGCTCAAGCGGTCGGTGATATGCGCACAGTAACCGATGAACAGTATAAGCGCGCTCAGGCTAAGATGCGGCAGATCATCGCTGAGCATCTGCCAGAGACTTCGGCGGAAATCGAGTTCAAAGACGGCTACCCTTCCATGCCGGAGACAGCTGGTAACAAGGAGTTACTGGCTGAACTGAATGAAGTCAATCGTGAACTCGGAATGGACGTGATGGAGCCTCTAGACCCGAGCCGCAGAGGTGCAGGCGATCTTTCATTCGTCGCGCCTTACGTCCCCAGCATTTCGGGTTTGGGCGCTTACGGGGCTGGCGCTCATGCTCCGGGAGAAACCATCAACTTGAAGCGACAGCCGGAGCAGACCCGCCGGGTGGCTCTGTACCTGTATAGGCTAACTCGCCAATGAAACCTCAATCGAATCAGGACCTATGACGAAGACTTCTGTTTTGTGCTCCTTCCTCTTGACCATCTCCTTTTTCGTTCAGGCGCAGAGCCCTGAGACGGTGATGCAAGATCCGGTTGTAAAAGCAGCTTTCCGGGCTATTGAGCATAACGAACCGGAAATGCTCTTGGAACAGGCGCGAATCTGCGAAACTGCAGCTCCGCCGTTTCACGAAGAGCAACGTGGCCTGGAGCTGAAACGGCTTTTCCAAGCACTGCAATTGCAAGACGTCCGCATTGATAAAGCTGGCAATGTGATCGGCAGGAGAGCAGGTGATAAGCCGAGGCCTAACGTCGTACTTGCCGCGCATTTGGATACGGTTTTCCCCGACGGAACAAACGTGAAGGTGAGCCACGACGGCAGTGTCATGAAAGGCCCTGGGATTGGAGACGATTGCCGCGGGCTCACCGTAATGCTCGGTATGATCCGGGCGCTGAAGGAAGCCGGAGTCAAGACTCCAGGAACGATCACCTTCGTAGCAGATGTTGGCGAGGAGGGATTGGGTGATCTTCGCGGCATGAAGGAACTCTTTGGCGAAACTCTGAAAGGTCAAATCGACAGCTTCATCTCGGTAGACGGGTTGGGAACCGGAGTCACCAATATTGGTGTAGGGAGCTATCGGTACAAGGTGACCTTCAAAGGGCCGGGAGGCCACAGCTACGGAGCCTTTGGCATGGCCAATCCCATTCAAGCTATGGGTCGTGCCATCGCCAAGATTGATGCTTTCGAAGTTCCTGCAAATCCGAAAACAACGTTCAATGTTGGACGTGTAGGTGGAGGAACGTCAGTCAACGCGATTCCGTTCGAGGCGTGGATGGAAGTGGATATGCGATCAGCGGATGTTCGATCGCTGGATACGTTGAATGCGAAATTTAAGGCCGCTATGAACGAAGCGGTCGAAGAAGAGAACAAGCGCTGGAATGGCAAAGGACCCGTTGCTGTCTCACCAGAAATCGTCGGTCTCAGACCGGCAGGCAGAACACAGGAGAGCGCACCCATTGTTCAGACCGCGATTGCAGTTTCGAAATTACTAAGCCTGCCAGTAAAGTTGGGCGAAGGATCAACGGACGCAAACGTTCCGATGAATCTCGGTATCCCTGCGATTACCATCGGCGGTGGCGGGCAAGGAACCGGTGCTCATTCGCTGAACGAAACTTACGATTCAACAGATTCCTGGAAGGGCACGGAAAGAGCACTGTTGCTGACCTTGATGCTTGCTCGGTGAATCGTCGGCGCTGAATACATGGCGGCGAGAGTGGAGTTCGGATAGGCAAATCGACACGTGGACTTGTGTTTCGCGCTTTCTAGGGCTTAGGCAATAGCCGAAAAGCGTGTTCGATTAGCAATGTGATGCGGGTGGTGGATGGCGTTCGTGTTCCCATTTAGTCTGCCTGGATCAGGTTGCCGGTGTCGTCTGCACGATTAAAAACACATTGGGATTGATGCCGTTCTCACCGACATAGCCGAATGTTTACTCATTGCGTGTGCCATCCTCCACGCGACGATAATGACGCCAGTATCTGCCATTATGGCCCTTTGAGTTGATATGCCCCGCCGTTCGCTGCCGTTCTTCATGGCGCACGCGATTGCCGGCCGTCGAGTGACAGGTCGGAAAAATTGTTAATGGCTTGAGACAGGGTGGTGCGCCTGTCTATAAGGCCGAGCCGCGCATGACGGTAGAGGCTGTCGCGGACAACCTCGAAGATGGGCAGTCGCCGGAGACGATTGCGGCGGCATATCGTATCGATTTGCGCCTTGTTCTTGGCACGAAGAAGTTTATCGAAAGTCAGTCTATTGCGCGTCCTGCTTGATAAAAACGTTCCCGAACGAATGGCGATCTACCTCGGCGGCCAACACAACACCAGCACGGCGGCCTTTATGGGGTGGGGACAGCTAACCAACGGCAATATCTCGAGCACTGCTGAGAAAGGTGGCTTCGAAGTCATGGTGACATGCGATCAGAACATTAAGTACCACTAGAATCTCGCGGGTGCAAGATTGCGCTCGTAGTGCTTGGAACGAACAGACTGAGTCTGCTTGGAAAGCAAGCCCATCGCCTGAAGTGGGCGGTGGATGCGGCAAAAGAGGGGTCGTACCAATTCGTTGAATATGAACTACCCCCGAAGCCCAAGTTCACACGGAAGCCGGGGACTCCCATTTGATGCCTGCACAATGCCAAGAAAGCTTAAAGTCTTCCGGGTTTGCTTCGTATTCGGCAATGACGCCTGCCCAGGCCGGGCGACCGAGGGTACCGTGAATTTCGGCCAAAGCCTAGCGAGCATCAACGGCGGATTTCTTATCTACGTCACATGCTGCCAGCCGCTCGAGGATGGTCTTTTTATCCTCTTCCGTGACTTCCGGCGCGGCTCGACGGCGCGTTGGAATGCTGCTATCCGTATTCACCGGCAGCTCTCTCCCTTTCATGGTTCGTGTCATGTGACCCTCCAAAGAAACCAGTTTCCCGGAGCAACCATCACTTCATCGTCACGGAGTTGTGATAACGAATACCTGCCGTCCACATCAAGTACCGCTGGACGATCAATTGATAGCGTCCACCTCGATCTGTGAAATCGAGAAACTCCGGAGATTCGGGAGGGTTTCTGACCTGACGATATAGTCTCCTATGGCCGTCGATTTGCCTCAGCTTCTCCCTTTGAGGATTTGGTGGTTTGTTTCATACTTCTCCTGCGGGTTCCGAAGTAAGCGGATCATTCTATACCCGCACTGAATGGGATATTCCAGGAAGGACTGCGGAGCAGTGTTGAAGTTTGGGGAGGGGGAATCGAGGAGAGAGTGAAAGCGCTGCGCTGCACCGTATCGCCCAACGACACAGGGAAGTTTTGATTTCTCAATGGCGGAGAGAGTGGGATTCGAACCCACGTTAGAGTTTCCCCTAAACACGCTTTCCAAGCGTGCGCCTTCAACCACTCGGCCATCTCTCCAGTTTGTTACTGGCGAAAGCCAGTGCGCGTGAGTCTCCAGATTAACATTCACTGGACTACGCTAAATCGAATTTCTCGTGATGAACCGTAGCGTCTCCGGTGACCAGCACAGGTCGCCCCAGAGTCTCTTCTAGCTCCTCCAAATATCGATTGCTGCTGGCCTTCAAGATCTTCGCTACTTCCGGGTGCACGCGTAAGATTACGTCCTTGCCATCCACAGCTCGCGCAATCTTCTGCGCTTCCACCAGGATCTCGCTGATGACCGTTTGAACGCTCTTGACGTAGCCCGCTCCGTCGCAATATGGACACGGAGCGCACATGGTTCGCTCCAGGCTTTGCTTTACTCGTTTGCGCGTAATGGCGACCAAGCCAAAATCGTTAAACTGAAGAATCTTATAAGGCGCCTTATCAGAGCGCATGGCATCTTCAAGCGCCTGCATGACCTTCTGCCGGTTCTTGCGCTCGTCCATATCGATGAAATCAACGACGATGATTCCGCCTAAGTCGCGCAACCGGATCTGCCGAACGATCTCCTTCACTGCTTCCGTATTGGTCTTAACGATCGTGTCTTCCAGACGATTGGATTTGCCGACATACTTGCCGGTATTGATATCAATCGCGACTAAGGCTTCGGTCTGATTGATGACAATGTAGCCGCCTGACTTGAGCCAGACCTTTGGACGAAGAGCTTTCTCGAGTTCCTGGGTGATGTTGAAGGCGTCAAAAATCGGTGCCGGGCGCGTGTACATCTTCACGCGGTTGACCAGGTTCGGCTGAAAACGCTGCATAAAATTCAGCACATTCTCGTACATCTCTTCGTTGTCGACCCAGATGGCCTTATACTCCTCGGTGATCTGGTCGCGAAGGATGCGTTGAACAACGTCCAGGTCATAGTGAAGAAGCATCGGCGCGGGCTTCTTCTCAGCCTTCTGGCGAATGTCAAGCCACAAAGTGTAGAGGAAGTTCATGTCCGCGGCGATCTCTTCTTCGGGCACGCCCTCACCTGCTGTCCGAACGATGAAACCACCCGTAGTTCCCACGCGGTGAGTCTGCAAGATGCGCTTGAGTCTCTGCCGTTCCTCGTCGCTGGCTACTTTCCTCGAGACGCCCAAGTGGCTAACGCTCGGCATGAACACCACGTACCGACCGGGTAAGGCGATGTGCGATGTGATGCGAGCGCCTTTCTGTCCCAGCGGCTCTTTAGCGATTTGAACGATGATTTCCTGGCCGGCTTTCAGAAGATCCGAGATGGATGGAATTACCCGGTCCTGCTTTTCTGTCGCTCGCTCCTCGAAAACCTCTCGTCGTGGTTCGGGTTCTAAGGCAGGCACCGCTCCGCCGCTGCTGGTGAGAATGCTATCGGCCGATGGACCTGCTCCAGCCTCCAAGCTTGGCCCTCGTTCCATGCGGTTGCCGCCACGGCGACGCCGCAAGCGTCGCGAAGCACGATGCATGACCCGACCACCCTCATCCCGAACCGAGGCGCTCTGAGGACCTAGCGGCTCTGACTCAAGTGGACTCCGGAATTCAGCGTTTCCAATCAGCTCCTCGGCTAGTGCTTGCGCGTGCTCTGCCGCGATCTCTTCGCTGGCGATGGCGGTGAACTCATTGGCCTCTATGGCCTCTCCTTCTGGTGATTCGCTCTCGGCGAAACTGCCGATATTGTCCGCCTCTCTGTCTGGCGGATTCTCCAGTTCAGGCAGGTTTGCGCTGCGGGTCGGCGGCTCTACAACGGGAGTTGGTTCGAAGGTGACCGTCTCTGCCCGACCGAGTACATCTTGCTCCGGAATGGCAGGCGTGTCGTTTCTGACTTCCTCAATCTTCTCTTCTTCGGCTTCGAGGCTGTCGTCTTCCCGATGGGAGAAAACCTTATCACTCAGCTCGATTTCGGCAGCTTCTTCCTCGATCGCTTCCTGCTCGTCGTCGTCCAGCTGTTCTTCAGAAAGAGATCCGAACCGACTAGCCAATGACGCATCGTCCCCGAACTCAGCGTCGCGTGTAGGGACGATCTCATAAGGGTGCTCAGGTTCACTCGTGGATGCGACAAACTGCGAAGCGCTGGGAGCAGGCCTAAGATCACGGGCTGTACTTACACCCGTGCCGCGATACTTGGCAAGTGACTCGCCTGGCAGGATCATTACGTCCGCTGCATCTGGCTGTATATCGTCCTGAATGAACGGACTTGGTCGCGTAACGCTAGTCTCTGCTACTGCATTGGGTTGAGCGTACTTGTTTTCAGGGATTCCGTTCGGACGTGGACGGCGGCGGCGCGACCGTTTGTTACGCCTTTCTCCCCCGAAATTTCTATCATTACTGTTCCGATCACCCTCCGGGCGCGACCCAATTCGCCGTGAATCGGTCGGCTCGGCTGCGATGGGACTCTGAAGAAGAGCCGGATCAGGCTCGGGGGTGATCGGTGAGGGCTCCACCGGCAAAGTCTCAACTACCGCAGGCCGAAATTCCTTTGCCTCGGTGATCCGATCCTCGACGGGACGTTGTGCAATTCGCGGCTGCCGATCGCGCCGCTCATCACGCACCGGCTTCTCGTCACTGACGGTGTCGATATCTTCATTTTCTTCGAAGAAGTCCGTCACGTAGAGGAAAGTATCGCGTTCGAGCCCGAGATCGACGAAGGCTGACTGCATGCCGGGAAGGACACGCGTCACTCGGCCCTTGTGTATGCTGCCGGCCAGCGAATACTCGTTCGACCGTTGAAAGTACAGCTCTACGAGTTGATCATCTTCAAGGATTGCTACTTTCGTTTCGTGGCGATTGGATCCAATCACCAATTCCTTACTCATCATCACCGCCTTTGCGGGTCGCCGATGAGCTTCCAAGAACTCCCGATTTACACCGTCGTCAGTTTACTGCTCAGTGATACTTTGGAAAGAAAAACTTGTTGCCACAGACATAGACGGAGACCTGATCAATCACGCCCATGCTCTGGATCCGTAAGATTATTCCTCGGATAACTGCCAAACTGTTCGGGTAATCAAAGTTTCCTCTACACTCAAACTTAGACCCATCTTCTAAAACACTGTTCTTTTCTATAGGAACAGTTCAGTTGTAATTCATAAATCGTCTGAGCCGGACGCTATTTACCAGACCCAGCATCAGAAATATCGACCAGGTATTCGATCCGCCCGAACTCATGAGCGGAAGTGGAATACCCGTAACGGGCATGCGGCCGACCACCATGCCCACGTTTACCAGCACATGAAACAAGAGAAGTGCCGCAACGCCCATACAAACATACAAACCCGCTTTATCCGTCGCCGACTGAGCATTCTGAACCACTTGCATGATCAGAAGAAAATACAATACCAGCGCGACGATAATTCCTACGAAACCGTGCTCCTCAGCAAACGAGCTGAAAATAAAATCCGTTTGGGGCACGGGCAAAAACCCAAGATGCGTTTGGGAACTCTCTTTTGCTCCCCGACCCCACATACCGCCATTCCCAACGGCAATTTTTGACTGGATCACCTGAAACCCCGTACCCTTTGGATCGCGGTCCGGATTGATGAAGCTCACCAGCCGCTCCTTCTGATACGGCTTAAGTAAATAATATCCAATCGGTAATGTCAGTACGAGAATCCCGCTAATAACGAGAAGGTACTTCCACCGGAGTCCAGACATCAGAACCCCGCAAACGAGAATGGGGATGTAGGTAAGCGAAGTGCCGAGATCGGGCTCCCTCATTACTAAGACCATCGGCAAACCCACAAAGGCAGCAAGTCTAGCCAAGTCTTGCCACGTCAGCGACTCTGTCCGCAGGTCGGCCAGATATTTGGCGATCAGGAGAATCAGGACGATTTTGACGAATTCTGAGGTTTGCAAGGTTAAGCCCCCTACCTTGATCCACCTCGTCGAGCCAAAAACCTTATTACCGATGATTGCTGTGACGACCAAAAGAGTAACCGAGCCAGCATAGAAGTAGATGACTCTTCCTAGTAAACTGTGGTAATCGATCGTAGCCGTAATCCACATCATCACCAGGCCCGAAGCAACCCAAACGATCTGTTTCCACCAGGCATCCTGCCAGTGCGTTCCCACCGTTGCACTGTAGATCTGCAAGACCCCGAGCGCACAAAGGCCTAATGTGACCGCTAGCAGGGGCAAGTCCAGGTCGCGGAGCGAACGATAGCTCACCACAACCGGGATCTTCCCTCCTGCAAAGGCACCTTCAAGAGCGCGAGTTTGTCACCGGTTTCTGCCAAGATGTGGGGGAGAAAGTGCCACAGTGACGCGTTCTCGTTCCCCTGCTTCGCCTGACGAAGTTTCTTATCGAAATACGCCTTCAACACATCGCGAACTATGGGAACAGCGTTATAGCTCTCCTCACCGTTTTCGAAAAGAGCAACAACGGCAATTTCTGGCGCATCCATGGGGGCAAACCCAACAAACCAAGCGTTATTGGCGAGAGAACTGCGCAGTTTCGCGCCTTTTGTGAGTTCACTCGAAGCCACCTGCGCAGTGCCTGTTTTTCCGCAAACCTTGATGTTGGGGATCGCTGCAGCCCGGCCTGTCCCACCCTCATTGACAACTCCATACATCCCGGAGATTACCTGTTGCAGGTTGTCAGGATTGAAATTCCCTTGTCTCAAAAGAACGGGTGCCCGATCTTCGATCACATGGGGCTGGTACCACTTTCCGCCTGCGCCCAAACCTCCCAGAGCAGCTGCAATCTGAAGCGGCGAGACCGTGACAGCTCCCTGCCCGATCCCAACGGAAATCGTTTCGCCTGCGTACCATTTCTGCCGATACAGACGCATTTTCCATCGCGTTGACGGCATTGTGCCTCCCGTTTCGTTGGGCAGATCGATACCTGTTTTGTGTCCGACGCCAGCGAGTTCTGCATACTGCGCAATCCGGTCGATGCCGAGGCGGTTTGCCACATTATAGAAGTACACGTCACAAGACTGTTCGATCCCATAGTGCAAGGCAACATCTCCGTGGCCTCTCTTTAAATGGCAGGCGAAGTAATGGCCGTAGAAGGAAGCTCCGCCTGGACAATGGAAATGTGTTTCATCATCGATGACGCCGCTTTCAAGGCCTGCAATTGCCATGAGCGGCTTAAAGGTGGATCCTGGTGCGAGCTGGGCCTGAATGGCCCGATTCATGAGCGGCTTGTGAGGGTCACCGGCAATCTCGTTCCAATCGGCCCGGCTGATTCGACCCGTGAACTTATTCGGGTCGAAAGTCGGTCGGCTCACCATAGCGAGGATGGCGCCCGTTCTGGGATCGAGTGCCACAACGGCTCCCCGTTTATCTTCCATGGCAAGTTCCGCTACTGCCTGAACGTCCAAGTCGATTGTGGTCTTTAGATCCTTGCCCGCAACGGCCTCCTGGGTTGTCGCCATCTGGCGCTCACGGCCCATGTTGTCGACCAGTACCCGTTGCTGGCCATCGACGCCGCGCAACTGCTGATCGTACTGGCGCTCAAGCCCGTCTTTGCCGATAATGTCGCCCTGGTGATAGTCGATGAACTGCGGCGAATTTAGCTCTGATTCGCTAATCTCTCCGACATAGCCGGTTACGTGTGCAGCGAAGCCATCCTGCGGAAACTGCCGACGCCACGACCGGATCAACTGCATTTCGGGGTAAGTGTTTGAATCCTGATGTGATCCGATCCAAGCAATGTCATCGCGGGTTAACTGATCCTTGATGATGATTTGGGGCCGTGAGCCGGCGCGGTGAAGCTTGTTTGAGAGCTCAGCAAAGTCCAGATCAAGTGCACTTGCGATGGCCGGCAAGTGGTCCCATTGGATCTGATCCCTATTTAACAGAAGCGAGTAAGATGCCTTGTTGTCTACAATCACCCGACCGTCACGGTCAAGAATCTTACCGCGTGCGGCTAAGATCGGAGTGCTCTTGATCCGGTTCCGCTCCGCGGCCTCGCTGTAAACGTCTGGATCTTGCACCTGCAATCGCCAGAAGCCAGAGACCAGGAAGATAAATACCGCGACAGTTAAGTATTGGAAAAAAGCAATCTTCCCTGATGCCTGTTTCGGGTCGTCGCGGAGAAGCCGTTCGGGCGAGACTTCTTCTTCGCGCCTGTGCTCGCTTTCAAGTATTGCCACTCAGTTTTCCGGGATCCGCCGAACTCCCTAGCGAGAGCCGGCTAGCTTCATCTTATCGAGAACGATGAACAAAGGGATAGAGACGAGTGCGTTCAGGGTTCCATAGACGAAGGTCTCCTGAGGGTCGAAAGGCACAATCTGGCCTAGCAGGGCCCGCCTCATGATCCAGTAAAAGAATGCATGGAAGAAGTAGAAGAAAAAACAGAGGACCATGCGGATCACGGAGCTCTCAACGTTAAAGCGCAGGCTGACCGAAGCAGCAAAGTAGCCGACTAAAGTCTTTGTTATTCCGTACATGCCGATCGGCAGGTTCGCAGGAGAAAGCGAGTCTTCGGCCAAACCGACAAAAGCGCCAAAGAACAACGACGCAATCTGACTCCGGCGCATCAAGCCAAAGTAGACCGTCAGAAGCAGCGGAAGCTCGAGCCATTCCGTGTTTGATAGCAGGCGCGGAAGATAAAATTTGCCGATGATCGCAATCAGCGTGATCGCGCCAAGCGCGACTACCTGAAAACGGCTGAACCAACTCTCCCGAGTTGGCTGCCGCAAGATTTGATGGGTCACATCGCTCATTGGGGCGGTCGGGTCGAAGTCGAGCCTCCAGCGGGTTTTCGACGAGGCGCTCCCAGGGGAAGCACCGGTTGCGGTGTGGCGGGCTTGGCTTGCGGTGAAGCAGCTGGCTTTTCTGCGGGAAGCTTGGATCCGGGTCTGGCGCCCAGGATTTCAGGCCTGCTCGGAGCGGGAGCCGGCTTCGGTGTCTCTGCGACTTTTTGATCTGTGTTGGGAGCTGCAGGCGAAGCGGGTTTCTGGTCTTTTGCGGCTTCGGCAGCTGGCTTGGCGTTGAAGTCAGGCAGGTTCGATCCTACCCCGCCATAGACATGGCCTTCTTCTTTGCCGAGCGCGTCATATTTCTGCAGAATCTTATCGGCTTCCGTTTGGGGCTTAACCGGTTGATTGCTGCTGGTTTTCCCATCTTCAGGGGGCGGTGGCAGCATGCTGACCGTCGCCTCGACAGGAACCGGAGTTGCCGGAATCTGCTGGTGAACACCTGTTAAGACCACGAGCACTTCTTCGACTGCGCCGGGAGCTCCGCTCAGAGTCAGCCGGATATCTTTCATCCCTTGTCCTGGCTGTGCCGAAACAACAGTTCCGACCGGAAAGCCTTTGGGGAAGATCCTATCCTCGCCCGATGTGAAGAACCATTCGCCGCCGTCTACTTTCTCTTCATTCTGAATCTGCTCGATCGAGCATTTGCCCGTTTCGCAGTTCAGGATGCCGTGAATGTGACCTTTCTGTGACTCGACACCTACCTTAAAGGTGGGATCAGAAACAAGAAGCACCTGAGCGACCAGCGGATACACAGAATCAACCTTGCCGATGATGCCATCGGGGACAACGACGGCCATTCCCTTTTCGATTCCACTGGTTGATCCGCGATCGATGAAAACCGCTTTGGCCGTTGCGACGGTGCTGTTTCCGATCACGCGAGCGGCAATGGTCTTTGAAGGGGATTGTGCCTGAAACAGAGTCAACGCGCGCGCGTGTTCAGCCGTGGCCAACTCATTTCGAAAGTAGACGTTCTCCAGACGAAGGTGATCGTTGTCGGATTTTAGGTGCCGGTTCTGCTCGCGCACATCGAGAAGAATGAAGTAGTCTTGCAAAAAGCCGATTGTATTGCGACGGAGCGCTTCCACGATCCCAGCCATCGGCGTAACAGCCGTGACGGCCCAAACGCGAATCAACCGCTCATCGCGATTGGTCTTTACCTGATAGCCCAGATAGAGAAGTTGGCCGACAACGACGATCAGCAGAACGGTAAGGTTCCGATAACGGCTCAGGAGGGCTTCCATGACAACCTTCTTTACTGTAACGGCGGATCGCGGAGGCTGCCAAGGTCTTTACTCGATCGCGATACGCCGCAATAGTTTAAAGTCGGTCAACATCTTGCCAGTGCCGAGCACAACGGAGGCCAGCGGATCATCGGCAATAGACACAGGTAAGCCAGTCTCTTCACGAATGCGCCGATCAAGATTCTTGATCATTGCGCCTCCTCCGGTTAACACGATACCCCGATCGCTGATATCGGCGCTCAACTCGGGAGGGGTTCGTTCAAGAGCCACACGGATGGCATTGATGATGGTAGCGATGCACTCAGCCAAGGCTTCGCGAATCTCGGTGTCTTCAATGGTGACTGTTTTGGGAACGCCTTCGATCAGATTGCGGCCCTTGATCTCCATTTTGATAGGCGTATCGAGCGGATAAGCCGAGCCGATCTGAATTTTTATCTGTTCAGCCGTGCGTTCCCCAATAAGCAGGTTGTACTTACGCTTGAGATAACTCATGATGGCGTCGTCCATCTCGTTACCTGCGACCCGTACGGAGCGGGAGTAGACGATTCCTGAAAGGGAGATGACGGCCACATCTGTGGTGCCGCCGCCGATATCAACGATCATGTTTCCCGAGGGCTCGGTAATAGGCAGACCAGCCCCGATGGCTGCAACCATAGCTTGTTCGACAAGGTGCACTTCGCTGGCCTTAGCGCGATAAGCCGATTCACTAACAGCTCGCTTCTCCACCTGGGTAATCTCGCTCGGAACACCGATCACAATTCGGGGGTGAACCAGCATTTTGCGGCCGTGCGCCTTCAAAATAAAGTAATTCAGCATGCGCTCGGTCACTTTGAAATCGGCGATGACTCCGTCTTTCATGGGCCGGATAGCGACAATGTTGCCGGGAGTGCGGCCAACCATTTCTTTGGCTTCTTTGCCGACCGCCTCTATCTCGCCGGTATTTTTGTTGATGGCAACTATCGACGGTTCGTTGACGACGATGCCTTTTCCTTTGGCGTAAACGAGTGTATTGGCGGTGCCCAGGTCGATAGCGAGATCGGACGAGATAAGGCTGAAAACAGACCTAAAATTCATTGAATCGAGAGTTTGGCGGCGAAAAGAATCCTCAGGGTAGCATAGGGTTTGAAGTGAGCCGACAGCTGCAAACAGGCTATTCTTTTCAAAAGGTTGCCTTTCCGTGCGAATGACTCGCCGCGAGTGGCTGGCGGCCTCGGGGACACTTGCGGCGAGCGCCTGTCGCCGCTCTGAAGCCACCGTCTACCCTGGCTATGCGCTGATTGCGACCTCGGGAGACCCGAGCCTGGCGGCGGTCGACCTGTCAACATTCCGCTTGCTAAGTCCGGTAGGTCTAGGCGCAGAGCCTTCGGCTGTGGTACCGGGTGGTCCAGGGAATCACGTCTATGTACTGACTCCGAGAACAGGCAGCATTCACGTAATCAGCGCTTCGCTTCGGCCCGTTTTGAGCGCCAGGCTCTCAGACGAAATCTCCGCAATCCGGATCACCGCCGATAAAAAGCGCATCTTTGCTGTTGCTGGCCGGAGTAAGCAGCTGATCGAAGCGCATCCGGTGTCCCTGCGCGTTCTTCGACGTCATCCACTTAGCGCGGAGCCAGCGTATCTCGACTTGGCCGAGAGTGCGCGATTAGCTGCCGTTTCGACCGGAGCCGCGGGAACGGTGGAAGTCTTTCATCTAGATACCCGGCAGTCATGGCGAACCCAGTTGCCGGGACCTATTGGCAATCTCCGCTTCCGGGCCGATGGAAAGCTGCTGCTGGTCGCCAATCTTCATGAGCGCGCCCTGACTGCATTAAACGTTCCGACGCTCGAGGTGATCGCCGACCTGCCTTTAGCCATGCAGCCTCAAAATCTGTGTTTTAGCAACGATGGCGGACAATTGTTCATCACGGGGGACGGCATGGACGGAGTGGCCATCGTTTTTCCGTATAAAATTCTTGAGATCGACCAGACAGTGCTCGCTGGGCGCGATCCCGGAGTAATGGCATGTTCGGCGGAGCCCCCGTTCTTATTTGTGGGAAGCCACAGTGGGCCGGATGTCTGCATTGTAAACATCGATACCCGGAAGGTAATTGGAAGCGTGGATGTAGGCCAGAAACCGAGCTACATTACGATTACTCCCGACGGCCAATATGCATTGATTTTGGACGAAAGTTCAGACGACATGGCAGTGGTTCGAATTCCTGCGATCCGGACAAGTCCAGCGATTGTACGAAGCAGGTCGGGCGCTTCGCTTTTTACGATGCTCGCTGTTGGTTCCAAACCGATTCACGCGGCTGTAATCCATAAGACTGCCTGATCAATCTGCCGCCCAGAGTGCCTGAATAATGGCCAAGGCGGCAACGGAAGCAGTTTCGGCGCGAAGCACTGTTTTGGCGAGCGAGCAGGGTAGCCACCCTGCTTTGATCGCCTCCCTGCGTTCGACGTCCGTCCACCCGCCTTCTGGTCCCACGAGTAAAGCGACCCGGTCAGCTGGGGACCGCTCTGGTGGAAGAACCTGAAGAATCGGTTGGATATCGTTCACTTCGTCGAGCAGTAACCGCACGGTAGCTTCCTGGGTTAACGCACCTGGAAACCGCGCCGCCGGGAGGATTCTGGGCAGATGGGCACGACGGGACTGTTCACTTGCTTCGAGGGCTAGTCTCTGCCAGCGAACGATCCTCTTTTGGGAGGCCAACAGAAGACCGCGCTCCGATCGTGTTGCCTCGAAAGGCTGGATAACGCCTACTCCCAGTTCAGTCACCTTTTCGACCATCCACTCGAAGCTGTCAAACTTGATCAAAGCAGCAAGAAGGGTGATTTCCACGCGAGGATTCGGAGCGAGTAACTGTTCGGTAACACGAAACTCGACCACTGCTTTACGAGCTTGACTGACTTCGGCCAGGTAAACGGACTGATTGTCCGAAATTTCAAAGATCTGGCCAGCCTCGACACGAAGGACTCGCACCAGGTGCTCGGCGCTAGCGCCGAGCAGTTCGGCCCGGCCGCGCCTTATCTCGTCCACAAAGAATCGCCTTCTGGCCATAAATCCAGTTTCGATGAAGGCTAGTGAGGAGGCAGTACCAGAAAATAGAGGGAAGGCCTACTTTTTTGGGTTAACTTTTCCTCAGAAAACATCCAACTCGTTGGAGATGTACCATGATCGATCCGAAATTGAATGAGTTACCGGTAGAAGGCAAAGACATTGCTGCTAACCGCACTCTGACAGAAGAAGAAGAGAAAACGGAACGCGCGAACCGGAGTCGGGCGGGTCTAAGCATTAATGACACGATCGCGGCAAGCGCGAATATGTCTGTCGGCTCTCGAGGCGTTGATACCTCAGGAACCAGAGCAGGTACCGGCGCAGGTGCAGGAACGACCATGTTGACCCCGGGGGTATCTGGCGATTCGCCGGCACCAGATGTGGTACCGGGCACGCGTGGATCTGGAACGACGCCGTTAGGCGCTACGAACCAAGAGAGGGAGTCGACAACTCTGCCCTCCTATCGCCAAGAAGGAACCGAAGAGTTCACGTCAGAGGAGATTTCGGCTCGCGCTCATCAATGCTGGTTTGACAGAGGTTGTCCGGAAGGATCGCCCGAAGTAGACTGGCATCGGGCTGTTGAGCAGATCAGACTCGAGCGGGCGCAGAAGTCGAAAGCAGCGTCAGTCTAAGTCTAGGGAGACAAGTTCGGCTTCAGTGTGCACAGCTCAGTTGATGAGCTGTGCACGATCTCGAAGGTCCTGGACGAAGACCAGTACCGTTCGGGAGTCCCAGTTGACTTCAACCAGCCTACTGTCGTTTTGATCTTGATTTCGGACCGAGATGACGGTTCCAGCGGGTACGTATAGGCATTGACGTCGGCCTTCATGGGAGGAGTGGACGGACAAAATGTCCTGCTGAATACAGTAAATGTCGCCTGACATAATATTCGGTTCAGTAGGTATCAGTTAAGAACAAGCTGCAGCGCGAGTGATGCATTGTTCGGCGGTACGAATTGGCTTGCGAAGGCGCTTCGAAGTAAAAGCCTCAAGCTTTTGTTTGCTTCTACTTTTGTGTAAGCGGAACTGAGTGTCGGTTAAGTTCATTTCCTCGCAGATTTCATCCTGAGACTCGCCTCGAAGATAAAAGCGGGTAAGAATTTCCTGTTCACGCGGCTTCAAAGATTGCAGTCCCTCCCGAAGTATCTGAGCTCTCTCCTGAATATGAAGCTGCCGTTCGGGATCATTGCGCTCATCAGGCCTAGTCTGCACGACAGTTTCGAATAGCTCGCTATTGCCACCATGCCGCTCCGACTCGAGTTTCTTGTTCCAGGCAGCACGCTTGAGAACTATGTTGATATACCCGGGGAGAGCGGCGGGAATCTTAAGCTGTCCCTGTTTGATTTGCTTGCAAACAGTGAGGATCGCATCGTGAACGCAATCGTCTGCGTATTCCGGGCAGTAGCGCGCGGCGAGAAAACGCAAGCCGCGAACAAAGGTCGAGTAGAGAAGTTCTTCTCCTTGTGAATCGCCAGCCATAATCAGGTGGACGATCGTCTCACAAATTTCCGAAGTGTTGGCGGAAGCCGCTTGGGTGGTGGTCATCAAAGTTACTCCTCACTTCGCGTCAACGCACGACCCACAGCATTCCGGGTAGCAAGCTAGCCCACCTTTCGCACTGCGTAAATTCTGTAGAGCAGAATTAAGTACAAAATACCAGAATTTCCCGAGCGAGTACAAGCAAAATTTACTAGTATTTGACGGCAGCTTGCGAAATTTTTTCCGATCTGTGGCTTTTGGAGGAAGTAATGGAACAGATCAGCCGAAGCATTTACCGCAATATCAGTGGTTTACGCTAAAACCGGTGAGTTTACAGCAACGATATTGCGACTTTATAGAAGCCACGGCGTATTAGCGAACTCTCGGTTTTAAATGCATCAATCGGCCAGGAGCGGATACAACGTCCCAAACTGTTCATCAAGGTATGTTGCTCCGGTCATGGCTGCCTATCCAGCTAATGGACAGGAGTATGCTTGATCGGAAAGTAAAGTGAAAGAGCAGTAAGCACCGCTTCTACAATGAACAGCTCAGAAACAGTCCAGCAAATCAAAGCACTCGGGATCGTACCCATCGTTCGAACACCTGATGCAGATTCCGCAGTACGCTCGGTTGAGGCCATCTGTGAAGGAGGTATTTTCTGCGCCGAGATCACCATGACTGTAGCGG
>CAXTMN010000083.1:0-6483 GCA_964245395.1 uncultured Bryobacteraceae bacterium
TAATTATACAATGCGCGAACGAATCTCGCTCTTGCTTTTCGCGGCAGTCTGCTTGTACACTGCAGGCTGTTAAAGAGAGACACTGTTGAATACTCACCGCTTCGCAACCTTTACGCTCTTCGCTTTCCTCAGTTCAGTCGCATTTGCCCAGAGCCCTACTTTCGGGGCCAATCAAAATGCCGGGGCCGATCTTGGCTACACCAAAAAGCACACCATGAAGATAGTTCGCGTTGATCCCGGGACTGAAGCTGACAAAACCGTCGGCGCACTCACCGCAAAGCAGCTTGCTCCGCCGACCTACGCGTTATGCGAGGCACGGTTTCAAATACCTTGTTACAGCCCCCAGCAGATTAGAAAAGCTTACGGCCTCTCTCAGCTGATTAACTCCGGATACGACGGAAAAGGGCAAACCATCGTGGTCATCGATTCCTTCGGAAGCCCGACTATTGCAGCCGATCTCAAAAAGTTCGACCAGGATTTCGGCTTGCCTGACCCGCCTTCGTTCCAAGTGCTTAGTCCTCTGGGCACTGTTCCCTTTGACGTTACTAACGATGACATGGTCGGCTGGGCCGAAGAAACCAGTTTGGATGTCGAGTGGGCTCACGCCATTGCGCCCAGCGCCAGCATCATACTCATGACCAGTCCTGTCTCGGAAACTGAAGGAGTGCAGGGTTTGCCGGAGTTCCTGGCGCTTGAGCAGTATGCAGTCAGCCACAACCTGGGAAAGATCGTTACCCAGAGCTGGAGTGCGACGGAAAACACGCTGTTTACGACTGAGGGACGCACTGTCCTCAATGCCTTCAACTCCTTCTATGAAGCTTCTACTCTTTTCCACGGTGTTACTTTTCTTGCCTCTTCCGGCGATTCCGGCTCAGCGAACCCTGATATCAGCGGCAACATCTATCCGTTCCCGACCGTTGGCTTTCCAGCCTCGTCGCCCTGGGTTACGGCCGTTGGCGGCACCAGCTTGTATGCAGACGCGAATGGCAACTACCAATCCGAAACTGTGTGGAGCAACGCATATGGTGCCACTGGAGGAGGCGTCAGTCAATACTTTGCAGAGCCCCTTTACCAACAGATCAGTCTGCCAATCTCAGCGCAAACGGTACTGAATCGGCATCGAGGACTCCCGGATATTGCCTACGATGCAGATCCGAGTACACCCGTCCCCGTATACCTGGGCTTTTTGGGTTCGCGAAATTCTGGTTACTACCTTTTCGGCGGCACAAGTTCAAGCTCTCCCCAATGGGCTGGAGTGGTGGCCATTGCCAACCAGTCCGCAGGTGTTCCGGTCGGTTTCTTGAATCCGAGCCTCTACCTGCTCGGCGCAGCCAAACTCGATTACTATTTCCTGCGCGATGTGACTCTCGGTAACAACTCGTTCGACGGCATCCCGGGATACCAAGCGACTCCAGGTTGGGACGCCGCAACCGGTTGGGGAACGCCCGACCTGGGCAAATTAATTTCTGACCTGGCGACCTTGAAGCAAACGACCCCAGTACCGTAGAAAAAATAGAAATCCGGGCCAAATGGACCATACTATTTGGCCCCATTCGCACTCTCCCTGCGCTGTTGCCTGATCAGCTCCACTATTCTGCAAATAGCTTCGCAATGAAAATGTCGCCTGATCCCAACCTCCTCGTCATGAAGTTTGGTGGCACCAGCATGGGCAACGCCGAACGCATGCGCGTCGCCGCCAGCATCATCTCCGAACAGGCTGAGCATCGTTCTCTGGTGGTAGTGGTTTCTGCGATGTCCAAAGTCACCGATCTCCTGCTCGAAACCCTCCGGCGCGCAGAATTGGGCGACCACGCTGCCGTCGAAGTGAACCTCAGAACGCTCGAATCCCGCCACCTCGCCGCCGCCGCAGACCTGTTCACAAAGGATCTCTCCACCGGCAATCACGCGCCGCAGAATCGAGACATCGCCGAAGCAGCCATCGTTAGTCTCGTCGCTGAGTTCGGACGCATCACAGGCGGCGTTCTCCTTTTAGGCGAGCGTCCGCCACGCTCCGTTGATGAAGCTATCGCCATTGGAGAGCGCCTGTCTTCCACCTTGCTCGCCCAATACCTGCAGTCAATCGGCATCTCCGCCCTTGCCGTGAACGGCAGCGACGTCATCGTGACCGATGCTGTCTTCGGCAATGCTTCCCCGCAAATGGGCCCCACCCGCCTGCGATGCGCCGAACATCTCGCGCCCTCGATCAAGTCCGGCATCATTCCCATCGTGACTGGCTTCAACGGGGCCACGCACGATGGCCGCCCTACTACCCTCGGCCGCGGCGGCTCCGACTTCTCGGCATCGATCCTCGCTGCCGCTCTCGACGCCCATGAGCTCTGGATCTGGACCGATGTGGACGGCATCATGAGCGCTGATCCTCGCCTGGTTGATGATGTCGCCGTACTCGATCAGGTCACCTACGCCGAGGCTGCCGAACTCGCCTACAACGGCGCAAAGGTCCTTCACCCGCGAACGCTTGCACCCCTGGTTGAGAAACGAATCCCTGTCTGGAGCAAGAACAGTTTCTCCCCGCACAAGCCCGGCACGCGCATTGTCGCCAGCTTCGACGAACCAAAAGGCCCCCGCGCTGTCACCTCCCTGTCCCACGTAGCGCTGATCTCGATGGAGCCTGCCAGCGCCCTGCTAAGCGGTACCCGGCTCATGGCGCGCACGCTCGATGCGTTGGCCATGGCGAATGTGGAGCTTCTTGTCCTTACCAGCTCCAGCTACCGTCAGAACTTCTGCTTCCTCATCAGAAAGGAAGACGTCAGCACTGCCTTGGAGGCGCTTGAGTCCAATCTCTCCATAGAACTCACGCACGGCTACTTAAGGCCGATTTTGGTAGATGAGCAGGTTGGCCTTCTGGCCGTCGTCGGCGAAGGTATGCGCGGAACTCCCGGCCTTGCCGGACGAATCTTCACCGCCATCTCGCGCGAAGGCATAAACATCATTGCCATCGCTCAAGGCTCCAGCGAACTCACCATCGGCATCATCGTCCGGCTTGACGGCCTCGAGCTCGCCGTCCAGGCTGTTCACCAGGAGTGCCGGCTCGGAACTCCTCAACTCACTGCGTCCGGCTGATCCTGATGCGCACACAACCTGCGCGTCTGAAATCGTAAGCCGCAGGAACGAAACCCTTCGCAGAGCACTTGCTCCACCTCTTTAAAATTCCGTTCTGCAAATCCCACAATCGAGGGACCCGCTCCGCTGAGACAAACACCTAACAGGTCCGGATGTTCCAGTTCTAAAGCCCTTTGCAGACCTGGAACCAGATGTTGCCGGAACGGCTGGTGCATCCTGTCTTGCAACGCCTCCCTTAAGAGTGAATTGTCCCCACTCTGCAAAGTCTGCAGCAGTAGCGCGACATGCTGCACGTTGAACACTGCATCTTCTCTCGTAATCATCTCCGGAAGCGCTTTGCGCGATTCACTCGTTGCCAGCGAATACTCAGGCGTCAGCACAATGAAACACAAATTACTCGGCCATCTCATCCCCACTGCTACCACCGACCGGTCCGGCATCTGGCAGCTCACCGTCAAGCCCCCTATCAGCGCTGCCGCTACATTATCGGGGTGATGCTCCAACGCGCATGCCGCGTTCAAAAGGCCTCGCGCAGGAAGCGGCCCAGTGATGTATTCGAAGAGCCGCAGTCCCGCTACCGTCGCTGCAGCGCTGCTGCCGAGTCCTGACCTCAGAGGGATCTCGCTGTGCACTTCCACATGAAGCGACGGAAAGTCGTTACTCTGCTGGTTAGCGAGGAATCGAAATGCACGCTCCACATAATTCTCGCCGTCAAGTGGCCCCTGCGGAAAATGAAAGTGCACTTCGTTGTTTCCTGGACCTGCCTTGACGCGCAAACTCAAGTACAGCTGTACGGCAACGGCCAAAGTGTCAAAGCCTGGTCCCAGATTGGCGATTGATCCCGGTACTTTAATCTCGAATTCCGCCGGTATATCGCGCCTCATGATCCAACTGGCGCTCGGCTAGTGAATCGCAGTCGCAATCATCAACTCTTCTTCCTGGCTCTGATGCCGTTTGATGATGTAATCAGTATCTTTAAGCGCATGACCGGTCAGCACAGCCACAATATTTGCGTGTCGATCGATCGTCCCGTTCTCTTTCAGCTGACGTATCCCAGCCAGCGTTGTCGCCGAAGCCGGCTCACATCCAATCCCATCGCGCCCAATGATCGCTTTCGCTTCGCCGATCTCCTCATCGGTCACATCGGTCACCAATCCTCCGGTCAACCTTACCGCCTCCCACGCCTTCTTCCAGGACCGTGGGTTGCCAATGCGGATGGCAGTCGCCACTGTCTCGGGAGCTTCAATGGCGGTCAACTCTGTTGCGCCGGACTTGAACAATCGCGCTAGCGGGTTCGCGCCTTGCGCCTGCACAATAATCATCTTGGGAACGCGGTCAATAAGTCCGTACTGTTTTAACTCCGTGAACGCCTTGCCGAACGCCGATGAGTTCCCCAGGTTGCCCCCCGGCACGACCACATAATCCGGCGCTTGCCATCCACACTGCTCCATTAATTCGAACATCGCCGTCTTCTGGCCCTCAATTCGAAAAGGATTGATCGAATTAAGAAAATACAAATCCGGATCAGCCAGATCCAGCAGTTCGTTTAGTGCATCGTCGAAGCTGCCTGCAATCTGAACCACCTCCGCTCCGAAGTCGAGCGCCTGGGCCAACTTGTTTGCTGAAGCTTGTCCCGCAGGCAGATACACACGCGCCTTCATTCCGCCCCTTGCCGCATAGGCTGCCAGGGCTGCCGCAGTGTTCCCGGTGGAAGCGCAGGCGACCGTTTTAGCCCCGCTGAACTTGGCTTCCGTCATGCCAGCCGTCATTCCCAAATCCTTGAATGACCCGGTCGGATTCCAGCCCAAGTGTTTGAAGCGCAAATCGGTGACCCTAGCCCATTCCGCGGCTCGCTGCCCTCTGACTAACGGAACGTTACCCTCGCCTAAGGTCACAAACGCGTTCGCGTAAAATGGCAAAAACTCCCGGAAACGCCACACTCCGCTCGCATCACCCGCTTCCCACGATGTCTTTCGCTGTAACCACAGCTTCTTCCAGTCTGCAGGCTCAGCGCTGCCCGGATCAGCCACTACCTCGAGTAAATCGCCGCAGCTTGGACACGATAGAGCGCGATCGTGCAATTCCAATTGTGTGCTGCAGTCTCGCCGGCTGCATCGGAGGAAAGAAGCCAATTTCATTCAAAGTAACATCTCTGGATTCCATGCCTTTCGCCTCCGGTTCTTTCTCACTGCGTGTTCTACAAGCGCTTTCCGTCAAAGGTCGATTTACTTCAGCATCCTCGGTCTTATCCCGATCCTCGCAACGGCCAGCCTTCTTTGGACTGCTTCCAGCTCCGGCTCATCAGTAACTCCAATCGCGCCTCCATCCCTTACGCTCGAATCGAAGTATAAAGGAGTTATGGACCTAAGCACGCTCGGCTTCGCGATGGGGTCTGCTTGGCTCTCAGGTATCAACTTATATGCCACTTCGCTAACACTGGGCCTTCTACAACGCTTTCACCTGGCGCAACTTCCGGGTGATCTCGGATATTTAGGCCACAACTGGGTTCTGGCTGCTTCTGCGATTCTTTACGCCGTTCAGTTCGTAGCGGACAAAATTCCGGCAGTTGACTCGGTGTGGGATCTTGTCCATACTTTCATCCGCGTACCTGCGGGCGCTATTCTAGCCGCCGCTGCCGTTGCGCACTTTGATCCAAAAGTTCGGCTGCTGGCGATGTTGATGGGCGGCGGCATCGCTCTCAGTTCCCACGGAGCAAAAACAGCTACGCGCCTCGCCGCGAACATCAGCCCGGAACCGTTCTCCAACGTCTTGCTCAGCCTGCTCGGTGATGCTCTTGCAGTAGGCGGAACCTTGTTGCTGTCAGTTCACCCGGCCGTCTTAATAGCGGTAACGACAGTGGCCGTTATCTTGTCGATAATCGCGATCCGCTGGATTATTCGATCATTCAGGCGCTTGTTAAGCGGGATTACCAACAGATTGTCCACAGTTTAAGAGGCAACAAAAAGGGGCAGAAACGAAGTTACCCTCGCTCCTGCCCCTTGCTGTAAACCCGAGATCGAAACCTTTACAGGATCGAAGTTCCTCGTGATAATGGCTTGTCCGACGTCGCAAAATCGGCCGAATGCTCGCCCGCTGAAGATATATCGTCAGCTCCTGTACGCTTCAAGATGTCCTTCGCCTTCGCGGTCCAGTCACTGCCATCAGAATGAACGGAAAGCAAAATCCCGCCTTCCTTTACTCGACCTTCGTACCGCTTGGCTTCGTATTCGGGAATTCCCATGCCTACGAGGGCCCCAATCAAACCACCTACCAAGCCGCCTGAGCCCAATCCAGCTAACGTCCCCATAATCGGCCCCGCTGCGATAAACGGTCCAATTCCTGGAATCGCTAAAGCGCCAATTCCTGCCAGCAGTCCTAACGTCCCGCCGATTGCTCCGCCGG
>CAXTMN010000083.1:6493-21298 GCA_964245395.1 uncultured Bryobacteraceae bacterium
CTTCGGCAGCTTTGGTTGCTATTTCATCCGCAAAGTCCTTGGTTCCGACATTGTCCTGTAACAGCACTGAAATATCTTCATGCCTGAAGCCGGCTGCAACGAGACTGTCGACAGCGTTCTCCGCTTCTGCTCTGCTTTGATAAATTCCGTAAACGGCTGTATTCTTACCTGCCATACTTTCCTCTTTCTCTTTCCTAAACTCGACGACTACTTACTTTGCGCCCTTAACGGAAATCTCGTTACTTACATTTCCGTCGCCCGCAACCTTAGTCGCATATCCTTCGATCGTTTTTTTTTCTTCGTCCGACTTAACAGGTCCCCGCAACGTGATCTTTCCATGTTCACTGATTATCTTCACGTTATGCCCGTAAGTCGAAAGCGACTTATCTTTTACGACTTCGCGCCGGATCTTAGCCATCATCTCCCGGTCCGACATGCTGTTCTTCGCTCGATCGGCCGTCGGCGCAGCAGTGTTCTTATTTACCCGCGTATTATCCGGAGCCGCTTGCGTGGAAGTTTGGCCTGCGATCATCACCGGGGGCACTACCCACAGTGCTCCAGCAATCCCCAGTGTCCCGGCCATCATCTTTATCTTGTATAATTTCATTCCATTTCCTCCAACCTTGATTCCAACTTGCAAGCAAGTGGCCGATAGCCCCAGTAACCCTGATTTAACAAGAAATTACCGGAAACCCGCAGCGTAAACGGGTTTCCGGCTTTGTTAAGTTAAGGAAGCCAGAAAAAAAGTAAGTCCAGAGATCCTGAACTTAGTAAATTCGGCAACCTGTCACGACGTGCTTAGGCAACCTGCCCGGCAGCACTTTTCGCACTGGCTGACGCTTCTGGTCCTGTACTAACTTCACCAACAACAGTCCCAGTCGTATCGAGCCGCTCAACTATGACCATTTCACGATTCACGTTCACCGTCTGACTTACTGTCTCGCGCTCTTCGGTCTGAGTAATATGAATCTCTTCAGTTAAAATCCATTGCCGCTCAATCCTAAGTACCTCGCTCACCACCGGAATAATCATTGTGTTACCCGATCGGAGCACAGCCTGCGGACCGTCAACAGGCCGATTTACCGGAACCCGCTTGACCTCAACTTTGCCGGTTCTTAACTCCTGCTCAACCAGCTCATCGTGACTGTAGACCCGCTTCGTTATGCGGACGCTGCCGGTTTCCACCGGTACAGCGTCCACTACTAACTCCTCGCTCAGTACAGGAATGACTACTTCGTCCTGATGGAGGTCCATAGCTACCGGCTAGCTGACTGCGTCTTTCCGGTCACCTTGTTCCAGCCATACTGGATCGAATCCTTCATCTTTTCCCAGGTGCTGTTCGGATATTTGGAACTGTACTCCGTCCGAAGTGACGACTCAACGTCGCTGAAGTTCTTTCCCTTGTAGCGAGGATCGCTGGCCATCGTATATCCGTACTGATAAGCAGGACTGTAGGTGTCATAGCTTCCGCCACTCGCCCCATAACGAGTTTGAAAATCCTTGCGGAAATCGTCATCGTACGAACCTTGCACTGTGCCCGTCTTGCTGGAAGCATCAGTCAGGTTTTCTACTTCCACGTCCGTGGGGCGCACGGTATCCCGGAGCGTCTGTGTACGTGCAGTACTTTCCTTCCCTACTCGACCTTCCTCGACTACTCGCGCCTGCTTCGAAACTACTGCTTCTTCGGCGTATTCCTTCATCTCGATCACCTGATCGGGACCCACTTGCAAGTCAGCTGCTGTTGCTGGACGGTTCACTGCTTGCCGGCTCACGCTCACATGCTCTTCCTGCAGCCGCAGAGTTTCTTCAACCGGGGTCTCCACAACTCGTGAATAGACCCGAACGCCGCCTTTCTGAACGCTGCGCTTACCTACCTGAAGTTCTTCTTCTACAATTGGGATCGCACCACCCTGTGTCGTGGCCGCCGTAGTTGCCGTTGCAGTTTGAGCCTGCCCACCTTCCCGGTGAACGTCCGTCGGTGAGTACCGGTTCAGAATGTCAGCAACAATGTCCAAATTCTGATCGGTTGCTTCTACGCTCAGCAACACGTTCCCAGAAGTGCGCGCTGTCTCGTAGTACGACTGATCGGTTTCGTTGTCCGCTCCGAAAACCCGCTTAAACCACCCTGAAACACCACCCTCGTCACTTCCACTGCTTGCTGTAGTAGTTCCGGTCGTTGTTCCTGCAGTGGTGCCTGCGCCCGTGCCCGCGGACGTAATAAAAATCTGGTCTTGGCTAAAGCCGTTTCTTTTTAATTCCTCCGCCGCCGCTTGCGCAGAAGAAATGTTGCTATAAACAGCAACTACTGTCGATTGTGTTCGTGTCGCCATGGTCTTTTCCTTTGCGGCCTTATAACAGGTCCACGGCTGTTGGACTACGCCGACCAGTATCTGCTACTGTCTAAAAGCCATGCTGGTACTTCTACTGGCTCTTGGGCTCGAGCGTCGGCGATTGCTTTCCGAATCTATTTACCCCTCTTACCCGTCCAAATAGTCCGCAATGGAAACTCGCAACCTGGGCTCTCTTGGGCTCCAAGTCTCTTCACTTGGACTCGGCTGTATGGGCATGTCTGAATTCTACGGAAATGGGGAAGAAAAGGAGTCGATCGAAGTCATTCATCGCGCCATCGATCTGGGCATCACCTTCTTTGACACCGCCGATATGTATGGAAGCGGCCGGAACGAGGAACTTGTTGGCCGGGCACTCTCCCACCATCGCGATACCGTCGTCCTAGCCACTAAGTTCGGAAATGTGCGCGGGCCTAATGGCGAATTCCAAGGTGTTAACGGAAGACCCGATTATGTCAAGTCCGCTTGCGAAGCGAGTCTGCGCCGCTTGAACACGGACGTGATCGACCTTTACTATCAGCATCGAGTTGATCCGGTAACTCCCATCGAAGACACCGTAGGAGCAATGGCCGACCTCGTTCGCGAGGGGAAGGTGCTATATCTCGGTCTCTCCGAAGCGGGCCCGCAAACAATTCGCCGTGCCCAGGCCACTCATCCCATCTCCGCCCTTCAAACCGAATATTCGCTCTGGAGCCGGGAACCCGAAGACGAAATACTCCAGGTCGTTCGTGAACTCGGCATCGGGTTCGTTCCTTACAGTCCTCTTGGCCGCGGCTTCCTCACAGGGCGCTTCAAGAGCCCTGACGATTTTGCGCCAAACGATTATCGTCGGAACTCGCCGCGTTTTCAGGGCGAGAACTTTACTAAAAATCTTCAGTTAGTGTCGGAATTAGAGAAGATGGCTCGTCAAAAAAACTGCCTGCCATCTCAGCTGGCGCTCGCCTGGGTCCTGGCCCAGGGCCGCGATGTCGTTCCTATTCCTGGCACCAAACGGCTGCAATTTCTCGAGGAAAACGTCAGTGCAGCGCAAATCGAGCTTAGCCCCGGAGATCTGAAGGAGCTGAGCGATTTGATCCCCGCTGGTTCGGCGTTCGGACTACGTTACCCGGAAGCCGGCATGAAGGCCGTCGGCCGTTAGAGCTGCGCTCGACTAAGCCTGATTATTACTCACTCGTGCACCTCGGCTCGCGAGAAGGCCACCACGGCTGCCAGACCCAGTACTGGAAGACTCGGACACGGCGGCGATCACCACAACGCACCCGGTGTCCTTTCTACTCTGATATCAATCAATAATGGATTTCCTCGATAATCTGGAGAACTCCCTTAAAAGCTTAGAATCCAGCGAAGAACGCAGCCCTGCCGATCATCAGCGGCGCGAATCGGATCGCGTCCGCGTTCTTGCCCAGGCACCGTGGGCCGCCCAGTTAAAAAATTCCGACTACACCAGGAAGCTTTTTGACGAAGCTGCCGCTACCGGCCATCGCCTCCGCACGAAAATCTACATGTCCTGGTTTGAAACCACTCTCCGCCTTGAAGCGAAAGGCCGCGTTGTCGAATTAAGCCCCACTGCCGATGGCATCGTTGCCGCCTTTACCCGCCCCGGCGGAGAAGCGGTCAGCCAAACCGTCGACCTTTCCAGCGATCCCCAGCAGCTTCTGCAAGATTGGCTGGGTTGAATCCGTTCCGCTCCAAACTCGTCCGTCGGATCATCCAATCCGTCTATGCAGAAACGCCAGTTGGGAAAGTCGAACCTTCAAGTTGCGCCCTTGATGTTGGGTGGAAACGTCTTCGGATGGACCGCAGATGAGCCTACCTCGTTCCGCATCCTTGACGAATTTGTCGATGCCGGTTTCAACTTCATCGATACCGCCGATATGTACTCGCGCTGGATACCTGGCCACCAAGGCGGCGAATCCGAAACGGTTATCGGGAAATGGATTCAGCAAAGTCGCAAGCGAGAGAGAGTCATCATCGCGACCAAAGTGGGCATGGACATGGGCTCAGAAAGGAAAGGCCTTTCCAAAACTCACATCCTTCGCTCTGCCGAAGAATCTCTGTCCCGCTTGCAAACCGATCACATCGATCTCTACCAGTCCCATCAGGACGATTCTGAGACTCCTTTCGAGGAGACCCTCGAAGCCTATTCGCAGCTCATCCAGGACGGAAAAGTTCGTGTGATCGGCGCCTCTAACTTTAAAGCCGATCGCTTGTGTAACGCCCTCACCACAAGCGCCCAGCACAATCTGCCGGCGTACCAGAGCTTGCAGCCGCATTACAATCTTTACGATCGAGCCGACTACGAGACGAATCTTGAACCGCTCATTCTTGAACAGGGCCTTGGCGTTATTCCGTACTTTTCCCTCGCCTCCGGATTTCTCAGCGGCAAGTATCGCTCGCAGGCTGATCTGGCGAACCGTGCACGCGGCCCTATGGTCGGAAAGTACTTAACTGATCGTGGCTTCCGCATTCTCGACTGCCTCGACCGCATTGCCCAACAACACTACGCCACTCCGGCAACCGTCTCCCTTGCCTGGCTCATGGCCCGCCCCGGCATAACTGCCCCTATTGCGAGCGCGACGTCGGTCGATCAGCTGAAGACCCTTATGTCTTCTGCCGACCTGATTCTGTCTGGTGAATCTATCACCGCCCTCAATCAAGCCAGTTCCGAAACCTGAGCTCCCAGGCAAGACGAAGGGCTGGCCGGCGTATGCCAGACCAGCCCCATCGCTCAACTGAAATGTGATTAAACTGACGCCGTAACCGAAGTGCGACCACTATGCTTCATGTCGCGAATGAGATTGTGCGCTTCCTGCACGCCAGCGAACTGACGCTGTACGACGCTCTGTATATTTGTCGGCAGAGTCTTCGCCACAGCCTCTTTGTAAGCCGCCATGGCTGAATCCTCGCCGCGCTCGCACTCTTCCACTAATGCCTTATCGTCCGAGGTCGATACTTTCTCTTTCAGCGACAACCACCCGCGATGCAAACTCGCTGCCACCGATCCTGAATCGGCCGGCTTCTCACCTGACGACGCCACCAGTTGCTGCAATTCAGCCGCATAGCCGGCACGCTGCGTTGAATACTTGGTAAAAAGCTGTTTCAGTGAAGAATCTGTCGCCTCACTCGCCGCCTTTCTGAACCCTTCTTCGCCATCCTTGCAAGTTTCAATCAGATTATTCAGTACGCTTGAAACATCCGCGGTATCTGCCATTTAAATCTCCTGTTTCTTTTGACTTCCCTGAGCCCGGATCATTTCGCACTTTCCTCCACTGCCGCTGTCCCGTAAAAATGTGTCATCTTATGAGGAGCGGATAACCTCACATGCGCACTTCAAAACCAGCACTTTTCGTCGTTAGTTCTCTTGTCCTGGTCCTCGGAGCACGCTCGGTTCTTGCCGAGTCTGCCCCCATGCCTCAGGTCGGCCAAAACGCCCCCGAGTTCACCTTGCCTTCTCAGGATGGAACCGACGTGAACTTGAAGGACTTCCGCGGTCAGTGGGTCGTTCTTTACTTTTATCCCAAGGACAACACTCCAGGCTGCACCATCGAAGCTCACAATTTTCAACGTGATCTCGCCAGCTACGAGCGCGATAACGCCGTCATCGTTGGTGTCAGCGTCGATTCCTCAGGCAGTCACAAAGACTTCTGCGCAAAGCAGGGCCTCACCTTTAAGCTTCTCGCCGATCCCGACAAAAAAGTCGTCGAGCAGTACGGTTCGCTCCGCGACATGATGGGCATGAAGATCGCCGCCCGCAATACCTTCCTGATTTCTCCGGACGGCAAAATCGCGAAGGAGTGGACCGGTGTTAAGCCATCCGAGCACAGTGACGAAGTTCTTTCAGCGTTGAGCTCTTTCCAGAAAAAGTAAGCTCGTTCTGCAGGTACGTCTTCCCATGAGGACCGTTGTCACAGATCTCGGCGATTTGGTGTTCGGCTCCGCTCTCCTGCTTGGATTCTTGATCATCGTCTTTGAGTGGGCCGAACGCCGCCGCGAGAGCAGGGCCGAGCGCAAAGTTCTCGATCAGATTGAGCATGAATATCAAACCTGGACGGAGCTGGGTCGTTTCTAGTGGCTCAGTAAACAGGCCTAAAACAGTCAGCGACATGTCGCACGACGATATAGTACATACCGCCATATATAGCTTGTCGACTGCCTCTTCGACTACTCTGATACGCTCAATTGCCAATCGAATGGAGACTAGCCTTACTGTGCCGATTCTACCGGGAACGTTGGCTCTCCCGCGTTCCGCGTCTTTGTCGACTTCGATGAGGGCGGCCTTACCTGCCGCAGCGATACCCGGTATCCGTGGACCGGGAGCGGAATGCTGCAACAGTTCATAAAACTGAATGTTCGCGTAATCGACCGGGGTGTGACAAGCTTCAAGGCGTACATCATTATCACGCCAGCGGAACTGCTAGTAGTCCCGGCGCTGCTGCCCGTTTCCCAGGTTGAGCGCCAACCCACCCAGTTGCATGCCGAGCGACCTACACCAATGAAAAAGGGGAGAAAATCTACCTTTCTCCCCTTTCCTCGTTGTATTAGTTGACTTAGAAGGTCAATTTCAAAGCAAGCTGCATAGACCGCGGATTGCTTGAGAATACCTGTGCTAACTGCCCAAAGAGCGGTGTTTGCGGCTCCAGAAAGTTATGTACATAAGTGGTAGTGGGCGAGGAGGAAGGCAGGCCCGTTGATGTTACGGAACCGGCCGAAGCCACATCGCTGAGATAGCCACCCGTGTACTGCGGATGATTAAAGACGTTGACTGCGCGTGCTGAGAATTCAAGCGCATACTTTTCTGTCAAATTAAAACGCTTGAATACAGAGATATCAATGTCGTCAATCGGATTCAGGTGCAGGGTGTTGCGTCCGACAGTCGAAAGCGCACCTTGCGGAGTCTGTATATACCCGGCTGCCGGGTTGTTGACCAGATAAGCAACGGTGTCGCCACTACTATTTTTCAAGGCAGTGGTCCCGCTTCCAATTGATTGATTGCCGGCCGGGTTGAAAATAGCGCGATCACCGGCTGTGTCACCGTTCAAGTTGGAATCGACTCCACTTTCGGCGGTCGCCAAGGTGCCCGTCTGGTAAGTGTAAATAGGTGCGATTTCCCAGTTGCCCAGAAGATTCTTTAAGAACCATCCTGAGTTTTTAAAGGGACGGAAATCGTACACCATCTGAAATGTTAGACGTTGCCGATGATCGAGTGACGAACTGGCTCGATCGGGCGTCAAGTTGCGTGGATTCTCCGGACGGCGAGGCGTCGTATACGTCGTGAAAAGATCGGATGTTGAATCGTCAATGTTATGGCTCCAGGTGTAGGCTCCGATAAACTGCATGCCATTGCTGAATCGCCGATTCAAAGTAGTCGCCAAGCCGTGGTAAGTGGAATCGCCCCACGGCTGAAATGACGTTAGAATGCCAGTGAAGCCAGCATTCAAATAGGCGGGGATGATGTTCCCACCATTACCAAGTGACGTTGTTAACGCCGACAGAGTGTTGGTGAGTCCGTTCAGCGTGACCTGGCTCGGAGCAGTCAGGTAAACAGGGAGCGCGTTCGCAGCATTCACCACCGGTTGCCGATTTAATTGGTCCTGCACAGTCAGGTGAAGACCACGCGTACCGAGGTAACGAACCTCTAACGTGTAATCCTCCGCAAACACGTGTTGGATACCGAAATTCCACTGATACGACTCAGGACGAGTTGCATTCGGAAGGAAACCGGCAGTTTGAGCGCGAAGTTGGGCAACTGTGGGCGCGGCAGGAATTTGGCTGGGCGAAATGGCGCCTCCACCCAAAAAATTGCGAAGTAGATTTCCGTTGGCATCTGTCTGACCGGTGACGTCGATCTGAGAAGCAAACTGGGGAACCTCAGCATCTTCGCCCAAGTTGTCGCGGAGCACGTCATAGTTGATCCCGAAACCGCCGCGGATGGAAGTCTTGCCGCTGGTTCCAGGTGAATAGGCAAATCCAACGCGGGGCATGAAATCGGTCGTATCCGGTTTCGGTGCCGCGAAGTTAATCAGGCCGGGAACGCTGGCCGCTGCATTCAGAGCCTGCTGGCGCTCGCCGAGCGGAACGGTCTGATACTCATATCGGAGACCCAAGTTTATGGTCAGGTTCGGCCGGACTTTCCAGGAATCGTTTCCATAGAATCCGAACAGATAGCTATTACCGTAGAAGGTTTTACTCCCAAGATCCCGCTGCGCCAAGTAGTCGGGATAATAATCGTACAAGTAGTCAGAGAGGTAGCTCCATTCGTAATCGCCTTGAGAGCGCTGGGTATAAATCTCTGGGGAAATCGAATCTAAGCCATCAAAGCCAAACCGGAAGTTGTGGTTGCCATGGGTGTAGGAGAGATTGTCGGTCAGCTGATAATTATTCTGAATGCTGCCCGAGGGGCCGTCAGGTCCAATGTCTACACCTAGCTCGAAGATGCTGATATTTGGGAAATCATCGAGCCCGGGAAACTTGATATTTGGAATCGTAACGACAGCATTGGTTCGGTTATAACCAAGGCGAAGCTCATTAACCACATTGGGGGAGAAGTTGTGGAACTCGGTAAGAGTGGCGAGGTAGGAGTTGGAAGGACTAGTTGTATAGAAGACCGCAGGAAATCCGACGGTATCTAACGAGCCATTACGGTTAAGGATAAACCTGCCTCTCAAATTGTCTTTGTCGGAGATCGTGTAATCGACCGTGCCGACACCGGTCTCATAATTGGCATAACTCGGGGCTGAGTAAGCAATCTGTCCTAAGGGAATGGATACCGCTCCTGCTGCTTGCTGTCCAGCAGCCAGGTTGCCTATACCAACACTTGACGTGCCCGTACTTGCCCCGCCGACACCCAAGTACTGCTTCAACACTGAAAGGTTGGTCTGATTGATGCCGGGGAGGCCCGCCAATGTGGCATAACCAGCCGCCGTAGGAGCAGACAGCAAACCGCCGCTGGCACTTTGCCCAACCGGATTGTACTCGTAATCGGCAAAAAAGAACAGTTTGTTCCGAAGAATAGGACCACCAAAAGTACCGCCAAAGCGATTGTTGTCATATCGGGGATGAAGCGGATTGCCTTCTACGGCCGACAAATTGTCCCCTGCGTTTAGGTTGCGATTGCCGAAGTACTCGTAAAGGGAACCGTGAAACGTATTGGTTCCACTTTTAACAACCGTATTAAACTGCCCGCCTGAAGAGTGCCCGAACTCGGGTGAAAACTGATTCTGCAGAAGCGTAAATTCTGCGACTGCATCGTTCGGCAGATTAACTAACGGCCCGGTGTTGACGCGACTGTTATTGTCAATGCCTTCGATGGTGAAGTTGTTGTTCAAGGGCCTTTGACCACCCACGCTTGGGCCAGTTCCGATACCGCTCGATCCGCTGCTTGCCACACCAGCCTGCAACAAAGACAAATTGATGATCCCTGATCCCGTTGAAGCTGTCGGAAGGTCAGCAAGCTGTTTAGTGCTAAACGTGCCCTGAACCTGTGCCGTTGTTGTGTCAATGGTTGCAGCCGATTCGGTCACCGTGACGCTGGTCGCCGACTTGCCAACGTCTAGCTTCACATTGACCGTCACGGTTTCATTGATCGGAACCGTAACGCTTTGCACCTCGGACCTCGAAAATCCAGCAGCCGTGACCGAGACTGTATAGCTGCCAGCCAGAAGATTAGGCAACCGGTACTCGCCCGATCCTGTCGACGGAGCCGAACTCTCCACGCCAGTTGCAGTGTTGCGAGCCACCACGGTGGCGTTAGCGACAGTTGCCCCGGTCGGATCGTAGACTGTTCCAGTAATGTTTCCGCTCGTCACCTGGGATTGCACGCTGCACGTAAACAGCAAAACTGCAGCCAACAGTGATCCCAAAAGCGCTTTGTAAGATCGCATAATTATGTTCCTTTGATGTGGGCCACGTATCTGCATGCAACCGAGGATGCGCCGGAACCTGACGGGACCGGTTTTAGACGCGGGGCTTGTTTTAAATTGGGCATACACGCGTCCATTCACGACACGCGAGATAGCCGGTATTTAACTACTCTGATCGATATCTGAAGGCGCAAGACTGTACGCGTTCTCAACAGATATGGGCTCACGAGGCCTGAAGCAATGATTGAGTCTAAAATAACACGGTTCTGTGAGGTAATCAAACGTACTTAGGTCAGGGGAGGGTACCCCAAAACGCGTCCGCCTTTCACCCGCTTCTTACTTCCTGCTCCGTTCGCTAAAATTGAGTGCGCAAGCCACCCAGCCAGAGGAAACCTATTGGAAATCCGGATCGTCGTCCGCACACCAACTCCGGCCGCGAAAACCAAGCGCCCACTCGTGAGCCTCTACGTGGTAGCCCCTCCGCAGCGAACAGACAACAATACCCGCGAACTCGTCCGGCCGTTCGAATACACCGCCCCGAATGCCTGGCCGGCGCACTTGGTAACGGGCATTCCGATATCTAGACCCTTGGCGTCCCTCTATACGAGATGCTCACGGCCCGCTTGCCCTTCCAAGGCCACACGGGTGCTCCCGGCAATGTCACCGTAGCTATCGTCGCAGTCGATGATCCCGGCGATCAGGCCCTTGATCTCCCGCCCACTCGCGATTTTAAAATGGCCTCACGCCAAAATGAGGACTATTGGCCTGCGTTCGCATAAACCGAACCGGATCGACTACACATGATCGACCGAACCGTATCGCATTATAAAATCCTCGCCCAACTCGGCGAGGGCGGCATGGGCACCGTCTACCGCGGCGTCGACACCATGCTCGACCGCCCGGTCGCCATCAAAGTCCTCCACCCGCACATCTCGCGCCAGCCCGACGTTCTCGAGCGCTTCCGTTCCGAGGCCGCGCTCCTGGCCCGTCTGAGCGATCCTCACATCGCCACCCTTTACTCTTTCTTCCGGGAAAGTGATGAGTTCTTTATGGTCATGGAGTTCGTCAACGGCCAAACGCTCGCCACACTTATGCACAATCACACGACCGTCGCCCCCGAACAAGCCGTTGCGGTGAGCACGAAGGTACTTTCTGGACTCGATCACGCCCACTCCGTCGGAATTCTTCACCGCGACATTACACCCGCCAACATCCTGGTAACCGGTCAAGGCGCCGTGAAGATCACAGATTTCGGCATTGCCCGCGCCTTCGGATCCCAGCGTCTCACCCGCGACCTGCGCGTTATCGGTACTCTCGAATACGTCGCGCCCGAAAGGATCAGGGGCGAAGAGGGCGATCTCCGCTCCGATCTTTATTCAGTTGGCGTTGTGCTCTATGAACTGCTCACCGGCCGTCTCCCTTTCGAACGAGACAGCGATTTCGAACTCATGCGTGCCCACCTCGAAGAGATGCCGCTCCCCTTGCGCGACTATTCGCCACTCATCCCTCCGGCTCTCGAAGCCCTCGTGTTTCGTGCTCTTGCCAAGCGGCCGGAAGATCGCTTCTCCGATGCCCGAGAGATGCGCGACGCCTTGAACGCTGCTGACCTTCACCCGGCTCCTTCCCCAACGCGCTTTGCCGAGCCCGCCCCTGTCCTC
Organism: uncultured Bryobacteraceae bacterium; assembly: GCA_964245395.1. Taxonomy (GTDB): domain Bacteria; phylum Acidobacteriota; class Terriglobia; order Bryobacterales; family Bryobacteraceae; genus Bog-105. Next base: position 18,359 of record CAXTMN010000083.1, read on the forward strand.
CCCCGGACGCAATTCGTTGAACTCGAAACCCAGTTGGCGCCTGCTCCACTCCCTCCAGCGTCAACTCGTTCCTTCTCCCGGTCAGCCCTCTGGCTCGGCATCGTGAGCGCCTCGGTGCTTGCGCTCGTCTTAATCTTTATTCTGGTGCGAGTGGCCAATCATTCCTCCCTTGCTGATGCTTCCGGTGATTCGCCGCAAAATACGGCAGCCACTCCCGCTCCGCCCGTTACCTCGGAGAAGCCCAACCCGCCGCCGGTAGCGCTCGCGCCAGCAACGATTTCACCGCCGGCCTCCGATACTCCCAAGCCCTCTGCTTCCGACACACCGAGAGCCGGAGAATCTGCTGCCCAGCAGCGACGAGCCCAGCGAGCCAAACGAAAAGCCGCCGCTCTCCAGGCGCTCGATCAGTAACACTATGACCACATCCTATCCACTTACTTCCTCCCTCAAATCGCTATTCCCAGGTTTTCTCCCTCTCGCTCTTGGGCTGTTGTTGTTGCCCGGCCTGGCCCCTGGACAGACTGCGCCTTCTAAACCGATCACCAAGAGCGGTCTGACGCACGCCCTCCAGATCGGAGGTCTCTCTCAAAAGGAGTTGGCCGATCAAGTGGCTCGCCGCGGTGTAGACTTTACCGTCACCAGTGAAACGGAGACCGACCTTCGCCACGCCGGCGCGGACTCGGCCTTGATCGAAGCCGTTCGCGAGCACTACCGGAATCCGGACAGTGCCCTCGCTGCCCTCGACGCTCCCGATACCCCAGCCCCCGCATCCTCTGCCCATGTCGAATCGAAGGCAGGCTCAGGCACCCCCAGGCAGCGCGTCACCACCCTCCGTGACGTCCGTAAAGTCTACATCGACAAAATGCCCAATGGCCTCGACGGGTATCTCCGCGCCTCCATCTCGCACAAACTCGGGAGCTTTTTCACCATCGTCCTCGATCGCCCCGAAGCCGACGCTATCCTGCAAACGACCGACTCTCGCGCTCCCGGAGCCGTCAGCCTGGTCGATCCTACTGGAAAATACGTATTCTGGTCCGGCAGCGCCACGGATAAAGAAAAGGTCTACCTCAACTTCCGCCACCGGGGACAACGCGAACTCGCCGAAAAGCTAGCTGCCCAACTCAAAAAAGCTCTCCAATAAGCCCCTGATTCTCCATGGGCCCCGCTCTACCGGACTCAACTCCAAAACGGTTCTCCTTGCGCCAGATTCTTTCGCAGAAAATCGGTATTCAGATCGACCCCGAGCCCGGCGCCCGCCGGAATCGCCATCTCCCCTTTACTGACGTGAGGCGGATTCGACCCCGCCATAGCTTCTACATAACGACCCGGATGCGCCAGAGCACTTTCCGCTCGAAAGAAGTTTTGAATGGATGCCGCAAAGTGCGCGTTCGCATAAGTCATTACCAGAGAGCCCACATTGTGTAACGCCACCGGCGTCCGCGATAACGCCGCATAGTCAGCAATCTTCCTGGTGCCCGTTATCCCGCCGGCAAAAGCTAAATCGGGGTGAATAATATCTATCGCTCCGCTGTCCAGAAACGGACGAAACCCGCGCACCAGTTCCAGCTTTTCTCCCGTGAGCAGTCGGGCATTGGTCGCTCTCCGAACCTCCATCCAGCCTTCTGAAAAAACCGGATTCAACGGATCTTCAATCCAAAGCGGGTTCATTGCTTCAACCGCTTTGGCCACCCCGATAGCGCTCGGAGTATCCAACTCCCCATGGCAATGCACCGCAATATCGATGTCCTCGCCCACTGCCTCTCGCACGTTGCTATACGCGCGCTTCACATCTCGTAACTGACCGGTCGTTAACGTGTTCGCAAATTCCCCCGACGGCACTCCCAGAACGGTGTGAATGTTGCACTTGAATACCGTGAAACCCTCCGGCATCTGCCGGATCTGTTGAGCCCATTCACGGCACGAATTCTTGTCCAGCATGTCCACGCCAATCCCGTGCGAGTACATCGGTATCGTGTCGCGAAAACGGCCGCCCAGCAGAACGCTGACGGGACGGTCAGTAATCTTTCCAGCCAAATCCCATAGCGCAATGTCAATGCCGCTGACCGTCGGAATATGAGCGACATAGTTGTACATCAGCGAGCTCATCCGTTGATAATGCACCTCTATCGCCAGCGGGTCTTTCCCGATCAGCAGCGGCTTCATCGTCTCAATCCGTGCCCGCGCAATGGGCCCTGTGGCGCCGGCCTCCCCATAGCCGCTGAGCCCGCTGTCGGTATCGATCCGAATCAAACAATTTCCAGCGATATTGTTCAGCCCCATAGCCTTGATATCCGTAATCTTCACCTTCCCGGCAAAAGCCCCCGCGAGAAGGCCTAAGTTCGACAGGAAAGTTCCCGCAGGTAAGCTAAGACCGAGACGAATCAAATTGCGCCGCGTCCACAATCTGGCGCGAGGTTTTGCCGGCCGGGTAGGGAACATCACGTTATGGTTCTCCTCCTTACTCTAAACTCGTAAGCTAATCACTGTCCGGCGCCTCTCCAAGTGCCGCCAGCAGCTCAGTCAATTGGGTAACCGGAATCCAGCCGTCGGGCGTGAGAATCTCCAGCACGCCTACCGGAATCACCGCGAAAGTCCGCCATGCCCTCGCGTTTAGCGGATCGCTTCCCATTGGAATGGGACAGAGTCACCCGATGTCGTAAGCCGCTGCTCTTTATACAACACCTCCATAGTCTTGATCTGCTGCTTTGTGATTGGCTTCCAGGTTCCAACCGTAAGCCAGGTCGAGGGATCGTTGCGAAACCTTAGCAGACAGGCGTAATCGGCAAGTGGTACAGCTTCCCACTGGCTCCGTTGGCGATTACTCTCCTCGCGCTGTTCGGTGTACATACTAATGAATTTCGGCAGCACGTTGAAGTACACCCACTTGGCTTCTCGTAATGAGGCCGCCTTCAATTCAGCATTTGTGCACAGATCAGTTGA
>CAXTMN010000084.1:0-6773 GCA_964245395.1 uncultured Bryobacteraceae bacterium
CCCCATCCGAGATCGATGTCAAATGACCGGACGAGATCTTCGCCTGTAGATAGTCCTTCGATAATCCTGCAAGCGTACTTGCTTCATCAAGGGTGAGATACACCTTGTCAACGATGCGCACGTCGGATAAATGAGAAACGCCGTTCGATATCGGTGGATAATTTGCAGCTGTCTGGCCAGGAACGACGGGATTCTGTTTTGTTGTCTGGGGCATAAGTTCTCCAACTGGCTATCTGTTTAAACTTCACCAGCCATTCTATTGCGAAATAAATTCCGTTGGAATGGCTGATTTGAAGTGAACCTCTTTTTAGAGGATTCTCGCTTATCCGAGTAGAAGGTGATTGAACGGAGCCGAAAAGAGCTCTCGACATCAGTTTCAATTCGAAAGGAAAATAAAATGCTTTTACACTTACGGCAAGAAGACTCCTTTTTACAATGCAGCAATCTGCTTCGTCGCTCTTCTCTGAAAAAACTGCCGCTCCGTATTATCGGTGCTGGTCTGATTCTGGCGTCAGCCATCAACGCGCAAGTTAAAGATTCGCCGATTCCGTCCATGCTGTGCAGGACCTGCGACCCGCCACCGGACCCGCCACCGCATTACGGCCATGCGACTTTCACGCCCAAATACTACATTCTGTCTCTTCTGTACGCTCCTCCTGGAAACGCAAGCAGCAATGGATTCACCAACGGCGCAAGTGAAGGGACAACCACGTCGATCAGTAATAGTTTCGGGATGGGTACCAACCTCAGCTTTACTGCGACTGCGGATCTTCTCGGAACCAGCACACTTGGAGCGTCCTTTGGGATCAAAGATACGACTCAGAGTACCCAATCTTTTTCGGACACAGTCAGCAGCACACAACAAGCGCTACTTAAGGCGGCAAGCAACAGGGTCGACCATTCCCAGGATCGCTTTTTCCTTTGGCTGAATCCGCTGGTAACGGTTTATCAGACTGGAACAAGCACTGGAAGGTACACCTTAACCACACCTAGCGGAGTGCCAATGGACATCATCGATGTGAGCGTGGCCGAGCTTGAGAATCCAGCGTTGATCCCTCCCTGGAAGTCAGGCCCGCAAACCAGAAGCGGGTACACTGGATTGCCGGGGCTTTCGGTTTTGACTGCCGATGATATGAAGACAATTCTGGCTTCAGACCCCCTGATTTCCGTCGATCCGGCTATCTCGCCTGCGAGCATCGATGCCGGCCGTTTTGTCTATATAGAGTCTCAGCCGCTCGAAGGACCTGATTATCAAGGTGCCGATCCGGTTTTCTATTCTTTCACCGTGACCGATGCACAAGTGAAAAGCTCGGTGAATACTGAGTCGGCTTCCTACAACGTAGGCTTCAGCGTCGGCGGCGGGATCGATGTTTTCGGGCTCTTTACTTTAAAGGTCAATGAGGCGGACAGTTTTGATTGGACAAACGCAACCAGCGTAGGGATCACTGACGGCATCAGCCATCAAGCGTCGGTGACCTTAGGATCTCTAACTGTTGGCTGCTATGAGTCGATTGATATCTACGAGGACACGATCTATCATACGTTCTCGTTCGTGCAAGCCCCGAGCGCCGGTTGCGCGAACAGCGCTGGTCAAGGCGGTACGGGCCAAACGGCCTCAAGATTCTCCACTTCAGCGAACCCTACAGCTCTGACGGGCGTTGTATCCACGTTTGCCGGAACTCCGGTCTCGCATCAGGTTTTAGAGATCACGCTGGCCGATGGAACAGTCCGGCGTGTGTATACCGACAGCCATGGACGGTATGCAGTCTATTCCGCGCCGGATGGCCCCGTGACTATCGCTTTCGGCGACTCTCTCGCTATGGAATCGATCGTGACCGGAAAGACAGCTGTCGCGAATATGATTGTGCGCTAAACCTGGATTCGAAAAGCGCAGGGGGAGACTGTAACGGGTCTCCCCCTTTGCTGTTGCTGGCGAGCTGTGCCATGGAGTCATTCGGAACCTCGAACGTCGACTCGCTCCAAAACCAAATAGCTGTTCGATAAGCTAAATCGGCGGAGGTGGTTCAATGCAGCTTCGAGTGTTAGCGTTTGTGCTTGCAGGCGGGAAAGGAACCCGGCTCTACCCACTCACGAAAGAGCGGGCAAAACCGGCGGTTCCTTTTGGCGGACGATACCGGATTGTTGATTTTGTGCTCAGCAATTTAATCAACTCGGGTATTTACTCGACCTACGTGTTGATTCAGTTTAAGAGCCAATCCCTTCTGCAGCATTTGCGTGAAGGGTGGGAAGTGAGCGGGCTGCTGAAGAACAACTTCATCATTCCGGTTCCTGCACAAATGCGCTCGGCCCAGGAAGACTGGTATCGCGGAACGGCCGATGCGATTTCGCAAAACATCAACCTGATTGAACAGGCAGATCCGCACGTGGTCGTCATCTTTGGAGCAGATCACATTTATCGGATGAACATCCGGCAGATGATCGAATACCACATTGAAAAGCGCGCCGGGGTAACTGTCGCGACGATCCCAGTACAAAAAGAGCTGGCATCCGAGTTTGGGGTGGTCGAGACCAGCGGAGACGGGCGAATTATAGGGTTTCACGAAAAAAAGGCGGATGCTCCGACGATGCCGGACGATCCTAAACGTGTGTATGCGTCCATGGGGAACTACATTTTCTCGACCGACTTGTTGCTACGGGAGCTGAAAAAAGATAGCCAGAATGAGGCAAGTTCCCACGATTTCGGCAAGGATATTCTGCCTTCGCTGATTGGGAACTCAGACATGTATGCCTACGACTTTCAAACCAATGTCATTCCGGGAGATCCGATCGGTTCGCCGCAGTACTGGCGGGATGTGGGGACACTCGATGCTTATTACGAAGCGAGCATGGATCTGCGATCAGTCTCTCCCGAGCTGAACCTTTACAACCGGCAGTGGCCATTGCGCACAGCAGGATATTTCGATGCCCCGGCGAAATTTGTGTTTGACCAGGAAGGGCGTCGCGGGATGGCCGTGGATTCGATCATCGCAGGTAGTTCCATCGTCTCAGGCGGAATAGTGAAATGCTCGGTGCTGGGGCGCGGCGTCCGTATTCATACGGGCGCCTACGTACAGGACTCGATTATCTTTGATAACTGCGATGTGGGACGCCGTTGCAAGGTGCGACGAGCCATTCTGGACAAGAACGTTAAGCTGGCCGAAGGAACGGAAGTCGGTTACGACCTCGATGCAGACCGCAAGCGCGGATGGCACGTTACCGAATCGGGTATCGTGGTAATTGAAGGCCACCAGTCGACAGTAGACGTTTCGACGATACAGGTTTAAGTTTGTTTTTGGGAGCTGCTGCTGACAAGGGCTGATGGCCTACGGACAAAGGCGGTCGTTAGCAAAGCAACCCCAACAACTACCAGGCAACCGACCACGTTGTACCAGAGGAACGAGATGTGGGTGAAGGCCTGGGCGGAGAAGATCGCGGCTTCGCCGGCGACAACACCCCAAAAGGCGGCAGTCCCTCCCACTTGCTTGAAACCGAATGCAAGCACGAACACTCCCAGTAATCCGCCGTAAAAGAGTGAGCCGACGATATTGACGCGCTCAATGAGGGCACCGAATCCACGTGATCCGAAGGACGCAAAAGCGACGGCAAATGTGCCCCAGAAAACCGTGAAGCAGCGCGAGGCGATCAGATAGTGCCGGTCGGTCCCTTCCCGAACGATGTAACGACGGTAAAGGTCGATTACCGAGACGGTGGCAAGTGAATTGATCTCGCCCGAGGTTGATCCCATGGAGGCCGAGAAGATGACTCCGATCACAAGCCCGACTAAGCCCACCGGAAGATAAGTTTTCACAAACGACAGAAAGATGTAGTTGGTGTCGTCGAAGCGACTGCCGCCATGCAGGTTTTGGACAACGCGTAGTGCATCTCTGCGCGTACCGTCGAAGAGTTGCCGGGCAGCTTGAAATTTATCGGCAGCGGACCGTTGATCCATAGAATGATTTCGCTGCGTGTCCGCGAACTTATAAGCGGCTTGACGACGCATTTCGAACGCGGAACTATAACGGTTCTCAACGGCTTTCCCCTCGGCGGTTTTCGCGGCTGCCTGCGCCTCGACAGGCTGATAGATCGCCGGCGAGGGGACAAAGATGGAGACCACGAACACCATTGCGCCGATGAAGAGAATGAATAGCTGCATGGGAATTTTTACGACAGCATTGAAGAGCAAGCTAAGCCTGCTTTGAGCAATGGACTTCCCGGTCAGATAGCGTTGAACTTGGCTTTGATCGCAGCCAAAATACGCAAGCGCAAGAAAGCCGCCTCCGATGACACCGCTCCAAACGTTATAGCGATCAGTCAGATCGAAGTGGAGATCGACAATTTTGAGCCGGCCGGAAGTGCCAGCGAGGTAGAGAGCGTCCACAAACGAGATGTCGGCGGGCAAAGCGTGAAGAATGACGGTGAGGCTAATTACCAGCGAAACAAAGATCATGGTCATCTGTCCAACATCGGCCCATGTAAGGGCTTTAATTCCGCCGGTTGCCGTGTAAAGAATGACGAGAACGCCAATAAGAACCGTAACGAGCCGGTCGGACCATCCGAGGACGGCAGCGAGAGCAACAGCAGGCGCATAGAGCCCAATGCCGGCGGCGAGACCACGCTGGACCAGGAATACGACGCTCACCAAAGCACGGGTTTTAGCGTCGAAACGACGTTCAAGGTACTCGTAGGCGGTATAGACGCCAGCGCGGTGAAAAATAGGAACGGCGGTAGCGCAGAGAATAACCATGGCGATCGGCAGGCCAAAATAGAACTGCGCAAATCGCATGCCATCGATGAAGCCTTGGCCGGTAGTGGAAATGAAAGTGATCGCGCTGGCCTGAGTTGCCAGAATGGAAAGCCCCATGGCATACCAAGGCATACTGCGCCCGGCGAGAAGATATTTGCTGGTTGTCCCGCTGCCGCGTCCACGGTAGAGGCCGTAAGAGACGAGAGAGATGAGCCAGACAGCGAAGACCACCCAATCGAGCACTTTCATGTGAGAGGGCTCGTAACGGTGTCAACCAGCTTGCGCATACGTTCAGGGTAGATGCAGGGCGGAGTGCGCGCGCGAATCAGAATGCACCTCGTTAGCTAACAGCGTCAGCTAAATAGCTTAGAGAACCAATACAAGATGAGAATGAGACCTGCCAAATACCAGAGCACGGCTGAATAAAGGCGAGACCAGGTGCCCAAAAAGGGTGGGGGTTCATTGGAGCCCTCAAGGTCGTTGCTGTGGGGAGTATTCGGTAAGGGCAATGGACCAGGAACTTTCAATACTGGCAATTCCGTTGATGGACGGTTTACCCTAGAGGTTTCGATTTAATGAGGCGGATCATCAGCCGTCACCGGGAGGTGGCCAGTCCGGAGCGGCTGTGTGTGATCCTGAAAACAAACATTGGGAAACCAGACTACTCGCCAGCCGATTAATGTCCTGATTGTAGATGACGAAGAGTCACAACGCGCCCCTTTGGCTGCGATGATCTCCGCATGGGGGTTTAACGCCGAGACTGCATGCGACGGTCAAGAAGCCTTAGACAAGATGACGATGTTCACACCGAACGTCATCGTCACCGATCTAATGATGCCGCGGATGGATGGGTTTGAGTTGATGAAGCGGCTGGGTGCGGACGGGAATATGCCGCCCGCAATAGTGCTTACCGCATTCGGAAACATCGAAACTGCTATCCAAACCATTCATGATTTGGGAGCTTTTTGGTTCCTGGAAAAGCCCATTCAGCCCGCGGCTCTTCGGGTTCTCTTAGAAAGGGCGGCTTCACAAAACCAGCTCACGGAAGAGACGGAGAGGCTGCACCGGCAGCTGTCCTATTCGGGCGTGCTGGTGGATATGGTCGGCACCTCGCCGCAAATGCAGCAGGTGTTTACCGTAGTCCAGCAAGTTGCGCCAAGTAAAGCATCGGTTCTGGTGGTGGGGGAAAGTGGAACCGGGAAGGAGTTAGTGGCGCGTGCTATCCATCAACTAAGCGGGCGGCGCGCGGGGCCGTTCGTGGCGATCAATTGTGCGGCAATGCCTGAAACCTTGATGGAAAGCGAGCTGTTCGGACACGAAAAGGGCGCTTTCACCGGAGCCTTGGAGCGCCGCGCGGGGTGCTTCGAACTGGCGCAACATGGCACGCTGCTGCTGGACGAACTGGCTGAAATGCCGTCGGGTACGCAGGCCAAACTGCTGCGAGTGCTGGAAGATTCGCGTGTGCGACGACTTGGAGGCAAAGGCGAAATTTCCGTCGACGTGCGGGTGATTGCAGCGACAAATCGAAATCTTGACGAAGCCTTGAAAAAGGGTGATCTGCGGGAAGATCTCTACTACCGGCTCAATGTGTTTCAGATCGGCTTACCGCCGCTGCGTCAACGTATGACCGATTTGCCGGTCCTTTGCGAAACGCTGATTACGCACCTGAATAAGAAGCATGGGTGCAACGTGACGTATGTCACTCAGGACGTGATGGACGCTTTTCGTAAGTTTTCCTGGCCGGGTAACGTACGCGAACTGCGGAATGTACTGGAGCGCGCTGTGATCATGGCCGGGGAAGGCGCCATCCAAGTGGCCCATCTTCCGTACGACTTTGGAGTGTCAGTCGGGTCGCGACCTCCAGCGCAGGTATTTGAACCAGATAGCATTCGGCTATCAGTGGGCACCACAGTGAGCGAAGCCGAAAAAGCGCTGATTCAGATGACGTTGCAGCATACGAAAAACAACAAGACGCGTGCAGCTGAGATCCTGGGAATTAGTCTGAAAACGTTGTTCAATAAATTAAAAG